>NZ_JAFCXH010000039.1:0-36355 GCF_049898225.1 Pseudomonas sp. DSP3-2-3 | reverse complement strand
TCAGGTAAGAAAGGTTGGCGGGCGCCGGACCGATGCAGACGGTTTCATCCGCCAGGCCCAGGTGCATTAACTCGCGGTCTGCCGTGGAGTGTACAGCGACAGTCTTGATGCCCAGTTCTCTACAGGCGCGTACGATACGCAAAGCAATTTCACCACGGTTGGCGATCACTACTTTTTGCAGTTTTGCGACTTCACTCATTCTGACCTCCGCGTCGCTCAAACAATGTTGAACATGGGCTGGTCGTATTCAACGGGCTGACCGTCTTCGACCATGATTGCCTCAATGATCCCACTGCAGGTCGCCTCCACCGTATTCATCATTTTCATGGCTTCAACGATGCACAAGACGTCGCCTTTTACGACGGACTGGCCAATCTCAACAAACGCTGCCGAGGTCGCTGATGCCTTGCGGTAGAACACACCCACCATAGGTGCCGAAATAACGGTGCCGGCATTTTTCAGCCCCACCTCTGGCGGCGAAGGCACTGGTGTAGGCTGTGGAACGTGCAGCGGTGTGACTGCGTGGGGATGGGCGACTGGTTTACGGTCACGACGAAGACGGACCCGATTGTCGCCTTCTTTAAAATCGATCTCCGCCAGGCTTGATCCCTCGATCAACTTGACCAGCTCTTTGACTTTTTCTATGTCCATGGTGCTTCAACCTTGTGTAATGGGCAGCGTCTTGAATGTGTGTTGGCCGTAGCGTCGGACTATCTGAGAAGATTGCCCTTGGATGTCTCACGCAGCGTGAGAATGGCCAGCAGGGCACAGACCGCAGCGCCCGCCATGAAATAGCCCGGTACCAGTAGATTGCCGGTCTTGGTGATAATCGAAGTGACCACGTAAGGGGTGATGCCGCCGCCCAGGATTGCGCCCAGGTTGATGCTGATCGCCATGGCCGTGTAGCGCACACGTGTCGGGAATTGTTCCGCGTAAGTAGGGTAGCCAACCGATTGAACGATCGGCATAGGCAGGGTCGCGACGAACATGGCCAGTGCTGCGATCCAAAGACTGCCACTGTCCATCAGGATCATCATGGGAATCACCAGAATGGCATAGCCCAGGAAACCGATACTCAGCGCCTTCCTGCGACCGATGCGGTCTGACAAACCACCCCAGAAGGGCATCATCGCCGCCATGCACAGGCTGATCACTGCAATCACCCAGTAGACTTTGGATTTGTCGAAGTGCAGGTAGGTCGTGAGGTAGATGTTCATGAACACCATCCCGATGAAGTAACCCGCATTCTGTGCAGACGCAAATACGATGACACGGAGCAGTGCCGGCAGGTTTTTGCTGAATACCTCTTTGACTGGCGCTGCCGGTGGCTTTTCCTTCTCCAGGAAGGCTTTGAATTCCGGCGTTTCTTCTACGTTATGCCGCATGTAAAACGAAAACATAACCAGCGGGATGGACAGGAAGAACGGGATACGCCAGCCCCATGCCTGCAATTGCTCGGCACTGAGCAGCCCAGTGGTGATACCGCAGACAATCGCGCCAATGGCGCCACCCACGGCAACACCCAACGGTGTGAATGAACCGAAGAACCCACGTCGGCCGTTTGGCGAAGATTCAGCCACAAATGCCGCTGCGCCTACCACTTCGCCGCCGGCGAAGAAACCTTGGGACAGTCGCAACAGCACCAGCAGGATAGGGGCTGCGAGGCCGATTTGGGCGGTGGTGGGCAACACCCCAATCAGCGCAGTTGCGGTGCCCATCCCGATCACGGTGCTGAGCAGCACTCGACGTCGACCGATACGATCGGCAAGGCGACCGAGCAGCACGCCGCCTATCGGGCGGATGACAAAGGCAATACCGAACACCGCCAAAGTGGCGAGGAGGGCAGCGGCGGGGTTATCACCGGGAAAGAACAACGGCGCGATGATGGTCGCCATATAGCCGTAGATACTGAACTCATAGTACTCAACGGCGGTGCCGGTGGCCGACGCCATGGCTGCGCGCTTGGCAATGACGACCGACTGCGTTGTGCCATGGGTGGTGTGTGCATCGACGTCGAGGTGCGGCAAGTGCGTATTTTCAGAAAGAACACGAGACATAAATACCTTCCACTCTGGCCAATGGCCAAAAGAGTTAAGTGGCAGAGGGTCCTGCCTTGAAAGTGACGTACCGAAAACCGACAGTGCACAGTTCATCCGGGCATTCAGGCGCCCAGACGCTCCGTAGTTGACTATTCAGCTCTCAGACGAGGTTTTAAGCTCGGCAGTTAAAACGAGGGGGTTGATTCACGAGGCATGGCTGTTTCCTTTTTATTATGGGTAAACGTTGTGGGTGTCACTTAAGTACGCGCACGCGCGGGTTTTTGAATGGTGATGCCCTCTTTGAGCAGCGCTTGCCTGATCGCACTGGCAAACGCTGCGGCGCCGGGCTGGTCGCCGTGTATGCAAAGCGTGTGTGCTTTCACCGGTACCCAGGTCCCTTGGGTTGTGCGCACTTCGCCTAAATGCAGCATGTTCATCACTTGATCGATGGCATCGTGGAGGTTTTCGATCATTGCGCCAGGCTGGATGCGGGGCGTCAGTGTGCCGTCCTCCTGGTAGCTGCGATCGGCAAACACTTCCTGTGCCACGGTCAAACCACAGGCTTGGGCGGCGCTGACCAAGGCACTTCCCGACAAGCCGAAAAGAATCAGGCTCGGATCGATGTCCTTGACTGCTCTACAGATCGCGTCGGCGGTGGGCCTGTGCACCGCTGCGAAGTTGTAAAGCGCGCCGTGGGGTTTGACATGGCGCAGTTCGACCTTGGCTGCTTGGGTGAACCCGAGCAAAGCGCCTACTTGGTAGACGATGAGTTCGTACACTTCATCTTCGGACAGCGTCATCATTCGGCGCCCGAAACCTTGCAGGTCGTCGAAGCCAGGATGGGCCCCAACGGCCACGCCCAACTTTGCGGCCAACGCGACGGTCGCTCGCATTGAGCGCGAATCCCCGGCGTGAAACCCGCAGGCGATATTGACTGAGGTGAGGTGGGGAAGAATCGCCGCATCGTCGCCTGCGCGATAAATGCTGAAGCCTTCGCCCAGGTCACTGTTGAAATCTATTTCAGGCATTGAAGGCCTCCATTGCTTTGCGCGTGCGAGCGCGGGTGAGCAGCAATGCTTCGGCGGCACTCAAATCTATAAGAGAGAATCGCAACTTATCGCCCGGCAGCAACTGCGCCAGCCGGGGAAGATCAACGCTGGCTACTTGGGCGATCCGTGGGTATCCGCCGGTCGTTTGTCGGTCGGCCATCAAGATCAGCGGCTTGCCGCTGGGCGGCACCTGGACGGTGCCGAACGAGACACTTTCCGATAACAGCTCTTTGGGTGAAGACAGCGTCAGCGGGGTGCCGTCAAGCCGGTAGCCCATACGGTCCGAGTCACCGCTCAAGGTGTAGTCATCGCTCAAGAAGTGCTCCTGGGACTCATCGGAAAAGTCCTTCCATTCCCGCCCCGCGATCACTCTTATCGGCTCGCATGCAACCGCTTCATACAGCCCAAATTTTGAGCGCAGGCTGAGGCGTGGCGGGTTGGCAAACGATGAGCAGATGGGAATCAAATCCCCGGCTTGCAGTGCGCGGCCGCGCAACCCGCCGAACCCGCCTCGGGAATAAGTGCTGGTGCTGTTCATCAGCGGTTCCAGCAAAAAGCCGCCACCTACCGCGAGGTAACTGCGGGCGCCCTGTCGCCGTTTGCCGAAACTCAAGGTACTACCTGGAGACACCAGGGCTGCCACGCCGGGCTTGAGCGGGATCGCATCCAGCTCGGCGCCGAGGTCCGCGCCGGCGAGCGCAATCACGGCTTTGGCCTGAAAGAGCAGCGTCGGGCCCTGGAGGGTCATTTCCAGCGTGCTGAAGGTACGAGGATTGCCGACCAGCAGGTTGCACAGGGCATGCGCATCCTCATCCATCACGCCGGTCACGGGTACGCCCCAATGCTGGAACCCATGCCGTCCGGTGTCCTGGAAGGTTGAGAGCATGCCGGGTTTGATTACCTTGATGGTCACTTCGTGTTCTCCCGAGCCAACAGATCAAACTCATGGCGGGTAATGGGTACAAATCGAATCTGGTCGCCGCCTTGTAAAAGACACGGCGGCTCACTCAAGGGGGAAAACATGGGCAGCGGTGTACGCCCTATGAGGTTCCAGCCGCCGGGGAGATCAGCCGGGTAAATCACGCTTTGTCGGTTGGCGATGCCGATGCTGCCTTGCTTGACAAGCGTGCGCGGTGTCGCGCGACGAGGCAGCGATAGGGCGCTGTCGTGCATGCCGATGTAGGGGTGACCTGGCGCGAAACCGACCATCAACACATCCAGCCAGTCGGCCGTGTGGGCGGTGATGACCTCGTTGGCGGTCAGGCCGCAGGCCTGCGCGATCTCTTCAAGGTCCGGGGCATATTCCGGGTCGTAGCACACGGGAATGTCGAGGCGGGTGCCGATCGTTACGGCAGCGCTGTGCGAATCCTTGAGACGCTCAGTCACAAGTTTGCAGATCGATTCGTAAGGAGACACACCGGGGAAAAGGCTGGAAATTGACTCAGGAGAGTAATGAACACCGACGGTCACCATCGCAGATACAACATCCGTGACGCCCGGTAGCTGGCCTTGAGCGCCCAGGGCACGTAACTGACTGCCGACTGAGGCGGCCTGGCGGTTGAGGTCAATGGAAAATACGCTGCCAAATACCAGTATCACGCAGCGATCACCGCACGGCTCGAACTGCCATTTAACGGGGGAAAGAGACGCCCTTGGCGGCTCATCCAAAATGAGACTGAGGTCGGACATAGTGTTCTCTATCCTCATGCGGCAGGCTAAGCATCGGCCAGGCGCATGCAGCGAGACAGAGAAAGCACGAGCTTTCACAGATATCCGGCGCAACACAGCAAGGCTTCACGGCTTGATAGTGCGCCGTCGCTCTAATGGCGACGGTCGCTTGAACAACAGATTACTTGGCGAACAGCTGACTCATATCCTTGAACGCTTTGAACTCCAGGGCGTTGCCGCACGGGTCGAACAGGAACATGGTGGCCTGCTCGCCCACCTGGCCTTTAAAGCGAATGTAGGGTTCGATCACAAACCTGGTCGCGCGCGCTTTCAAACGCTCGGCCAGTGCTTCCCATTGCGCCCACTCCAGGATGATGCCGAAGTGCGGAACCGGTACGTCGTGGCCGTCTACCGGGTTGCTGTGCACGCTTTCCTGCGAAGCAGTCTTTGGGTGCTCATGGATGACCAGTTGATGGCCGTAGAAATCGAAGTCTACCCACTGGTCACTTGAGCGACCTTCGGAAAGACCGAACACCTCACCGTAAAAGTGACGTGTGGCGGCCAAATCGTAAACGGGAATTGCCAGATGGAAAGGGGAGAGGCTCACGGTGGTTTCCTATTGACTTGTTTTGATCTGAATCAATTCTTATCCGGAAACCGCGCGGGTAAAAGCGCAAATTCTGTGTTCTGAGCACGAATAATTTCGATGAGTCATACGGTTTTACAAGGTTTTGCACCATAGTTGTTCATGCCGCACCACAACGGCTCGCTTTCCTGCTGAAAAGCTCGCGCATCCAGGATTGATTTTTCGAGGCAGGCATGCGTCCGACAGGTATCACACCGCATCAAGAACGCAGGCCCGGAAGATATTGAACAGCGGTGAATGCTTTTGCCGATATTTTGATACCAGCACGATTTCTCTGAAAAACGTGAGCTTACGCAACTCCAGCACCCTGACGTCCTCCGCATGTTCAAGCCATAGACCCGCTTTGGGTACCAGCGAAACGCCCAGCCCACTGCGCACCATCTTCACAATGGCATCCAGTTCATCCAGCTCCAGTGCCTGATGCACATGGATTTTTTGCTGCTTGAGAAACTGGGTGACCAGGCGCCCGCCAAATGATCCGCGGTCATAACGTACAAAGGGCTGCTCGACGAGAATCGCCAGCGGGTCGTCGCCTACGACATCTTTGGCCGTGATCAGCACAAAAGCCTCGCGCGCGATGACCTCTGCATGCAGATCCTTGGGTAGCGAAAACGGCGGTTTGATCATGATGGCCAGGTCCAGCTCTCCGGCGTCGACCTGGCTGAGCAGATTCAACGAAACACCCGGTACAAGGTTGGTTTCGATGAACGGGGCCTGTGATTTCAAGGCCACCAGCGCCTGCGGCAGGATACCGGTCTGGACCGTGCCGATTGCGCCAATTCGCAACGCTCCGTGGAAGTCATTACCGCTGTCTGCGGCCCCCATCCGGCCGAAGAGCCGCAGGATTTCCTCGGCCAGGGGAATGGCACGTTGGCCTGCTGAATTAAGCGTGGCTGAGCGTCCGGTACGATCAAACAGTTTGACGCCCAATGTGTCCTCAAGGCTTTTGATCTGGGCGCTGACGGCAGACTGCGTCAGCCCAACCTGCTGGCCAGCCGCTGCGAACGTGCCCCGCTGCGTAACGCAGATAAATGTCTTCAACTCTCTAATCATGTCGCACCTGGATTCGTCATTGGGTGTTGGCGCAGAACGTCGTCTGGTTCGCTGTGTTTATTGTTGAGCACTTTTTCCAAGTGCTCAACGAACACGCGCACCCTGTGCGGAACATGTTGACGTGTCGGAAGCACCGCCGTGATCGACAGCTGCTCGGGCAGCACATCCTCAAGGTTCACCATGACTAGGGAACCTTCAGCAAGCTCGTTGCGGATATCCCAATACGTCAGCATGGCCAGGCCCAGGCCTTGTTTGCTTGCGGTGCGCACCGCCTCAACACTGTTGGCAGTAAATACGCCGTGAGCACGGATGGTCACGGGGGCAGCGCCTTTGGTAAATGGCCAGTAGGGCATGCCGTACAACGCGATGCAGAGATGACGACTGAGGTCATCCAACACTGCCGGCGTACCGCATTGCGCCAGGTAGGCCGGGCTCGCGCAGACCACGCGTGGTTGGGCGCCAGGGTTGTGGCGACCAATGTCGAGTCGCGCAACGTGGCGATGCGAATGGCTACATCAATGCCGAGTCCGGCTATGTCGATGATGCTGTCCGATAACGTCAGGTCGACCTTGAGGGTCGGGTTGTCAGCCAGCAGGGCTGGCAGCAGCGGCATGATAACGATTACCCCAATCAACGCGAAGATCGATGGGGCGGTGATGTACGCCAGCGCTTGAGCCTGACTCTTGAGGTCATCGCAGCGGTGAAAAAGGTGGTCTGCCACTCGCCAGTGGGGGTGCGTATATCCCAGGGCAAGGTCAATGACTTTCAGCACAAATGGGCGGGTGGGGAACACGACGCACAGGCGATCTTCGGCAGCTTGGCTGACGCAGGGTCGACTTCATCCATGTGACTGAGCATCAAGCCTGGCAGCCGGCATTTATCGGCAACGAGGCAAGCCTGGTGACGCTGGCCCGTCGTTATGCGCCGGGCGTCGCGTTGATCGCCAATGGCAGAGTGCAGGACTCGCCCACCGTTGAACAAACCCTGCACGCTGGCGCAGATATCATCGCCGTCGGTAAGGCTGCCTTGGCCAATCCGGACCTGGTACAACAGTTACTCGCGGGGCGCGCACCGGAACCCTTCGACCCATCGCTGCTTGCGCCGATTGCCCATATCAAAGACCTCGAGTTGAGATAAACGTAGCGGGTTACATGTCGGCGGTGGGTGCTCCCACTCTTTAGGTCAGCCATCGCCACTCGATTCAAGCCTTTGGAACACACATGCAGGGCCAGAAGGACACGGCCCAGGAATAAAAAAATGAGCACGGCCTTTGGCGGTGCTCATTGGGTTTATCAAGCAGCTAACAAAATAAAATTGTGTTTGTGAAAAATTTATATTGATTTTTTTTAAGGCTGTGCGGCTTTAGCATAAATCCGTCTTCAAAAAGCCGTCGGGCAGCGACCACGGTGTCCGGCACCACAAACCAATAAAAAAAATTGTTATCGGAGTCCTGATGAGTCTTTCTCCTTTCCACCTCGCAATCCCTGTGTATGACCTGGCCGCCACACGTCACTTCTATGGTGAGGTGTTCGGTCTCTCCGAAGGCCGCTCAAGCAACCAGTGGGTAGACTTCGATTTCTACGGCCATCAACTGGTCATCCACGAACACCCCAAAACTGCTTCGCAGGAAAGCGTGCACAGCAACCCGGTAGACGGCCACGACGTACCGGTTCCGCACTTCGGCATCATCCTGGAGTGGGCGCAATGGGAAGCACTGGCCGAGCGTTTGAAAGCGCGCGCGACCAGGTTTGTGATCGAACCCTATATTCGCTTTAAAGGCCAGGTCGGCGAGCAGGCCACCATGTTCCTGTTCGATCCGTGCGGCAACGCCCTGGAGTTCAAGGCGTTCAAGGATATGAGTCAGCTGTTCGCTAAATAATAAAAACCTGGCGCGCCAGCAAGCGTGCGCCAGGAACACTTAAATGAGCTGGAAGCTCATGAATCTAGCAACTGCGCTCAAGCAGTCCTTTCATTCCAACAAAAAGGCTAGACATGAAACGTATCCCCTTAGTTTGGCAAATCGTTGCCGGGCTGTTGCTTGGCGTGCTCGTGGGTTGGTATTTCAATACTCACCCGGAAAATCAAGTTTGGGTCAGTTCTGAAATCCTTAAACCGCTCGGTGATATCTTCATCAAGATGATGAAGATGGTCGTCGTGCCGATTGTGTTCTGCTGCATGATCCTCGGAATTGCCGGGGGCGGTGATAACAAATCGTTCGGCCGAATGGGCGCAAAGTCGTTGATCTACTTCTTTGCAATCACCAGCCTCGCCATCGTGCTTGGCTTGTGCTTCGCCAATCTGTTCGAGCCGGGTAAGGGCACCGAAATCGCCGGCATTGCGCATAACGCGGCAGCCGTGCATATGGAGCCGTCGAAAGGTGCGCTGATCATCCTGCAAAACATCGTGCCCGATAACGTGATTGTCGCAATGTCGGAAGCGAAGTTGTTGTCGGTGCTGTTCTTTGCCGTGCTGCTGGGTATGGCGTTGAACACATTGCCTAAAGAGAAGAGCGCACCGGTTGTTGCTGTTGTGCAGGGCTTCTCCGACGCTATGTTCAAGGTGGTGTCGTTTGTCATGGCTTACGCACCGATTGGTGTATTCGGCATGATCGGCGCAACCGTGGCGACCTTCGGATTTGCCTCGTTGCTACCGTTGCTCAAGTTGATCGGCGTGGTGTACCTGGCGCTGATTACCTTTGCGCTGGTGATGCTCGGCGGCATTTGCTACTTGATCGGCGAAAACGTCTTCAAGCTGATCAAGTACTTCCGCGATGAGCTGATTCTGGCCTTCTCCAGCGCGGCCTCTGCGGCCGTCATGCCTCAGTTGATGACCAAGCTGGAAGCCTATGGCGTGCCTCGGCGCATCGTCAGCTTCGTGGTGCCGGTGGGTTATGCGTTTAACCTGGACGGTGCGTCGATCTTCCTCGGTGTGGCGACGATCTTTATCGCCCAGCTCTATGGCATCGACCTGTCATTGACTCAGCAGATTTTGCTGGTGGTCACGATGGTGCTGACGTCGAAAGGCGCTGCGGGTGTGCCTGGGTTTGCCATCATCATTCTATCGGCCACCTTGGCGTCTGCCGGGCTGCCGTTGGAAGGGGTTGCGTTGATTGCCGGGATATTCCGGATCATCGATAGCGGCACCACCACTCTGAACGTGCTGGGTAATGCGATTGCACCTCTTGTCATCGCCAAGTGGGAGAGAACGCCCCTGGAGCGCAAAGGCTCTGTTGGGGTCGGGCAGAACGCTTAATCAGTGACACACAAGAGCCTTCCACGTTAACCGCGTCGAGGGCTCTTTTTTTGGCTGATAAATCAATAATTACACTTCTTATTAAGAGCGACCTAATGAAAATAACATCTATCAAACATTTATTTTTTGTGGCCATGGTTTCGAGCTTCGGCGCGATGGCTCAAGCAGAAAATTTACTAAGCGACCAACACGTTATCAGCAGTAAAACAGTAAGCAAGCCAACATACGTTGAAGAATACCAAGCTATCACCGAGGTGCTTAACAAGTATATTGAGGGTTGCAAGCAAGCCAAGAGCAGTATCATGAAGCCCGCTTTCAATGAACATGCAACGATGTACAGTGTCGGCGCCGATGGCGAGCTGACAGGCGGCGCGATTCCAATCCTGTTCGAGGGGATCGACAAGGATTTCCGCCCCTCTCCTGACGCATAGGCCGCTATTACTCGCATTGAAATCGTCGGTACCGCAGCTAGCGCTCGCATCGACGCCAACGACATGTCAGGCATCTCTTTCACCGACTTCTTCCATCTGCTGAAAGTCGAAGGCAAGTGGACTGTAGTTAGCAAGATTTTCCAAACGCATGCAGCGCCTTGATTACTGTTCACCCCGTGGGACTGCCTGTTCTATAATCAGCTGAGCCAGTAATTTTACTGGCTCGGTAAGGCTGCGGCGTGCACGATGAATGAGACCGATGTCGCGATGGAATGTACGTTGTTTCAGGTCGATCGCACGTACTTCAGCAGGCCATTCCTTACGAGTGGCCGTTTCCGGTACCAGGGCCACACCGACGCCATTTGCAACCAGTTTGATGATCGCGTCCAGCTCATCGAGTTCGCAGACTTCATGCAATGAAAAATGGGTTTGACGCAAGAACCTATCAACCTGGCGTCCACCAAAAGATGAACGGTCATAGCGGATAAAGGGCTGGCTCGATACCAACTCAGCCCAATCCTCGCCTGGTATATCAGCCGGGACAATCAGTCGATACGGTTCGCGTGCCAAGGTTGTCCAGCGCAGATCGCTGTGAAGAGAGAAGGGTGGACGGATGATCGCCGCCATATCGATTTCACCTGAATCGACCTGATTTACCAATTCCATCGACAGCCCAGGCAGGACTCGCGTCCTGCACTGTGGGGATCGTTGGTGAAATTCAGCCAAGGCTTCCGGTAAGAACGAGCGCTGAACCGAGGCAATCGCCCCAATGGTCACCAAAACATTTGCGGGAAGACCCACTGATGTCGTGCCCAGGTCTTTGAACTGGCGCACCAGTTCCTGGCCCTGCAACAAAACCTGGTGACCCATTCGGTTGAGCTGGGCGGAGCGACCTTTACGGTCGAACAACTCCACGCCTAGCTCTGCCTCAAGGCGTTGCATCTGGGCGCTGACGGCGGCTTGGGTGAGGCCGATTTTGCTGCCGGCAGCCGCAAATGTGCCTTCTCTCGCCACGGCGATAAGTGTTTTCAGTTCTTTGATCATGCTCAAATAATAATTATGTTTCGCGGGGAAATATATTTATATTTTTGTCGCTGAAGCGCTGCGTAAACTGCCTCCGACACAGGTGAACAAACGCCAGGTGCTCCAACGGGCTCCTGACGCTAAAGCGTTTTTTTGCTAGCATCCGCCGCACTATGAAGAAACCCGCCCATGACATACGCCAGCACATCATCGATGTCGCCAGGTCGCTTATGACTCAAAAAGGTTACACCGCCGTCGGCCTTACCGAGTTGCTCGCGGCCGCGGGAGTACCTAAAGGGTCGTTCTATCACTACTTCCGTTCCAAGGACGAGTTTGGCCAAGCGCTACTCGAAGAGTACTTTGATGAGTACCTCACGCGGGTCGATGTGCAATTGGCCAGCCAGGGCTCCGGCGCCGAACGTCTGTTGAGCTATCTACGCTATTGGGCCGAGACACAGGCGTTTGATCACACTGATCAAAAATGCCTGGTGGTCAAATTGGGAGCGGAAGTGTGTGATCTGTCCGAAAACATGCGCGGGGTGCTCGACAAAGGGACTGCCCTGATCATCGAGCGGATGATTCGTTGTGTTGAGCAGGGCAAAGCCGATGGTTCCATCGCCGTATCCGTTGACGCTGCCATATTGGCGGAAGCGCTCTACCAGATGTGGTTGGGCGCCTCGTTGCTCGTCAAGGTCAACAGGACTCGCGAGCCCTTTGACGCGGCGCTTGAAATGAGTCGGCGCTTATTGGCCTGACCTTAATCCCGGGGATGAAGTCATCATTCCTGCGCCTTATTGGGTGTCGTATCCGGACATGGTGCGCCTGGCAGGGGGCACGCCCGTGGAGATCCCCTGCGCGGCCCATCAGCATTTCAAGATCACCGCCGAGCAACTCCAGCAGGCGATCACGCCGCGCACGAAATGGTTGATTCTGAATTCGCCAAGCAACCCGACCGGCGCTGGCTATAGCGCAACAGAGCTCGAACAGTTGGGCGCCGTGCTGTTGGAGCATCCACATGTCTACATGCTGACGGATGACATGTACGAGCATTTGAGCTATGACGGATGGGTATTTTCCACCATGGCTTCGCAGGTACCGGCATTGCACGATCGTGTGTTGACGGTCAATGGCGTCTCAAAGGCCTATTCGATGACGGGCTGGCGCATTGGTTATGCCGGCGGTCCTAAACCTCTTATTGCCGCCATGGCCACCATTCAGTCCCAGACCACCAGCAACCCTTGCGCGATATCCCAGGCTGCTGCGGTGGCCGCGCTGGATGGGCCTATCGATTTTCTGGCTGAGCGCAATGAAGTGTTTCGTCAGCGCAGAGACCTTTGCCTGGAGGCTTTCAACAGCACACCTGGGCTGGTGTGTCGCCGTCTGGAGGGTGCGTTCTATCTCTTCCCAGCATGTTCGGCGCTGTTCGGCCGCAAAACCCCGGCGGGCATGGTGCTGACGAATGATGTGGAGGTTTGCCAGTACCTGCTTGAGGCCGCCCAAGTGGCGGTCGTGCCGGGGAGCGCATTTGGATTGGAAGGGTACTTCCGCATTTCTTTCGCCACCTCCACGGCGCTACTGGAGCAGGCGTGCGCGCGCAACAAAAAGGCGTGTGAACAGCTCGCTTGAACGCAGCAGTGGGTTTTGCGGGGTCGCTTCCAGTCAAACAGAGAGGGACGGGGCCAGCATTGCTACAGCTGTGGCCCCGATACCTTGCAGGTCTTCACGGCTTGCAGCGTCATGTGCTTGCAGTGACATGCCTTCGAGCAATGTGTTCAAGGCTGCGGCAAGCAGACGGGTATTGGTGTAGGGGCGCAGCTGACCATCTGCAACCGCGCGATCCAGGCGCTGCTGCAAGTAGTCACGTCCCTCCTGGCGCAAGGCTTTAAGGGTGGCGGTGACTTCGCCGGCATCGTCGGAGACGTTGACAGCCGCGAGCACGACCATACAACCGCATGGGGCCTCGGGCTCTGTCAGGATCGATGCTGAGGTATGGAAGAAGTTGCTGATGGCGCGCACGATGTCCGGTTCCGTGTCCATGCGCTCCCACGTGGCATCCCAGAATGTTGCTTCGTAGTAGGCAACTGCTTCCAGAAACAACTTGGCTTTGTTGCCGAATGCCGCATAAAGGCTGGGAGGGCTGATGTTCATCGCTGAACACAACTCCGCCACAGAGGCCGGCTCGTAGCCACGCGTCCAAAACACTGCCAAGGCATGAAGCAGGGCCTGGTCACGGTCGAACGCGCGCGGGCGTCCTTTTGCGCGGCGAACAGAGAGTGGAGTGGGTTCAGTCATTGAGTGCAGCACCTTAGGGCGTATCGCCAGACGAGCATGTCTGGAAGAGATGTCTGCACCAATGATACACAAAACAAACATTTCGGTTGCGCGGGGTGAGGGCTTGGTGATTTTGCGGTTTCAGGTCGCCCCCGACGCGCGCACGGGTGTCGTGATGTTGTATCGCTCGAGCACCTGTCCAATACCGCCCAATAGCGGTATCACATGCTTCGCAATATCATCGGCGACTTTGGTGGGCACCATCTCTGCAGTTGGTTGGGTTCCCACGGACTTAACCGTGGCGTGTGTCATCATTTGCCGTTGATCGTAGAAAGTTAAGCCATTCTAAAATCACCTAGACGACCGGTCTAGTTTTAACTAGAGTGGCCGCATTATGAAAAAGCATCATTCTGAAACACGCCAACACATCCTGGATGTCGCCAGGACGTTGATGACGCACAAAGGCTATACCAGTGTAGGTTTGGCTGAGGTGGTGGCAGCTGCGAGCGTGCCGAAAGGTTCGTTCTACCATTACTTCAAATCGAAGGATGAATTTGGTCAGGCGTTGCTTGAACAGTATTTTTCCGACTACCTGGAAACGGTTGACACCCTGTTGATGGGATCTGCACCCGCGGCGCAAAGGTTGCTGAGTTACTTCCAGTATTGGGCGCGAACCCAGTGCTCCGATCTACCGACCGACAAGTGCCTGGTCGTTAAATTGGGCGCCGAGGTGTGTGACCTCTCGGAGGGCATGCGCCTGGTGCTCGACCAAGGTACGCAGGCCATCCACGCCAAGCTTGAGCGCTGTATTGAGCAGGGCCTGGTCGATGGATCGATCACCTCCGCAGTGCCAAGCGCGACGCTTGCGAAATCGCTCTACCAGGTTTGGCTCGGTGCCTCCCTGATGATGAAGATCGGCAAGCGCGAGGCAGCCTTTGAAACTTCCCTGACCCTAGCAAAGCGACTCTTGTCGTAGCTATTTTTTTATCAATTCGCTAGACGACCGGTCTATTTAATCGAGGTCATCATGACAGATAATGCTACCCGTACTGATTTATTCACCCCCATCAACCTTGGCGCGATGAAACTCGCCAACCGCATTTTGATGGCCCCTGTCACCCGCAGCCGCTACGCCGAAGATGGCATCCCCAACGAGCTGCATGCCGAGTATTACGCCCAACGCGCCACGGCGGGTTTGATCGTTGCGGAAGCCACCAATATTTCCCCGCAAGGTCGCGGTTACGCGGCCACACCCGGCATCTGGAGCGAAGAACAGGTTGCCGGTTGGAAGAAAGTCACGGATGCGGTGCATGCCGCCGGCGGCAAAATCGTCAGCCAGCTGTGGCATGTGGGACGCTTCTCCAGTGTCGAACTGCAACCCGACGGAGCTGCACCGGTCGCGCCTTCCGCCATCAAGGCTGAAGGTGAGACCTACACCACCAAAGGCTTCGTCCCGGTGTCGATGCCACGGGCGCTTGAGACCGATGAGATCCCGGGGATCATCGAGCAGTACAAGCGTGCTGC
The DNA here is from genome assembly GCF_049898225.1 of Pseudomonas sp. DSP3-2-3. Lineage (NCBI taxonomy): Bacteria > Pseudomonadati > Pseudomonadota > Gammaproteobacteria > Pseudomonadales > Pseudomonadaceae > Pseudomonas > Pseudomonas sp. DSP3-2-3. The sequence continues at coordinate 21,399 of NZ_JAFCXH010000039.1, read as the reverse complement.
CGAGAATGCCAAACGCGCTGGGTTTGATGGTGTAGAGGTTCACTCGGCCAACAGCTACCTGCTGGACCAGTTCCTGCGGGACTCGACCAACCATCGCACCGATCAGTACGGCGGCTCCATCGAAAATCGTGCGCGCCTGACCCTGGAAGTGACCGAGGCGATCGTCAAGATCTGGGGCAACGACCGCGTTGGCATTCGCTTGTCGCCGGTGACACCCGACGCCGGCAACACGCCGCCTGACAGCAATGTCATGGCGATGTACGGCTACCTGATCCAGCAGCTGAACGCATTCGATCTGGCTTACCTGCACTTCGTCGAAGGGGCTACCGCAACTTCCCGCGAAGTTCCGGAAGGCGTCGACATGGATGCGTTGAGTGCGCAGTTCAAAGGCCCCTTCATCGGTAACAACAACTACGACCTGGACATGGCCATTGAGCGCCGAGCCCAAGGCAAGATCGACGCCGTTGCATTTGGTCGCCTGTTCATTTCCAACCCGGATCTGGTCGAGCGCCTGCGTCGTGGGGCCGAACTGACCATCGCACCTCGCGAGTCTTATTACGGCGGCGGCGCGAAGGGCTACACCGACTGGCCGGTCGGCAGCTACTGATCCCCTTATATCCGCGCTAACCCCAAAAACTGCCCGTACAGACGGGCAGTCACCAACGAGAGGAACGCCCATGAACTATCTGCAGAATAAAACCGCGATCATCACTGGCGCATCGTCGGGCCTGGGTGCCGCATCAGCACGTGCCTTGTCCGAGAAAGGCGTTCGAATCGTCGCAGCCGCCCTGGATCAGCAAGGCCTGGACGCCATCGTCAGCGAGCTGAAAGGCAAGGGCGGTGAAGCGGTAGGTCGCGTCAGCGACGTTACCAACCCTGAGGATATGAAAGCGTTAGCGCAATTCGCCCAGAACTCTTTCGGTTCGGTGGATATCCTGATCAACAATGCAGGCTTGATGCTGTTTTCCAACTGGGTTGACCTGGCTACCGATGACTGGGAAAAGATGATCAACGTGAATATCAAAGGCTACCTGCACGGTATCGCAGCGGTGTTGCCGTTCATGCTGAAACAGAAGTCGGGCCAAATCCTGAATATGGATTCGGTCGCCGGTCACCAGGTCGGGCCTGCTGCGGGCATCTACAGCGCCACCAAGTTCTTCGTACAAGCCATGACGGAGTCGATGCGCAAGGAGCTGGGCGTGCAGCACGGCATCCGTGTCAACACGGTCAGCCCGGGTGTGATCAACACCGGTTGGGCCGATAAAGTGACCGACCCGGCAGGCCGTAAAGCGGCTCAAGAGCTGAACAAAATCGCAATCTCGCCGGACGATATCGGTCGCGCGGTAGTGTATGCCCTGAATCAGCCTGAAAACGTCACGGTCAACGACCTGATCATTTCGCCGACCCGTCAGGATTGGTAAGCCCTAACCGTTGAAATCACCCAGCCCAGGCACTGGCGCAACGCCGTGTGCCTGGGCGCTAAAGGATCAGTCCTGTCTCCCTGTCCTCTACCGAGCGCATGAATCCATCATAGGTATAGTCGTATTGGTAGTCAGGGTTATGCAGGAACCATCTTGAATCCGCCGGGAGCAGGGCGGCGGGAACGTCGACGGTGTCGAGTACGCGGCCTGACGTGTAGTGCAGGCTACGAAAATCCGGGTGTGCGCACTCAGAGTGCCAATGTCCGTCGCTGAATACGCGTGTATCGGCCCAGGCGCCGACGACCTCACCGATCAACAGGTCGTAGGTCGTCTGGTTGTGCGGTTCGGGCAACAGTTTGCACAAAACCCCGCACCCCTTGCTGGAGCGGGGTAGGGCACATTTACGCTCTGCCAGTTTGGTTCAGGTAAACCTGGAGGTTTTCATGGCCACCGACGATGAGCGACTCGATGGTTGAGGTCCATTGCCCCTGGGGATCAGGCTCGCGCGTGTCGAAGGTCGCAGACCACAGAATCACGGTTTTTTGCTCGCCGGTCAGCGGGATCAGTCGCACGGTCAACACGTAGTTGTCCACGGGCAGCGGCGCTTCAACGAAACGGTAGGAGAACTGCAGATTGACCGCGTCCACCGACAACAACTGTTCACGCAGGATCGCGCCGTCCTGCAATGTCAGCCGACGGATGCACCCAACCAGGCCGTCAGGCTGATTGTCTTCGATGACGCTCTGCGGGATCGCCGGGTGCCATTGGCTGATTTTTCCGAAGCGTTTGAGTACCTCCCAAACGCGCTCGGCGCCGCCGTCTACAACGGCGCTGTATTCAACTTTTGCCATGTTTTATCACCTTAAGAAACATCATTACCTCTCTGGCTGAGCTGATCAGCCTTCAAACTGGTGATAGACCTTGGCGATTACCTTCCAGGTGCCGTCGATCTTGATCAGCGTCAGGTAATCGTTGTAGTCGGCGCCAATCGCATCTTTTTCCATGTCCACGCGCACCACGGCAGTGGTCGGGGTGATCGCCAGCACGTCCAGGCGGGTACTGATCTCCGGGGCCTTGCCATTTGTACGGACGAAGTCGAACAGATTGCTGATCGGGCCGCCCAACAGTTTGCCGTTGGTGAAGCCGTACATCACCGCTTCTTTGTGGAAGGCCTGTTCCAGAATTTCCGGGCTGCCAACACGCAGGCCGTCAGCGTATTGCTGGGCCACGGCGATAACTGCGTTGTAATCCTGGGTCGGTACCGCTTTGATATTTTTGCTCATGGTCAAACTCCTTTGCATGTTTGTGGCACCACCGGGGCGCGGTTCGAGCGGGTGGTTTAAGGAGCAACGTGGGTGTGGTAGATCTTGCTGACGACAGTCCACTTTCCATTAACCTTCAGCAGGTTGAAGAAGTCGGTAAAGCAGAAGCCGGAGATGTCATTGGTATCGATACGTGCGCTGGCGGCGGTGCCCACGATATCGACGTTGACGATGGCGCCTTTAGCTTCCGGTGAAGGGCGGAAGGCACTGTCGATGATGTCGAACAGACCCTGGATCGGGCCACCGGTCAGTTGACCTTCGCCATCCACGCCAAAGATAGTTGCCTGCTCGCTGAAGGCCGGTTTCATGAGGCTGCTTTTGGCTTGCTTGCCACCTTCGTTGTAGTGGTTCAGTACCGCGACGATGGCGTTGTAGTCGTCGACGTAAGTTGGGTTGCTCATGGGGTTACTCCTGGTTTGAAAAGGGTTGAAGAAGGGCTTGGTTGATTGCTTTGCGTGCATAACGGGCGATGTTCAGCAGGGCGAGTAACGCCACGGTGGCCACCACAATGTGGTGTACGGCCAGGTCTATCACGTTGCCTATCCCTTTCTTTTCGGTCGGGGATGATTGCCGTCCAGCACATCACTGAGGGCTATTTCAATAGCGATCGCTACATATTGCGCCTATTCTATATCGGTCACTACAGTTAGTGTCAAGAAATTTGCTGCCGGTGTTGGCGAAGTGCGGAGTTGACGTTCGACGGTGCTTTGCAGCCAATACCTGATGGCCTGCGGGGGAACACCATGACGCAAAAGGTTTACGCACAGGACACCTGTTTCTATCGCTCTATGGGCACCTACAGCTTTGAGGGCAGATCACCAAGGCGGTTGGTTATGACGCCACCTGTCTTTCAATCTGGGATGGACGCAACTGGGCAGCTGTCGAGCCATTGAGCACCGTTAAGGAGCGCTACGACCTCGAGGTGGCGGGCATCTATGTGGTGCTCAACCTGCGCCTTGGCGTAGAAGCGAGCAGAGCGCGGGCATCTATCAGATGCTTAAAGTGGCGCCGCCAGGCTCCACCGTTGAATTGGCGATTAAAACGGCAGGGGACTTCGCGCGTTCAGACCGGAGAGGCGATGAGTCTGTGGTGGGCTGGCTGGCCGAAGCCTTGTGCTGCGTATTATGTTGCAGCAACGAGGGCGGAGCAGAGCCTGGCCAGCGTTATCGACAAGCCGTGTGGGTCTGGGCTGCCGGTGTGGGCGCCTGAGCGGGCGATTGTGGAAGGTGATTTGGAAAAACTGGACGGCCTTATTCGAAAGCTGGACAACGTTCAGACTTTGGATGGCCGGACGCCAAATGAGATTGATGCGAGTAAGGACGGCGGCCATAAGATGTGACCTAGGCGCGACCTAACGCTCGACTAGCCGAAATCGACCGATTGTGTTGAAAAAGTCGGTCCTTTCAGACTGCCCACGTACTGACTGCTGAAAATGCCTTTTTTGCTCGCAGCTACGCGAAATCTGAGCCCGGAATCCTCTGCTCAAAGTAAAGATTTCAATCTCAAGCGCGTACTTTTCTACCGTGGAAACCATGACCGACTGTTTTCAACAGAATCGACCCAGGCTGTGTGAAAACGCACTAAATACGTCGAAAACTGAAAGTTGCGAGGGTTGCCTGTGGAATCAGCGGGCGGAAGCGCGAATTAGCTTAGTCAGTGACATAGACGTTCGTAATGCCGTTTGGGCCGCGTCAGCGGCACAAACGGCTACTAACTGGCGAGCCAAACGGCTGGATTCACGCCCTGATCGCCTCAAGCAGTCCTGCGATGCCGAAGATGCTCATCATTCGTTTGAGGTTGTAGGCGAGCACATGAAGGCTCATCTCAGTGCTCACCCTCGGCAGGGTTTTGGTCAGGAAGTGGGTACTTCCCATCCAGTACTTGAGCGTTCCAAAAGGATGTTCAACGGTCTGTCGACGAACCCTCATCATCGCTGGATCATGTTCTAGCCGAACCTGCATCGCGTCGACTACAGCTTCATGTTCCCAGCGCTTCACACGGCGCTCCTTTCCCGTCGTACATTGCTTTTGCATTGAGCAGGACTGGCAGCCCGAGAAGTAGTAACAATGCAATAACATGCCGTCTTCCATCGACGAATGCCGCCTGGTTAGTAACTGCCCCGCAGGGCATCGATACTCGTCCGACGCAATAAGATAAATGAAATCCTGCTTGCCGAATCTGCCTTCGGCTTTGCTGCCAGATGTGAGGGGTTTCGGTACGTAGGTAGTGATGCCGGCTTGCTCGCAAGCAAGGATTTCCAGACCTTTGTAATAGCCTCGGTCGGCAACCACCGTTAGCGATTCAGCCTCGATTTCTTCACGCGCCTGGTTCGCCATATTGCTCAGTTGCCCACGATCATTACCAACGTTGGTCACCTCATGGGCAATGATCAGATGGTGTTTGTCGTCGACAGCTGTTTGTACGTTGTAGCCAACCGTTCCGGTGCCTCGGCCGCTCGTAGCCATTGAGCGTGCATCTGGGTCTGTGAGGGAGATCTGCTGGTCTGGACTTTCGTGGAGCTGCACCTCGATTTCCTTGAGTTTCTGCATCTGCTTTTTCAGTGTTTCTATCTTTTCTTTAAGCCGCTCTGCTTTGGCCTCGGCCACTTCGGGCGTTGCCCGATCCGCCGAATCCATCGCCGCCAGATAGCGATCAATGCTCTGCTCGATCTGCTGCATGCGTGCCTTCACCTTGCCCTGAGTGAAGTTGCGGTCGCGATTATTGACGGCTTTGAATTTGCTGCCGTCGATGGCGATGATCGACTGAGAGAAGAGATTGAGGTTGCGGCAAAGAACTACGAACTGGCGGCATACGCTGCGAATGGCTTTGCCGTTGTCTTTGCGAAAGTCGGCAATGGTTTTGAAGTCCGGAGCCAAACGCCCCGTTAGCCACATCAACTCGACGTTGCGCTCGGCCTCTCGCTCAAGCCGGCGGCTGGACTGAATCCGATTGAGATAGCCGTAGATATAGATCTTCAGCAACACCGCTGGGTGATAGGCCGGACGACCCGTAACGGCAGGATCGACTCCCTCAAAACCAAGTGCGCCCAGGTCGAGTTCATCGACGAAAATATCGACCACGCGCACTGGATTTTCTTCGGCTACGTAATCGTCCAGACACTCCGGCAGCAAGGTGACTTGCGTCCGAGCCTCACCTTCAATAAATCGCTTCATGATCGCCCCCGCTACGATCTCGACGATCAGAAGATTAGACAATTGCGGGAGTTTTCACACAGCCTGGACCAGGAGCGGACGGTCAAATCAAGCAGCTTTAGGCTGTGAGCGTAAACGTCCAACAGGGCTCTCTGCGAGCTTGACCCATCCCTCTTACGGATGATATGCCGGTACCCGGGATTGCCATCGATTGGACCTGCTCTATGACCTACCTGTCTTCGTTGCTGCTCGAGATCCCCGGCGTGGATCATGGTTTCGAGACTTCTGGAAATTTAACGCTGCCGAAAGGAACACGTTACTGTGCTCAGGCTCACGGTACGCACATCATCGATGCTGACGTGGAAGGGCGAGATGAACGTCCTGTAGCCGATGCACTATTCTCGAGAGGAGTCCGGGGTGCGGTAGCAGTCATCACTGCCGATTGCTTGCCGGTTCTGGTTGCGTCGGTTGATCAACCATTTGTAGCGGCAATCCATGCCGGATGGCAGGGTTTGAAAGCAGGCATCCTCGGTAATTCGATAGGCCGGTTAGAGAAAGAAGGTGCTTCTCTTGCTGGCTTGCGAATAGCGATAGGCCCATCTATCGGCCCCTGTTGTTATGAGGTGAACAGGAAGTTTGTCGAAGGTATTGAACATGCCGACAGCCATCTTTGGCAAAACGATTCTCCGCCGTGGACGCCCCACCGAGTGCCACCGGCAAGTGCGCCTTGGGTCGAACCTGAGGTCACACATAATGAAGCCTGGTTCGATCTACGAAAATATGCGCTGCACCACTTGGTGGCGAGTGGTGTGAGTATTGAACAGATTCAGGTGCTTGAACGTTGTACTTATTGCCACAGCGCTGATCTGGGCAGCTATCGGCGGCGGAGCCATCAAGTCGAGCCTAAATCCTTCCAGTATTCCTGGATAAGACGTTCTCGGGATCCGGTTTGTTGAATGGCGATTTCAGCCGGTCGCGACAGGCAGAGATCGGCCGATTCTGTTGAAAAAGTCGGCCTTGGTTTCCACAGCAGAAAAGTATACATCTGAGATTGAAATCCTTACTTTTTGGCTGAGGCTTCCGGGCTCAGATTTCACGTAGCAGCGTGCAAAAATGGCATTTTCCCCGGTCAATTTCCGGGCAGCGACTTTTTCAACACAAACGGCCGATAGCTACCTGTTGCATTGACACATTCAGCTTGCAGCAGAACCTGATAGAACTCTTGCAGAGTCAAGCCGGGTAGACAGGCCCTCAACTGGCCTGGCTACCCTGATTTTTTGCTTGTGCTATTGGGTGCTGCCTCCTGAACTGCCATTACCGGGCGGTGTAACCGGTGCTGGCGCCGGTGTATCCAACCCGTCGCCAGCGGCCTGATCGGCGTTGTCATTCATGGCCAACTGCCGGGCAGTTACCTTTGTGGCGGTTACCACCGTGGGCGGCAGAGGATTGCTGTTGGCCACTGACAGCGACTGGCGGTAGGGGCTCAGCAGCCGCGTGCGCAGACGAATGTCGTTCGAAGCGGCACCTACGCCGATGTCGAACGTATCGCCGTCGATCACCCAGTTATTGGTGGCGGGGCTGAAATACGCCAGCGAACGACCGTTGAGTTCAATCGTCACCCGTTGGCGTTCGCCAGGCTGCAGCAGCACTTTCTGGTAACCCTTGAGCTCTTTGATCGGACGTTCGAGCCTGGGGTTACGTTGCCCAACGTACAGTTGCGCGACTTCCGCGCCGGCCCGCTGCCCGGTGTTCGTGACATCGAACGAAACCTGAACCGGAGTATTGCCCAACGCCACCGCCGGCGTGATGCGAATGCCCGAATAGCGGAACTGGGTGTACGACAGGCCGTAGCCGAACGCATACAACGGGGTAGTGCCTTTCTTCTCGTAGCCGCGATAACCCATCAGCAAGTCATTGGCATAGCTGGTCTGAGTGACATTACCCTCGTTGTCGAACTGCGGAAAGTACGAGAACAGTGGGTTGTCCTGTATATCGCGCTCCAGGCTGATGGGCAGTTTGGCGGATGGATTGACCCGTCCGAAGATGATTTCGGCCAGCGCCTGCCCGCCGTTCTGGCCGGGATAGAACGCGTGCAGAAGGCCTGCGACCTGATCAACCCAGTCACTCACCTTAAGCCCCGTCCCGCCGTGCAACGCCACAATCGTCTTGGGGTTCTGGCTGGCGATGCTCTGGATCAGCTGCCCTTGGTATTCGGGCAACTCGAACATGTGGTCCCAGCCTTCGCCTTCATACTCATTGCTGTTGCCAGCGGCCACCAGCACTGCGTCATACGACCCGATATCCGCCGGCGCCACCAGTGAAGCCCAGCTCAACCGCACGCCGGTATAACCGCCCAGACTCGCGACGTAGCCTGGCCTGCGGGAGTATTCCAGGACCACGTCGTAGTTCTGGCCCGCTTCCAGGGTGAACTTGGCATACGCGGGAATGGTGGGTGGAATCGGGTTATTGGGCAGTGGTTCGCCATCGCCGTTATCCAGGATTTGCTGACCATTTACCCTCAGGCGAATCAAGCCGTCGGCACGCACCTTGATCACATGCTCGCCGCTAATCGTAGGCGTGATCCGGCCGGTCCAGCGGATCGATGTGTTGCGGTCGTTGCCGTCAGTGGGCAGGTTGTCGTCGCTGTCCCAGTTCAGATCGACGTAGGTTTCAGTCCTCGTGGCCGCCGGGCTGCCGGACCAGTCGGGATTGGTGAAATACTCCGCCGTCATCCCTGGCACGGAGGTGGTGCCATCGCTGTCCAGGTGGGTCCATAACGCAGCTTCCGGGTCCAGAGACAGACTGTCGAGGAAGGTCACTTGTGCGTTGGATGCCACTTGCCGCAGGCCGCTGACTTCGCTGATGTAGTTGCGCGCCGACACGAACGCGCTACCAAACCCGATAGGCGGTGCGTATTTACCCAGCACCCCGACAACCGCAATCTTTTTCACTACATTACGATCCAGTGGCAGGAAGTTGTCCTTGTTCTTGAGCAATACAATGCCTTCCCGTGCAACATTCAACGCGGCCTGGTTGCTGGCAGGGTTATCCATGTCATGGGCGGTTGATGGCACATAAGTATCAAAATTGAATAAATAAATCTGTCGGAGTATACGTAGCACTTTATCGTCGATGGTCGCGACACTTAAAACACCGCTCTCGATATAGGGCGTCAGTGTCGTGCTGTTCATTTGAACGCCGAACAGCATTTCGATATCGGTGCCTCCTTGGGCAGCATTCAACCCGTTGACGACCGCGCCATAATCCGATTGCACGAAGCCTGCATAACCCCATCCCTGTTTCAGGATGTCCCGTAACAGATGACTGTTTTCGCAGACATACTCGCCATTCACTTTCTGGAATGAGCACATCATCAACGCAACTTTTCCGTTCTTGGACGCGGACTCGAAGGGCGGCATTGTCATTTCCCGCAAGACCCGTTCAGGCATGCTTTGGTTGATCACGAAGCGATTGGTTTCCTGATCGTTGGCGGCGAAATGTTTGGCGTCAGCCCAGATGCCTCGTGACTGAATACCGTTGATCACTGCCGGCGCCATGCTTGCGCCCAAGAACGGGTCTTCACCCGTCAGGTATTCGAAGTTACGCCCGCCATAAGGCATTCGGTACATGTTCATGCCGGGGCCGGTGATGTAGTGATAGCCCCCGGTAGCGGTGTCATAGCCAAGGGCCCGACCGAAATCCACGGCCCGGCGCAGGTTGAAGGTCGCCGCGAGGTTGGGTCCGCTGGGGTACACCACGCCCTGATCGTTACCCTGATTGGTGTAGCGCACGCCTAATCCACCGTCGGCGCCCAGGATTTGCGGCAGGTTGAAGCGGGGCAGCGGTTTGACATCCCAGCCTCCGGTGCCGCTGATGTAGCTGAACTTTTCCTCCAGTGTCATTTGGCTGAGGGTCTGTTGCGCCAGGGTATTGGCCTGTTGCAACGTTCGCGCCCACACCGGGACGGAGTAGATTGGCGCAATGCCGATTGCGAGAAGGGTGAAAGCCGTGGCAAGTTTGGGTGAGTTTGTTTTTCTCATTTTAATTACTCCCACCGTCGACTCTCCCTGGAGAGTCGGGCGTAATAATGATGACAACGAGGGCAAACTGTTAACCGGGCGATACAGACGTCAATCTTTAATGCCCTGATGAAGGCGCGCGGCCATATATGCTTGGTCCGTGCTGGATGCTACTGATTGGATCCGCTTATCCCGCCTCGTATATCCGATGTCATTGTGTTGCGCGGGACATGCACCCGAACAATGACTGTTGCATAGGACGCCCAAACATCGAACAATGTCAAACATCGCGGGCGCGGTGGTTATTATCAATTCTTCTAAAGCGTTCCTTTATTTCAGCGTCAAGGTATTTACAGGTAAACCTGATTTCAGGTTGCGAAGAGAACAACTGGCGTCTAAGGTTCTCTGTGCTTGAATGACGCAAAACAAGACGCTTCAAAGTAATTGCTTAGCTAACTAAGTTGGAGGCTTATATGAGACGCTCAATGCAGATGTGTGCAGTTCTCTGTGCGCTCTTTGCTGTTTCAACCGTGGTCAAGGGTGCTGATTCCACCAATACTTCAGGTGCGCCTGATTCGAAAGTCATGACCCAAACTCACGACAGTAAGGCGGCGGGTAATAAACATGGCGACGCTACCAAAGGAGGCCGGCCAACCGCTCCGACAGGTTCCGCTCCACGGCCGTGACCCGAGCGTCCTGGAAGCATTATGCGACTGGCTGACGCTCAACGCTGGGCTCAAACCTGCCGACATAGACCGCGCACTGCGGCTTTCACCCAACGGTGCCGAACACAGCACGTTGCCCAGCCTTTTGACCCGATTGGGCATCATCTCCGAACTTGAGATGGCGCAGGCCTGGGCTGCAGTGCTCGACATGCCGTTCATGAGCGCCACCGACGCGCCGATTTCCCTGGACCCGCTGCCGATGATCAGTGAGCGATTTCTACGCCACCAGCATGTTGTCCCAGTGGGTTGGGAAGCGGGGCAACTGCAACTGCTGGTCAGCGATCCGGATGATCCATATCCGATGCAGGCCGTGGCGTTCGCGTGCCGAAAACCCGTACGAATGCGGGTCGGGACTCGCAGCGATGTCGACAATCTGATCGAGCGCTATTACGGCCAGGGACGCTCGGCCATGAGCACTTTGATCGAAGACATTGACAGCGACGGCGTCGCACAAGCTGAAGACATCGAACACCTCAAGGACTTGGCCAGTGAGGCTCCGGTCATCCGTATGGTTAACCTGATCCTGCAGCGCGCTGTTGAGCAACGGGCGTCGGATATCCACATCGAACCCTTTGAAAGCCAGTTCAAGGTCCGCTACCGGATTGACGGTGTACTGGTGGACAGCGAAGCACCGCCCGCCAGCTCCGCGCCGGCGGTGATCTCACGTATCAAGATCATGGCGCGCCTGGACATCGCGGAGCGGCGGCTGCCCCAGGACGGGCGGATCATGTTGCGCATGCAGGGCAAGGAGCTCGATCTGCGGGTTTCGACCGTGCCCACCAGCTTCGGCGAGTCGGTGGTCATGCGCCTGCTGGATCGCGAAACCGTGAACTTCGATCTGCAGAGCCTGGGTTTCGACGACTTTCAACTATCAGGTCTACTGGCTCTGCTAGAGCGTCCCCACGGCATCCTGCTGGTGACCGGCCCGACAGGCTCGGGAAAAACCACAACCCTCTACACGGCCCTGACCCGGCTCAATACCTGCGAGCGCAAGATCATCACCGTCGAAGACCCGGTTGAATATCAGATCGAGGGCATCAATCAGATTCAGGTCAAGCCGGCCATAGGCCTGGATTTCGCCATGACGTTGCGCTCCATCGTCCGTCAGGATCCTGACGTGATCATGATCGGTGAAATGCGTGATCTGGAAACCTGTCGCATCGCGATCCAGTCGTCACTGACCGGGCATCTGGTGCTGTCGACCCTGCACACCAACAACGCGGCGGCGAGCATCACCCGGCTGCTGGACATGGGCGTTGAGAGTTACATGATCGCCTCGACGGTCATTGGCGTCCTCGCTCAGCGTCTGGTGCGCAGGGTGGATCCGCAATACAGCGAAGCCTTTGAAGCTGCGCCGGCATTGGTGGCAGCACACGGGCTGGACCAGTTTACCGAGCGCCGCCCCATCATCCTGTATCGACCTCGGCCCGACGCGCCGGGCGGTGGTTATCACGGCCGTTGTGCACTTACCGAGCTGCTGGTGATGAACGATGAACTGCGGGGGCTGCTGATGAGCCATGCCGATGCCGGCACGCTTGAACAGGCGGCGCGGCGCGGCGGGTTGCGAACCTTGTATGAAGACGGTCTGCGCCAGGCCCTGTCGGGCGTCACCACGTTGGAAGAGGTGCTGCGCGTTACGCGCAGCGATTAGATAGACAGAGGCCGGCTATGGCTATGTTTCGCTACCGTATCGTGGACGCCGATGGCAGCGCCCGTCAGGGGCAGATGGATGCCGGTGATCGTCAGGATCTGGTCCTGCAACTGCAACGCCAAGGGGCACTGGTGCTGCACGTCGAACCGGCAAAGGGACAGTGGGTTTATTGGCGACCCGGTCGCAGCCTGACGTCACGGGCGCTGATGGCGTTCACTCAGCAACTGGCGATTCTGCTCAATGCCGGCCTGCCGCTGGATCGCGCGTTGGGCATCCTGATCAAGCAGCCCGGCGCCCGGCAGACCCAGGCCCGGGCGCTGCTGGGTCGGGTGCGCGAGCGCGTAAAGGCCGGGCAGCCGTTGTCCGCGGCACTCGCACAGGAGCCCAACCAGTTCACCCCGCTTTACTTGAGCCTGGTGCACGCCGGGGAGGCGGGGGGCGCACTGGAGGACAGCCTGCGGCAGCTCGCCCAATATCTGGAACGCAGTGAGGCGCTTCGCAGCGAAGTCATCAACGCATTGATTTATCCGACGTTCCTGGTAGTGGGCGTGCTCGGCTCACTGGTGCTGCTGCTGGCGTACGTGGTGCCCCAGTTCGTGCCGATTTTTCAGGACCTGGGCGTGCCGATTCCTTTCGTGACTGAACTCATTCTGGCCATGGGGCAATTCTTTAATCAGTTCTGGCTGCTGTTGCTAGCGATGACCGTGATCGCGGCGATGATCACCCGGCATGCGCTGCACGATCCAGCACGACGCTTGCGCTGGGATCGCCGTCTGCTGACCTGGCCGATGACCGGCACGTTGTTGCAACGTATCGAGGCGGCGCGACTTGCCAGGACCCTGGGCACGCTGCTGCAAAACGGCGTGGCCTTGTTGGCCGCCCTGAAGATTGCCTGTGCAGTGATCAGCAACCGGGCGGTGCGGGCACAGGTCGAGTTGGCCAGCGAACTGGTCAAGGGCGGTGGATCACTGGCGCTGGCGTTGAGCCGTGACAACCTGCTGCCGGAACTGGCGCTGCAGATGATTCAGGTGGGCGAAGAGGCGGGCCAGCTCGACACCATCCTGCTCAAGGTGGCGCAGGTGTTCGATGACGAGGCCCGACACAGCATCGCGCGCCTGCTGGCCGCGCTGGTTCCCACGCTGACCATCGTCATGGCGGTGATGGTAGCGTTCATCATGCTGGCCATTATGCTGCCATTGATGAGCCTCACCAGTAACATTTGAGGGCGTTGATCATGCTGTCTATGTGGCGCACACGCGGCTTCACGCTGTTGGAAATGCTGGCGGTCATCGTGCTGCTGGGGATTGTGGCGACCATCGTGGTGCGTCAGGTGGGTGGCAATGTGGACAAAGGCAAATACGGCGCCGGCAAAGCGCAGCTGGCCAGCCTGAGCATGAAAATCGAAAGCTACGGACTGGACATGGGCTCGCCGCCCAAGGACCTCGCGCAACTGGTCAGCAAGCCAGCCGGGTCAAACGGTTGGGCCGGGCCCTACGCCAAACCCTCAGACCTCAAGGACCCGTTCGGTCATGGATTCGGATACCGCTTTCCGGGCCAGCACGGCAGCTTCGATCTGATTTTCTATGGCCAGGATGGTCAGCCCGGCGGCGAAGGCTACAGCGCTGACTTGGGGAACTGGGAGTGAGCACTCGCCTGTCGGTGACCGGCTTCACCTTGCTGGAGCTGCTGATGGTGATCGTCCTGATGGCGGTGGCTCTCGGGGTGCTCGGCGTGGGGCTGGGCCGGGGGATGGACGCCGCCCATGACCGACAGGCATTGCGCGAGATGGTTGCGGCGCTGCGCCAGACCCGAACCCAGGCGGTGCTCAGCGGTGCTCCCGTGCAAATGCGTTTTAACCTGGACGAACGCAGCTTTCAGGCACCGGGCCAGGCGCGCAGGCAATGGCCCGCCAATCTGGCGGTGCAGTTGACCACCGGCGCAGAGCTGGGTCAGGCCATTGCCTTTTTTCCCGACGGCAGCTCCAGCGGTGGCCATTTGCTTGTGGAGCGAGCCGGGCAGCACTGGCGTATCGACGTGGGCTGGCTCAACGGCAGCGTGCGCTGGCAGGCTGTGCAATGAAGCACACATCCGCAGGCTTCGGATTGCTGGAAATGATCGCTGCGCTGGTGGTGCTGGCGCTGGGCTGCACGGTGTTGCTGGTGGCGTTCGGGCAGGCCGCGCGCACACTGGAGCAAGTATGGGCCAGCGACCGGCTGAGCCTGGCGGCCCGGACCCTGATAGACGATCAGCGCGACCAGCCGCTGCAGGTGGGGGAGCGTTCCGGGATCGAACACGGCGTCAAATGGCACTTGCAGGTCACTCGCGAGTCAGGTCCTGCAGCAGCGCTGCCGTTGCTGCGGCTGCAACTGACCGTGGCTCAGGCAGGAAGGGAACTGCGCTTGAGCACCTTGGCGGTGCAATCGTCACCGGCCCTGAGTTCCAAACCGTGAGGCGCCCGTCCCAAGGCTTCACTCTGCTGGAAATGTTACTGGCATTGGCGCTGCTGGGAGTGCTCACGGGGCTGGCTGCCGGCGCGTTGCTCGGCGCCAACCGTGCGTTGCTCAAGGGCGAGCGCTACAGCCAGCGTCTGGACGAATTGCGCTCGGGGCAGAATTTTCTGCACAAGGCGCTGCAGGGCGCCTTGCCACTGGAAATTCAGCCAGTCGGGGACGAGCAGGTGGTCATTTTCGAAGGCCAGCCCCAGCGTTTGCGGTTTGCCGCCGGGCTAGACAGTGTTCTGGGGGGCGGTATCGAGCTGCACACGTTCGAGGTGGTCAGCACCGGAAACGGCAACGCCTTGCAGGTCCGCTTCGAGCATTTGCAAAGCGCGGGCGGCGGGGTGTGGGGGCAGCCTCAGGTTTTGCTTCAGGGCGTGCGCGACTTGCGGTTCAGTTATCGCGGCCGTGACCCAAAGGGCGCGCGAACCGGCTGGTTGAATGACTGGCCGTGGCCCTCCAGACTTCCCGAAGCGATACGCATCGACTTGAACAGCGATGGGCCGGTGGCCTGGTTCCCACAAGTCGTGGCCCTGCGCCTGGAGCTCAGCGACCTGCAGGTCGCGCCATGAACCGCCAGCGCGGCATGGCGTTGCTGCTGGTGTTGTGGGCGCTGGCGTTGTTGATGGTTTTGCTGGGCGCGCTGGTGGTTGAAGTTCGCCAGCAGGTCGCCCTCGGCTTATGGCAGCGAGAGCACACGCGGGCGAGTCTGGCTGCCGAGGCCGGCATGAACCTGGCGGTCAGGGCCCTGAGCGACCCGGCAGCGACTCGGCGCTGGATCGCCGACGGTCGGACGCAAACCCTGCGCTTTGACGATGCAAGCTTGCAGATCAGCGTGCGCAGCGAACGCGGCAAACTCGATATGAATGCCGCGCCGGTGACCGATGTCACACGCTTGCTGACGGTACTGGGCGCCTCGCCAGCGCAGGCGCGCACCGTCGCCGCCGCCCTCGATCAGCGTCGCAGCGTTGACAAACCGCCGCTGCGCGCACTCGAAGAACTCCGCGATCTGGCGGGAATCAGCGGGCCGCTCTACCAGGCCCTCCTTGAACAGGTGACGGTTTGGAGCGGGATGGAATCGCCTGATGCAGCGTTCACAACGGTTGAACTGCAGCGCGCGCTCCATCTGCCGGACATGCAACCGGTGGGGGCTGACCCAGGGCCGATTGTGAGCATTCGCAGCCAGGCGTATTTACCCGATGGAATAACCGCCGTGGTCGACAGCATCGTACTACTGTTACCCAAAGACAGTGGCGCCCGACCTTTCAGGGTCGTGCGCTACAACGAATGAGGCAGTGCTCATGAGTTCTGAATTCATTTGGCTCTGGCAAGCGCGGCTCAAGGCGCAGTGGTCCAACAGTCGTATCCAGGCGTTTCTCCAGGCATGGCGTCTTGAGTTGTTCAACAGCTTGCCGTCGGTGCTGCAACGCTCGCTGCATTCAGGCAGTGCCCCGCGTCATTACGCCTGGCCGCCGCCGGCAACGCTGAGTGAAGAACCCGCTGGCGCCCGGGTCGTGCTCGATCTGCCGGCGGACGTCGTGCTGGTGCAACGCGTGGCCTTGCCACTGGCCGCCGCCCGTGACGTGCACAGCGTCATGGGTTTCGAACTGGATCGCTTCACACCCTTCTGCGCCGATCAGGTGTATTACGTGATCCGCCGCGATGGCATCCGTCACGGCCAGGTGTGGGTGACGCTGGCGTTAGTGCGCCGCGATTTCCTCGACCAATGCCTGAGCGAATGCACGGAAAACGGGCTGGTGCTGGAGGCGGTGGATGTGCTCGATCAGGCCGGCCAGCCGATGGGTCTGGACCTTTTGCCCGAGGGCTATGCATCCGCGATTCAGCATCGGGGGCGACGTCTGGCGATAGGGCTGGGTGTCGCCTGTGTGGTGCTGGCCATCGCCGTGCACACGGTGTGGCTACACAACCGCCAGACAGCATTGGGCATCATGCAGACCGAGGTGCACGAACTGCGGCAACAGGCCAATCAAGACATGGCGCTGCGCGCTGCGTCCGGGGCGTCGCGCACTGCCGTGCAGTTTCTTTTCGAACGCCGCCTGAACCAGCCCGCGCGGGCCTTGTTGCTCAGCGAGCTCACGCGCTGCCTGCCCTCTGACACTTGGCTGCAAACCCTGGAAATCAGTGCGGACGGTCAGGTCGATGTGGCCGGGTTGAGTGCACGGGCGAGTTCGCTCATCGGCCAGATCAAGGCCTGCAATCAACTGTCCGACCCGCAGTATCAAGGCGTGATTCAGCCCGATGAAGCCAGCGGGCGTGATCGTTTCTACATCCGTGCGAAAACCCGAGGGGAGGCTGGTAATGGGCCGCCCGCTGACCGCTCGTGAGCGGCGCGTCGGCGCCTGGTTATTGGTCGTTGTCGTGCTGGTGGCATTCCATTTCCTGGTCATCCAGCCGGTCTTTATCGCACCTTTTCAAGAGGTGGACATGCAAATGCGCAGCCTGCGTGAACAACATCAGCACTATCAACAGATGCTCGCGCAGGGCCGACGCTTGCAGCAGGCCATAGACAAGTCACCGGGTGCGGAGCTGTCGCACAGCGCTTTGCTTGCGGGCGACGACCCCAGCGTCGTGGCTGCCGAGTTGATGCAAAAGGTCGCGCAGATGGTCAAGGATAATGAGGCGCGGGGCGCGGGCTGCCAGTTGACGCAGCGTATGCCGATCCTGCCCCAGGGGCAGAGTCAGGAGCCGTTTCGCCAGATACGCCTGAGCCTCGATCTGGAGTGCGCCATAGAGCCGCTGGAAACCCTGCTACAACAAATTGAAACCAGCCAGCCGCTGTTATTCGTCGATGAACTGCGGGTTCGTCGCGCGAATAATGCGCCTGCCAGTGGTGGGCCGGGGCGGCTCGGTGTGCACATGCTGGTCAGCGGTTTTCTGGCTGCCGGGGCGCCGTCCGAGGTGGAAAAACCGGTGATAGAAGAGCCATCGCCATGAGCGCCTGGAGACAACCACTGATTCAGGTCTTCGCGGCACTTGCCTTGGTGCTGGCGATTGTCCTTGGTTGGTTGTCGACCGGGGTGGGCAGTGATCCGGACTGGCTTGTGACGGCTGAGCCAGATGCTCCGTTGACTGTGCAGGCGGTGCCGGTCCTGCCAGCGCCCATGCCTCTGGAACAGCTGGTCGATACCTGGAAAACCCCCTTGTTCAGCCCAACCCGAGAGCCGGATAAACCGGTTCGAACGGTAACAACCGCTGCGGACCTCGGGGGGTTGAAGCTGACCGGGGTGATATTTGACGGTAGCGTGCGTCACGCCTTGTTCAAGCAGGCCGACGGTCGTGACCTGTCCCTGCGCGAGGGCGGGAAACTGCCCGGCGGCTGGCGCTTGCAGCGCATAGAACCCCAGGCCGTGCAGTTTGAACTGGACGGCAATACACAGCGCCTGCAACTGCCAGCCCCTCGCTTGCCGGGTGTGAAAGGGCCTGGCTCACCGCCGTCCAGAACTCGCGACCCTCAGCCGCGTCGCGCGCCAGTTTCCGGAGGTCAGTGAGCCATGTCATCCTGGAGCTCGGCCCTGACGCTGGTGTTGTTCGCTGTCCTGGCGGGTTGCGCCCCGCATCCACTGAATGAGGACGACGACTTGGCGCGCGAGGCCTTGCGCGGCACGGTCGACCAGAAAGCCCCGGACAGCGTGAGGACGCCGCCTGCGTCCGGTGTCAGTGCGCCGGTGTCAGGCGGTGCGCAGCGCCAGATCATTCAGGGCAACCAGCGTTTCATTCAGGGTCCCAGCAACAAGGAGGGTCGCCCGCTGCCGGTCGGTAAAAGCCAGGGGGATGGCAGTGCCGGCGTGATGTTCAACTTCAACAATCAATCGATTGTGGCGGTGATCAACACCATCATGGGCGACTTGCTCCAGGAGAATTACAGCATCGCACAGGGGGTGAGCGGCGAGGTGTCGTTTTCCACCTCCAACCCAGTGGACAAGGCCGAATCCATGGCCATCCTCGAATCGTTGCTGTCATGGACCAACAACGCGATGATCCGTCAGGGTGACCGTTATCTGATATTGCCCGCCAGTCAGGCCGTCGCAGGTCAGCTGGTCCCGTCCATAGGCCTGCGTCAACCCGCAGCGGGGCTGTCGGTCAGGCTGTTTTCGCTGCGTTACATCTCCGCCGTTGAAATGCAGAAACTGCTCAAGCCCTTCGCCCGGGAAAACGCCTTTTTGCTGGTGGACCCGGCGCGTAACGTGTTGGGCATGGCAGGCACCACCGATGAACTTGCAAACTACCAGGCGAGCATCGAGACGTTCGACGTCGACTGGCTGCGCGGCATGTCCATCGGCGTGTTCGGCTTGCAGCGCGCGACCGTGGCCGAGCTGCTGCCCGAGCTGCAAAAAGTCTTCGGCCCTGACAGCGGGACGCCGCTCGCGGGCATGTTGCGTTTCATGCCTATCGAACGCACCAACTCGGTGGTTGCCATTTCGTCGCAGCCTCAGTACCTGCAAGAGGTGGGCGACTGGATCCGCATGATCGACAACGGCGGCGGCAACGAACCGCAACTGTACGTGTATGACGTGCGCAACATGAAGGCCACCGACCTGGCTCGCTACCTGCGCCAGATATACGGCAGCGGCGCGGTCAAGGAAGAGGGCGTGGCCGAGGTGGCGCCGGGCTTGACCACGACGACGCTGTCATCGCCGATAGGCGGTGGGCGCAGTGGCGGTGGTGGGCTGGGCGGTTTGACCCGCAATCCCGGAGTGGGCCAGGGCGGCGCTTTGATTCAGAACGGCAGTGGGATTCAAAGCAGCGCCGGGATCCAGAGCAGTGGGATGAGGCAAGACTCCTCTGAGCAAAATCCCGCATCAACTGAAGATGAAACCGACAGCGGCGCGGAGAATGAGCCGGCCAGCGATAGCCGCAAGAGCCTGGATGAAAGCACCCGCATCACGGCGCAGAAAAGTAGCAACCAGCTGTTGATTCGCACTCGACCCAGTCAATGGGCAGAGATCGAAGGCGCGATTCGCCGCCTTGATAATCCGCCCATGCAGGTACAGATCGAAACACGAATTCTCGAAGTATCACTGACCGGCGAGCTGGATCTGGGTGTGCAATGGTATCTGGGCCAACTGGCAGGCAACTCCACCACGCCTGGCATCGGCAACGTCAACGGCAGCCAGGGCGCGCTGGGCTCTGGCGGGGCAGGGTTGGGTGCCGCAGATACCTTTTTCTATTCATTCGTCGGCAGCAACCTGCAAGTTGCCATTCGTGCTCTGGAATCAACCGGCAAGACTCAAGTGCTGTCCGCACCTTCATTGGTGGTGATAAACAACCAGCAAGCGCAGATTCAAGTTGGCGACAACATCCCGATTAGCCAGACCACAGTCAATACGATCAACTCCGACACGACCCTGAGCAGTGTCGAGTACATACAGACGGGGGTCATTCTAGACGTGGTGCCGCGGATCAATCCGGGTGGCCTGGTCTATATGGATATCAAGCAACAAGTCAGCGATGCCGGTGCCACCACCGCCGCTCAGCAAAATCCGCGTATCTCGACACGTTCCATCGCGACACAGGTAGCCGTACAGAGCGGTCAGACCGTGTTGTTGGGGGGCTTGATCCAGCAGGATGATACTCAGGGCGTCAGCAAGGTTCCGTATCTGGGGTCCATACCGGGGTTGGGCTGGCTATTTGGTGCAAGCACCCGCAGCAAGGGGCGTACTGAACTGATCGTGTTGATCACCCCCAGAGTGGTCACGAGCAACAGCGAAGCACGAGATGTTACGGATGAATACCAGCGGCAGTTCAAGTTGATTCAGCCACCAAGGTGAGTCGTTTCGCGGCGGTTATTATTGGCTATCTAATGTGCGGGCACAGGGGCCGATTTCAGGGCTGAGGACTGTCCTCCGCCTGAGTGTATCGAAGGCAAGCCTGGGAGTAACACTCTATATTTTCCGCATCTTGCAGAGTGACTGCTTTTGGCCCAGAGCGTGTAAAAACGCCTTCGCAAACCCTTGCTATGATTTCTGAGGATTTCATCGGAAGGATCGTCCATGAAGCGTTTCATCCAGGGTGAACATCGAGACCAAAGCACGTTGCTCCCCGAAAGCCTCGACGACTACGTAAGCGATACCAATCCGGTGCGCATAGTCGACGTCTTCGTCGACGAACTCGACCTGGTCAGTTTGGGTTTCGACGGTGCTATTCCTGCTGACACTGGCCGGCCTGCTTACCACCCTGAAGTTCTGCTGAAGATCTACATCTATGGCTATCTCAACCGCATCCAGTCGAGCCGACGCTTGGAGTGAGAAGCTCAACGCAACGTTGAGCTGATGTGGTTGACGGAGCGTTTGATGCCGGACTTCAAGACCATCGCCAACTTCCGAAAAGACAACAGCAAGGCCATCCGCGGCGTCTGTCGCCAGTTCGTAGTCCTGTGTCAGCAGTGGGATTGTTCAGTGAACATCTGGTCGTCATCGATGGCAGCAAATTCAAAGCCGTCAACAACCGCGACCGTAACTTCACCAGCGTCAAACTGAAACCGCCTATCAGGACAGCAGAATGAAAGCCTCAATCACTTATTTGCACCTGCTTCGCCACACGCCTTTTTTTACCGAGCTCAACGATGATCAGTTGAAGTGGGTAATCAAACACTC
>NZ_JAFCXH010000038.1:0-37876 GCF_049898225.1 Pseudomonas sp. DSP3-2-3 | reverse complement strand
ACACGGCCAAACGGGCGGCGGACAAGGCTGAAAAACTGAGTGGGTTGGAGAACGCGATCAAGCTGCGGGATGCGATGCGCGATAGTACGGCTTTTCGGGCGTTGGATTCGGTGCCGGTGGCGGGGGCGATTGTGGGGTTGGAGATTTGGAATTTGGTGAATGAGTTGGATCTTTCGTTGCAGACGAGTCGGGAGAAAAGCAGGATTCGAATGGGTGCGGGTTTAGCGGGAGCAGGAATTGATTTGGCCATCGCTTTGGAAGCGCTGACTGTGAAGCTGGTTGGTAGTCATTCTGTTTTGGCAGTTGGACGCAAAACTGTATTCATCATTCCTGATAATATTGCCAAGCAACTTTTCGGATCGCTTAGTAATCGGCTGGTAAAAAAATACAGCGCTCGATTACTTGGCCAGATCAGCGCCGGTCTGATCTTCGTCGGACTCAACCTCTACGACGCCTGGTATTCATACAAATGGGGCGACGACACTTATATTGGCCATTTGATCATGGCTTCTGGCGGGTTGATCGGCACCATGAGCAGTTTGGTAATTGGCGGCACTTCCTTCCTTGGCTTGAGTCCCTTGGGTTGGGCCTCGCTGCTATTGATTGTCGCTGGTGCGGGATTGGCGTACTGGCTGAGCAGCAAGCCCATTGACGACTGGCTGAAAAAAGGGCCATTTGGCGACGATCAGCATGACGCCGCGCCACACCTGCACGAGCCTGAAACTGCTTTTTATTACCTGCTCAGCCTCTTCGCCAATATACGTATCAGCATCGACCACAACCCGGACTTTGTTCCCGATTACCATCTGGACTTTCGTGACACGGTGCCATTCGAGGTACGCAAGGCCAATACCCGAATTCGTATTGAAAGTAGTCTCGCGGGTCTTCTGAATGTAATGGAAGGGATAGATGTCAAGGCGTTTTTAGCCCTCAAGTGTACTGAAAAATTTCACGATATATCGCGTATCAATGCATACGAAAAGAGCACGCTGACACCTGTTAAAGATTTTGCTCATCGACTTCTGCCAAATGCACTGGAGATGTTTGTCAACACGCCTCCTTCCTATTTGTCGGAGCCTGCAAGAAATCTCCCAGGTGAGTTTTACAAGTGGTACGTCCGTGCGCAACTTTCGCTGAGAGACGGCCCGCATACTTGGGTATTCCCGGCTCCGCCACCCAAGGACCCGACGCCCTTCAGGCCGGCCTATGCAAAACCGGATTTTGAAAGTCGTGGAAGTTTGTTCTGGGCTGACGAAACCGAAAACAAAGTGGAGGACGCGCAGTGACCGCCGTTAAAACGCCCTACTATGCAGCCTCGGCTTATCGTTCAGACAGCATTCCCAATCAAGCACCCTCCACGGAGCGCTCGTGGCTAAAACGGCTTGCCAAGAAACGTCTGCCTTGGGGCAAATCTCAAAACGTTGCTCCAGATGATTTTCTGCGTGAACGTGCGCCTGAGAAGTTACGTTTTCAAGCAGATATGCGGAAAGAGCGCGAGGAGAAACTTGCGTTGGGTACTTACGTTCCCGCGCCCTATGAATATGTGGATTTCCACGACAGACACGACCATGAACGGTTCAGATATTCACTTTGGTCAAAGCGGTCTCAATTTTGGATTTATATGGCCATGTTCGGTAAAGGATTTTTCTTGGTTCTTTTGATTCCTTCTATCTTCGCTTTATCAGTGGTTATATATATCGATTTAGAGCCATGGGAGGTTGTTGCCCTAGATATGCTTAAGAATTTTCTCTCGTGGTTCATCGGGCTTCCTCTACTGTGCTGGATGATAGGCTCATTAGTCATCCACAAACTCCCCAAACTCTGGGTAAAACCCTCCCGAGGCCCAATCTGGGAACTCAATCGTCGCACCGGTCTGGTAACGCTTTTCGACTACGACAACAACGGCGAATACAAGAAAAACGGCACTATCGGCGAATTAACCGCGCCGTTTTATGAGTTCGATGCTTACCTTGAATCGGGGCCAGATCGGCAGGGTTCGATGAATCATGTGTTATGCATTGCGCATCGTTATCGGGACATCGTGATCAATTTTTCTTCGCTGGTTAACGTCGATAACCGCTGGCAGATGCCCTGCGCGTTATGGGATTTTCTGCAGAACTATATGGACACCAGCCGCCCGCTGCCGGATTTGCCGCGTTATGAAGAGTTTCGCCATCTCGACCCGACCACCGCCGCCCACGACCTGAAAACCGGCCGTAATCCGCGCTTCTGGATCGACATGGACGACGAAACCTACAAGCTGCACTTAAGCCAGCTACTGGAAAACATCGATAACATCGACACCTTCAAACGCCCGAACCTGATGGCGCGGCATGTGAGGCATGTGGATTGACTCAATCGTGGCGCAGATCGAAGCCACCCGCTCCTCGGGAGGTATACAGGCGTCCGAGCCCGTTACACCACATAAAAACAAATCGCCCCAAAGTGCAGCAGGCTTCCGGCGATGACGAACAGATGCCAGATCCCGTGCCAATGGCGGAAGCGCGTATCGTAGGCGAAGAAGATGATGCCGATGGTGTACAGCGCGCCGCCGGCTGCCAAAAAAGTAAAGCCCGCCGTGCCCAGTGCCGCCAACAGTGGTTTGACCGCCACCAGCACGATCCAGCCCATCACCGCATAAATGACGATGGACATGATTCGCGCTTCGGAGCGCGGTTTGATTTCCTGCAGGATGCCGATAATCGCCAGGCCCCAGACGATGCCGAACAACGTCCAGCCCCACGCGCCGCGCAACGTGACCAGGCAAAACGGCGTGTAGCTGCCGGCGATCAGCAGATAGATCGAAAAGTGATCGACCTTCTGCATGATCTGTTTCGCCCGCCCGCGAACGCTGTGGTACACCGTCGACGCGCTGTACAAGGTCACCAGCGTCACGCCATAAATCGCCATGCTGACGACTTTCCAGACATCGCCGTACAAGCTCGCATACACCAGCAGCCAGACCGCACCAACCAGCGCCAGCACGGCGCCGATCAGATGCGACCAGGCGTTGAATTTTTCTCCGTGATACATCCGCACATTACCTCGCTGACCAGAATCCTGCGCAAGGCTCTAGGTTAAACGCCCGCAGTGCAACCAGCGCATGCGCCGACAGGGAATTTAGTGCAGCCAGCGGCGCATGACTTGGGCACAATCGCTAGCATTCAAACAAGAAACCTTTGCCATGCAAATCGACGATGAGTTGACCCTCAAGAAGCTGGAAATTTTCCTGGCCTTCATGCGCACGGGCAACCTCGCCCGGGCGGCCGCCGAGTTGCAGACCAGCAACGTCAGCGTACACCGGGCGATTCATTCTCTGGAAAGTGCCCTGCGCTGCCCGCTGTTCAAACACGAAGGGCGCAACCTGACGCCGCTGGAAAGCGCTTATGTGCTGGAAGAACGTGCGCAGAAGCTGATCCAGGACGTGCTCGCCACGGTCGAACTGACCCGTCAGGCGGCGGGTTTCTCGGCGGCGCGCTTCAAGTTGGGGGCTTTGTATTCACTGACGGTCAAAACCGTGCCGCAGTTGATCATGGGTCTGAAAATCCGCCGCAGCGAGCTGAATATCGATCTGATTCTGGGCTCGAACCTCGACCTGTTCTACAAGCTCAAGAACATGGAAGTGGACGCCATCCTGGTGTCGCTGGACGAAAGCGTCAACGATGCGGATTGCGAGCACCTGCCGCTGTTTTCCGATGACATCTTCCTTGCCGCGCCCGCTGATTCGCCGTTTTCGCAACACCGCGAAGTGGACCTCAGCGACCTGCGCGAAGCCACGTTCATCACCCTCACCCAAGGCTTCGCCACCCACCGCGACGGTGCGCGAGTGTTTCAGCGGGCGGGGTTCGAACCGAAAGTGGCGATGCAGGTGAACGACATCTTTACCTTGCTGAGCATGGTCAGCTCAGGCGTGGGATATGCCCTGCTGCCGGGGCGCATCGCGGCCGTCTACGAAAACCGCGTGCGCCTGATCCCGCTGCAAGCGCGCTATCACATGCAGCAGCACATCGGCCTGGTGTTCCTCAAATCCCGCGAGCGCGACCCGAATCTGCTGGCGTTGGTCGCGGAGTGCCGGATGTATAGCAATCGACTGGCGACCTGATTTCGTTGGAGCGAGGCTTGCCCGCGAACCGGTCGACGCGGTGCATCAGTCATACCGTGCAGAATCATTCGCGGGCAAGCCTCCAACGGATTTGGTCTACCCCACAATCGCCCTGACGATGAAATACAGCAACGACGGCCCAAGCAGGCAACCCAGCCCGGTGTGGAACGTCGCGGTCAGTGCGCCGTAAGGCACCAGGCGTCGATCGGTTGCCGCCAGGCCTGCGGTTACGCCGCTGACGGTGCCGGCCAAACCGCCGAAGACCATCGCCGAACGCGGGTTATCCAAGCCCATCCAGCGCGCGGCCATGGGTGTGCCGACCATCACCAGAATCGCCTTGATCAAGCCGGTGGCAATCGACAATGCCACCACATCCGAGGTCGCGCCCAGCGCCGCACCGGTGACCGGGCCGACGATATAGGTCACAGCGCCCGCGCCAATCGTGGTCATGCTGATTGCGTCGCGATAGCCGAACACCCAGGCGATGCTTGCCCCGACAATGAACGGCAGGATAGTGCCCAGCAGCAAGGCAATCACGCCGATCATCCCGGCCTTGCGCGCTTCGGTTGCCTGCACTTCGAACGCCGTGGCGACGATGGCGAAATCTCGCAGCATCGCGCCGCCCATCAGGCCGATACCGGAGAACAGCGTGATGTCGGCCAAGCCTTTCTGGCCGCCGGTCATGGTGCCGCCGACCCAGGCCAGAATCAGCCCGATGACGATGGCGATGGCCGAGCCGTGAATGCGCCCGAAGGTCAGGCGCTTGGAGATCACCACGGAAATCCACATCACCGCGCCGACGAAAGCGAACGCCGTGACCAGCCCGTTATTGATCAAGCCTTTATCAATGATTTCCCACATATCAACGACCCCCGACTGGAGTTGGTGTTGGGGTTGCGGCTGGAGTTGGGGAAATGCCCGGAATAATCAGCGGTTCCTCATCGGGCAGCGGCTCGCCCTTGTTGGTGCGGCTGATCACGGCAATCGTGCAACCGCAGATCACCACCGACGCCACGGCCGCCAATACCGCAACCGGGCCACCTTTCAACGCCGTGACGACGTTCTGTTGCGCGGCCATCGCCACCACCACCGGAATGTACATCGCGCCCCAGAAGCCGACGCCGAGCTCGCATTCCTTGGTCATGCCGCCGCGTTTTTGCATGTAGAGACGGGCGAAGATCAGCAGGATCATCGCGATCCCGACGCCGCCCACGTTGGATTTTACGCCCAGCAGAACGCCGAGCAGGTCGCCGAGAATCACCCCCGCGAGCGTGCAGATCGCCAGCAGTGCCACACCGTAGATAATCATTATTGTTATTCCTCTATGTTTGCCTGACGAAGTTGTTGTTTTTGTCCTTCGAAACAGCACTGCGGTCTATGGGTTGCGGCGGCCCTCCTCACGCGACAGCGCGACCAGACTGTCCAGGCGAGCGCCTTGAAAAGCGATTGCCGTGCCTTGTTCGAACACTTTTCGCGCCAGCCCCGTCAACACGGTGCCCGGCGGTAATTCAATGTGCAGGCGCACGCCACGCTCGTAAGCGGTCTGCACGGTGCTGCGCCAGTCGATGACCCGGCACATGTTGAACGCCAGATCATCACTCAGCTTGTCGGCGCTCAGAATCGGCCGTGCGCTAGTGCCGCTGAGATAGCGAATCTGAGGCGCGTTGACCGTGACGTCAGCCAACGCCGCCGCCAGGGTTTGCGCCGGTCGGTCGAGCAGCGCGCAATGGGACGGCACACTCACCGCCAGGCGCCTGGCCGCTGCGGCGCCGCTGGCTTTGGCCCGCTGCGCCACCGAGGCCATGGCCGCGACGCTGCCGGCAATCACGAACTGGTTGTCGGCATTGAGATTGGCCAGATAAACCGGCGTTGCGGCGCTGTGCACCTCGGCAAGCAACGCTTCGACCGTGCCTTGATCGAGCCCGATGATGGCGGTCATGCCGTAGCCTTCGGGATAAGCGTCTTGCATCAACTGACCCCTTAAGGCCACAAGCCGTACGGCATCGTCGAACGCCAACGACCCGGCAATCACCGCAGCCGGATATGCACCGATGGACAACCCGGCAACGTAATCCGGCGTGCAGCCTTTTGCCTGCAATAACCGGGCGTAGGCCACGCCAGCGATCAACAGGCACAGCTGGACGGCGCGGGTCGATTGCAGCGCTTGCTCTGAGTCGAGCAGTAAAACGTCTTCGTCCAATGCAGCGCTGGCTTCGCTCAAACAACGGCGTACGGATTGCTCGCCAGGCAATTGCTGCAACATGCCGGTTTGCTGCGCGCCCTGACCGGGAAACACCCAAAGGCTGCTCATGAGCACACCGCTTCCAGATGCCAAGGCTCAGCCACCAACTCAGCGCCGCTCGCACTTTTGCGCAACACCTGACGCGATGCGCCCGCCCATTCACGCAGCGCGACTGCGCCGAACGGTGTTTGCAATTGCACGTCAATGCGGCACACCGCGTCGTTCAGTCTTTGCACCAACTCGGCAGCCCAAATACGACTGACGAAATCCGGGGTGCGGACGATCAAGTCCAGATCGCTGTGCTGATGCAGCGCCGCAATGCCGCTGGCCAGTTCGAATCCTGCACTGCCGCTGACGCCCCAAATCAGGCCCAAGGCATTCATTGGCGGGCGGATCTGCGCCAAGGCCTGCAACGCGGGCCAATCGTTTTCGCCGAGCGTTGCTGTCAGTTGTTCGGGCCGCACACAGCGCTGCACATCAGCCAGCGCCATGAACGTCGCATAACGCTGCTCGCGACGTGGCCCGCGCACGCCGACGGCAACCTGCCCAACCGGCGCCGATGCCCGGCGCACCACAACTGGATGCCCGAGGCGCACCGCCTCGACCACCCAATCCGGCGCGTCGTCCGGCAGCGCGGACACGGGCATGCCCCACAACAAATCATGGGCCAGCACCGTCCGTTCAGTGTTCATTTACCACTGCGCCCGCAGCAGTTCGCGCACTTTGCTCGACGCCTGGCGATTGCTCGCGCCGAGGCGGCTGCGCAAGTCGCTGCCGGTGGCGTGCACATCTTTGATGGCGCTGCTCAACACGTCCTGAACCTGAGTCAAATCCTGCGCGGTGGGCTGTTCGATCTGGCTCACCGACAAGGTTTCCCAGAGCAGGCCGAGGCTGGCGAAGCTTTCAATGTCGTAAGCCATGGGCGGAATGCTGGCGGCGAGTTTTTCCAGTTCCTCGACGCTGCGCAAGGTAACGCGAGCAGCCGATTCCTTGCCCATGGCATGCACCATGACACCCGGATCACGCAGGGCAATCAGCCGGTTGGCCTGATAGCCGTGGGCCAGAAACGCACCCGACATGGCTTTGCCCACCAACAGGGCGATCACCGGATGCCCGGCCAGACGCGCGCGGGCATAACTGTCCACTGCGCCCGCCAGCGCTTGATGAATGCCCAGCGCTTCTTCGCGCCGACCATAAGCCTGGCTTGGCACATCGACGATGGCGATCAGCGCACGTTTGTGTTCGTGGTCGCGATCCAGTTCGATGGCAGAATCCACAGCCTTGGCCAGACCCCAACCTTCCAGCAAGCCGACTTCGCCGTTGCGCGCCCGAGGGAAGCGGTTCTCGACGTCGGCCACCACAGCCAGAAAGCGCACCGGCTGGTCTGCCAACACACCATCGGCGGCCTTGACCGAATGCGGCAAGCCCACCACTTCGGCGGCGTTGGCGCTGAGCGCCTTGAACCAGTTCAAACCTCGTGAGGACGCGCTCATGATTGGGCTCCTTGGTACAGATCGCGCACGGTCAACGGCTCGATCTGCGCTTGAGTGTCCAGCCGCGCCAGTCGCTGCAAAAACAGCTCGTACTGGCCGCTGCGGTTTTCGGTCGGCACGCCTTGCTTGATCCACGCCGTCACCTGGGCGCGAATGTCCTGCACGTCATCGGCGGCGAAACCGTCCACCAGATGACTGGCAAAGCGTTGCTCACCACCGGTCAGGCTCCAGATGAAGGGCCGGTCGCGAGAATCGTATTCTTCGATCCCGGCTTCCTGCTCGATCACCTGCGGGCCGTTCAGGCCGAGGCGTGCTTCCTGGGTCACCAGCAGATAACTGCAAAGACCTGCGGCGATGGACATGCCGCCAAAGCAGCCGACGCTACCAGCCACCACGCCAACCACCGGTTGGTACTGGCGCAGGTCGACAATCGCCGCGTGAATTTCGGCAATCGCCGCCAGGCCCAGATTGGCCTCCTGCAAGCGCACGCCGCCGGTTTCCAGCAACAAAATCGCTGCGGTCGGGATGCCGTTGCGGTTGTCTTCAGCAGCCAGCTCCAAAGCGCCAGCCATTTTCGCACCGCCGACTTCGCCCATGCTGCCGCCTTGAAACGCGCCTTCAATGGCGGCGATGACCACTGGCAAACCGCTAACGGTGCCTTTGGCGACGATCACGCCATCATCAGCCTGAGCGACGATGCCTTGCTTGATCAGCCAGGGCGACATCAGGCGCTCGAACGGGCCGACCAACTCGCGGAAACTGCCCGGGTCGAGCAAGGCCTGCGCCCGCTGCCGAGCGCCCAGTTCGATGAAGCTGTGTTGACTCAACAAACGCGCGACATCAGTCATGACCGACCTCCTCGAAACCCTGTTCCAGACGCAAGCGCACCACACCCGGCGTCGCGCCGAAATCGTGGATATCGATGGTCATGGCTGGCGGCATCTGGCCGTCGAACATGCGCTGGAACAGATGCTGCCAGCGGGCGGAAGCGCCGTTCACCGAGGTCACCACATTGATCGACAACTTGCCCGGCACGCCGGGTTCCAGCAGCACTTCCAGATCACCCGAACCGACGCAACCCACCAACGCACGGCTCACGGGCGGCTGACCGGCGGGGAATTCAAAAGACAAGGTTTCCATGGTTAGTCACTCCTCGATAAATGGCCGAGCGCGGGCTCAAGGCTATCGATGAACAGGCAGGCGGCGAGCAGATCAGCGGCACCACCGGGCGATGCGTTGAGCTGCAACAATTGCTGATCCAGTTCGTGCAGGCAGCGCCGACCGCTGAGGCTCGCGCTGCCACCGGCATCCAGCACCCGTTGCGCGCCGCGTTGCATGGCGTTCAGCCCGGCGGTGCCAGCGCGATACAGCACGCAGGTATCACTCAAGGTGGTCATGATCGCCAGCAAGGCATCGAGTCGCGCGTTCTGCTCGCCATGACCCGTGGCGCGGCTGCGTTGCAGTTGCGGCAAACCGAACTGCAGGACGGCGGGGAAGCCCAGTTGCGCTTGTTCTTTCGCGCCCATGGCGCCGTAACGACGGGCCACTTGCTGGCCGTGGCTGGCTTGGGCGATGACATGGCGATCATCAATCAGCGCCAGCTTGGCAGCGCGCAGGCTGAGGCTTGCGGCGCTGCAATTTTCCGGTTCCAGTGCCGCTGCGGTCACCAGCAATCCCAAGGCCCAGATCGCGCCGCGATGAGTGTTCACGCCTTCGGTGGTGCGCAGCATTGCGGCTTCGCCCTCTCGACCAATGCGCCCCAAGGCTTCGCGCAAGGGTTGGCCAATGACGCCAAACTCCATGGCGGCTTCGGCCATTTCCTTGAAGGCAGGCCACAGCGACAACGCCGATGCGTGCATCAAACCCAGGTGCAAATCGCGGTGGGCACCGCTGCCGCGTCGATCCACCAGCGCGGGTTTCGGCGACAAGTCCGCTTCATCGATCAACGCTTCCACGGCGAGATCCGCCAGATGATCGGCGAGGGACAGCGCTTCAGATTCGGTTTTGCGTGCGAGTGCGCTCATTACCAGCTCCTGAATTTGGCGGGCGGGTTGTACAACCCGCCTGACCACTGGACCAGATCGCCGATGCTCTTGGCCGCGAGCAATTCGCGGCTGGCGTCGGTGCGGCGAATTCCCAGGTCTTCGGGCAAGGCAATCAAGCCTTCGCGGCGCATGCGCGCAGTGTCTTTGGGGTTGTGACGCAGGCCGATCACGGTGACGCCCGCGACGGCGGCGATCATCGCCTGACGCTCTTCCAGGCTGCGCGCCTTGTACAGATAAGCGATGCCTTCTTCGGTGAGCAGGTGCGTCACGTCATCGCCATAAATCATGATCGGCGCCAGCGGCATGCCGCTTTTCTTCGCTACTTCAACGGCATCGAGGGTTTCGACGAACGTGGGTTTGCCGCCTTCCTGGAAGGTTTCGACCATCTGCACGACGAGCTTTTTGCCGCGCTCAAGATAAGCTTCCGGGCCATCGCCGCTCTGCTGGCGCATGTCCAGCCAGGCGGGCGTCGGATGGCGGCGGCCGTGCGGGTCATGGCCCATGTTCGGCGCGCCACCGAACCCAGCCAGGCGTCCGCGCGTCACGGTCGAGGAATGCCCGTCGCCATCGACCTGCAACGTCGCGCCAATGAACAGATCCACCGCGTACTGCCCGGCCAGCTGGCACATCATGCGGTTGGACCGCAGCGAGCCGTCGCGGCCGGTGAAGAACACATCAGGCCGCGCGGCGATGTAATTTTCCATGCCCAGCTCGGTG
The DNA here is from genome assembly GCF_049898225.1 of Pseudomonas sp. DSP3-2-3. Taxonomy (NCBI): domain Bacteria; kingdom Pseudomonadati; phylum Pseudomonadota; class Gammaproteobacteria; order Pseudomonadales; family Pseudomonadaceae; genus Pseudomonas; species Pseudomonas sp. DSP3-2-3. The sequence goes on along the minus strand of NZ_JAFCXH010000038.1, from coordinate 27,277 downwards.
CCGAAACAATGCACGCTTTCCACCCAGCCGCTTTCGATGGCCGGGATCAAGGTCGGGTGCGGATTGAGGGTCCAGTTGCGGCAGATCTTGCCTTTCAAGCCGAGGGATTCGCCGTAGGTCGGCAGGATCAGTTCGATGGCGGCGGTGTTGAAACCAATGCCGTGGTTCAGCGATTGAACGTTGTGTTTCTCGTAGATGCCGCGAATCGCCATCATCGCCATCAGCACATGCACTGGCTTGATGTGGCGCGGGTCGCGAGTGAACAGCGGCTCGATGTAGAACGGCTTGTCGGCCACCACCACGAAGTCAACCCAAGACGCCGGGATATCAACGCGAGGCAACTCGCTGACGTCATCCACCAGCTGATTGACCTGGACGATGATGATGCCGTCGCTGAACGCGGCGGGTTCGATCAGCGCTGGCGTGTCTTCGGTGCTCGGTCCGGTGTAGATATTGCCCGCGCGGTCGGCCATGAAACCGGCGGACAACACGACGTTGGGGATCAGGTCGACGACCAGCCGCGAATACAGCTCGATGTAGGTATGAATCGCGCCGACTTCCAGCAGGCCGTCTTCCAGCAACTGGCTGATGCGCAGGCTTTGCGTACCGGCGAAAGAGAAATCGAGCTTGCGGGCGATGCCGCGTTCGAACAGATCCAGATGCTCGGAACGGCCGACGCTGGGCATGATCATGTGCAGGTCGTGCAGCCTGGCCGGGTCAACCTTGGCCAGCGAGCGGGAAAGGAAATCCGCCTGTTTCTGGTTGTTGCCCTCCAGCACCACGCGGTCGCCCGGCATCATCAGGGCTTCCAGCGCCGCCACGATCTGGTCAGTCGGCAACACCACACCATCGGCAAGATGCCGCACCTGTTCGAGCCGCCGCTGTTTTTCACTGCGACGACGCGACCAGCGCGCGTCGGGGTTCATTATTGTTGTCATGGTCACTCCACGAATTCGCTGTCGTGGGTCACCTTAGGAGCGAAGGGTGTCGGGCATCAATCAAGCAAACGGTGGAATCGTTACGGTTGGAGTAATGGATAACCTTGTTGGCGGGCTTGCCCGCGAAGCTTCCCGGACAAATCCGGTCCCACGGGAGATCGGGAATTCTTGTAGGAGGGAATTCATTCCCGAAGACGTATTCGCGGGCAAGCCTCGCTCCAACGGGTCCCCGTTAAGACCGACTAGCGCAACGAGCGCTCGACCATCACATTGGCCATTTCAACCAGATGCACGACGGAGAACGTCAGATCACGCTTGGCACCGGAAAGGCTGTCGCCGCATTCATAGGCGGCCATGGCGCAACGCAGGAGATCGGAGGCGTGGATCAGGGCTTGTTCCTGGGTCAGGGATTGGTTGGCGATGAAGGGGATTTCAGATGTGGTTTCGAGCATTTGATAAAACTCCAAAATAGAAAGGAGCCGCCAATTTCGCTACCAAACAAAAGGTGGCGGCCGTACGCAAGTTGGTAGAACCGGTAGGAGGCGGCCGGCGCGTCCGAAGACGCCATGCGCACGGCCACCAAAAACAGGCCGTATAAAAGCACCCCGCAAAAGGTGGCACCTTGCGCCTCCATATCCTCAGATCTACCAAACCTGATCGCTGATTTTGCAGCGACGGCAGGAGATTAGTGACCTGAATCACAAGGCGCAAGCGGTCGGGATTTTCTCGGAAATTTCACTCAAGGGGAAGGGAAGTGTCTTGCTGATAAGCGCATCTGGGTAGTTCAGCATCTCCTCGGGTAATACATATATAGCTCAAGGATGAGGTGAACATTGGTAGATTTCAACATCGACAACTCTTTCAAGGACCTCGACTCCATGACGCACTTAACCGATGGGACTTCGTTGCGCGCCAGCCAGCAGCGGTATACTTTTCTGCCTTGCGCACACGCCTACACTCGTCAATTTTGGGGATACGCCATGGCATCGCCCATCCTGTCGTTCAGGGTCGAAGAACAACTGGTAGAGAATTTAGACGAACTGGCCTTGGCCACAGGTCAGGATCGCGAGCATCATTTGCAGCGCGCACTACAGCGTTATCTCGAAGCAGAACTGACCTGTCTGCGAGAGATAGACGAAGGAATTGCTGATGCAGAAGCTGGACGCCTTACCGATCTTGAAATCGTGAAAGCCAAGTGGGTAGAGCGTGCTAACAATAGCGATGACTGACAAAGCAGAGAGCGATCTGCAAGCTATTCACGAGCACTACGCGTCACATTCCGGCATCAAGGCAGCAAACGACGTCATTTTTCGCACCGTCGAGGGACTGGAACAGCTGACAATGTTCAGTGAAATAGGCCGACCATCTCAATTTCGAGGAAAGCGTGAATTGGTATTCGTACGTCATCCCTTTATCGCAACCTATCAAATCAAGAATAACCAGGTTCAGATTCTCAGAATCCAGCATCAGCGCACAGCACGAGGAAGCGACGACCCCTACCCCACCCGCACCTGAAAACTTCGCTTGCGATGGCGCAGCTTATTTGCCTTGCCCTCAACCTTTGGCGTACACGCCGCATCGCTGATCCAGCACAGCAAGCGCACATCGCCGCTGCCGCTCATGCGGTTGAGGGTCGCGGTGTTGTTCATCATGGCTTTCATCTGGCGGGCGACGTTAAAGATTTGCTCGATGAAATCGGCTTGTACCGCGCCCTGGGTTTCGACGCACATTTCGGTGTTCTTGAAATAGATCTGCAGGTGATAGCGGGTTGATTCCTGCCGGCCGCCGCTGCCGGCCAATACGACCGTGAAGTTTTCACCGAGAAATTCGCGCAGTTTGTCCTGCAACGCGTCCATCACCTCGATGGGCATTTCCTCGATCAAGGCCAGCTTCACCGGCCTGCTTTGGTGCGGGTGTTTGTTCATCCGATGCTCCGGGCAGACGCGGTCATGGGGTTAAAAGGTCTGGCCAAGGGAGAACTGGAAGATCTGGGCTTCGGAGTCGTCCGGCTTTTTCACCGGCAGAGCGAGACTGAAACTCAAGGGTCCCAACGGCGAATACCAGGTTGCACCGACGCCGATGGAGCTGGCCATCTGATCGAGGCTCACGCCATCGCAGTTCTGCGTGGTCGCCAGATAACACTTGCTGGAGTAGACGGTGCCGAAGTCCCAGAACAGTGAAGTTCGCAGTGCCTTCTGGTCTTTGATGAAGGGCATCGGGAACAGATATTCCGCACCGCCGGTAATCAGAATGTTGCCGCCAAGGGCCTCGGTATCACGGTCCGAATAGTATTCCTGCCCCTGGCTTGAGTAGTTGCCGGTGGCCGCCGTGTTGCGCGGGCCCAGCGTGCCGCTTTTGAAACCGCGAACCGTGTCCTGCCCGCCCGCCGTGTAGTTTTCATAGAACGGCAGGCCATCGCTGGAGCCGTAACCCCCGCCATAACCCAGTTTGGTGTGCAGACGCACAGAGGTGGCGTTACTGACCGGCAGAAACGTTTGGCCGGTGTAGTCGATCTTGTAGAAGGTCAGGTCGCTACCGGGCACGGTGGCCATGAACGTCAGGCTTTGCGAATGACCACGAGTGGCCAGCACGCCTTTGTTCAAGGTGGACTCCGACCAGCCCATGCTCGCCTTGAAGTTGGTGAATTCGCTGCCTTCACGTTCGATGAAGTCGTAGATTTCATCGGCGCTGTAAGTGCCCGGATCGAGGGTGTCGTGCTGCACCGTCATGCCGTAGGTAATGCGCGAGGTTTCGTTGATCGGATAACCCAGGCTGACGCCCGCGCCGAAGCTGTTGAGGGCGTAGTAGGAAACCCCATCGTCGTAATATTTGCTGTAGTCGGTGTCGCTATAGAAAACGTTGTACCCCAGGCTGACGCCATTGGGCGTGAAGTAGGGGTTGGTAAAGCCGAAGTTGTATTTGCTCTGATATTCCGAGCGGGTCAGGCCGATGCTGGCGTAGTTGCCGGTGCCGAGAAAGTTCGTCTGGCTGATCGAACCGCCGAGAATCAAGCCGGAGCTCTGGGCAAAACCGACGCTGGCCGTGATCGAACCGGAAGCCTGTTCGATCACGCTGTAATTGACGTCGATCTGGTCATCGGTGCCTGGCACCGCCGGGGTTTCGACGTTCACTTCCTTGAAGAAGCCCAGCCGGTCAAGACGGGTTTTCGATTGGTCAATCAGGTAAGTCGACGCCCAGCCGCCTTCGATCTGACGCATCTCGCGACGCAGCACGTTGTCGGCGGTCTTGGTGTTGCCGCGATAGTTGATGCGGTTCACGTAGGCGCGCTTGCCGGGGTCCACCACAAAGGTGATATCGACAGTGCGGTCTTTGTCATTGGGGGTCGGCACGCCGTTGACGTTGGCAAAGGTGTAGCCGTCGTTACCCAGCCGGCGGGTGATCAACTCGGATGTGCTGGTCATGACCTTGCGCGAGAACACTTGCCCCGGTTTGACCAGCAGCAGCGATTTGACCTGGTCTTCCGGCACTTTCAAATCACCGCTGAGCTTCACCGACTTGACGCTGTATTTCTCACCTTCGTTGATATTGACGGTGATGAACACGCTCTTTTTGTCGGGTGACATCGAGACCTGGGTCGAGGCGATGTCCATGTTGATGTAGCCGCGATCCAGGTAATAAGAGCGCAGGCGTTCGAGGTCGCCGGAAAGTTTTTCCCGGGCGTACTTGTCGTCGTTCTTGAAGAACGACAGCCAGTTGCTGGTCTTGAGTTCGAACAGGCCAACCAAGTCTTCATCGGCAAACACGCTGTTGCCGACGATGTTGATGTGCTTGATGGCCGCGACGGTGCCTTCATCGATATCGATTTTCAGGCCGACGCGATTGCGCGGCTGCGGGATGACCTGCGCGTCCACGGACGCGGTATACCGGCCCTGGGCGACGTACTGGCGCTGCAATTCGTTGCGCACGCCTTCAAGGGTTGCACGCTGGAAAATTTCGCCTTCGGCCAGACCTGACTGTTTCAGGCCTTTCATCAGGTCTTCGGTGGAAATGGCCTTGTTGCCGGTGATCTCGATGGAAGACAGGGTCGGGCGCTCCACCACCGTCACCACCAGCACATTACCGTCGCGGCCCAGCTGAATGTCCTGAAAGAATCCGGTCTTGAACAGCGCGCGCGTTGGCTCGACCAGGCTGTGATCGTCCACTTCATCGCCAACGTTCAGCGGCAGCGCGCCGAACACGCTGCCGGCAGAAACACGCTGCAGACCGTTGATGCGGATATCGGTGATTTTGAATAACTCCGCATGCGCGAGCGTGGCGTTAAGCAGCAGCAAAAGTGAGAACAACTGGCGCGAACGAATCATCAAACCCTTTCCAGGAATACAACGACAAACAGCACGGGTGCAGTCGAGCGGCCCGGGCTGGAGGGCGTGCAGCATAAAAGTGTCGCAAGTTCGGTGCGGTTAACGGAGTGTGAAGTTAGGTAAAGATTTGCCCGTCGAGATGACACCGGGCCAGCACGCGCCGATACTATTTTGAAACCATTCAAGAGCCCGCCATGACCTGCGTACTTCTCGTCGACGACGATCAGGAATTGACCGGCATGCTCAGCCAGTACATGGCCTGCGAGGGCTTTATCGCCACGGCTGTGCATACCGGCGAAGAAGGTGAAATCGAGGCGCTGTCCGGCAAATACGCCATCGTGGTGCTGGACGTCATGCTGCCGAGGATTTCCGGTATTGAAGTGCTCAGGCGCATTCGGGCCAAAAGCCAGGTGCCGGTGATGCTGCTGACCGCGCGCGGCGACAATATCGACCGGATTTCCGGCCTGGAACTGGGTGCCGACGATTACGTGCCCAAACCCAGTTCACCCGGCGAACTGGTCGCCCGTCTGCGCGCCATCATGCGCCGGGTCCAGCCAAACAGTGGCGCCGGCAACCTGCCCGAAGTGCTCAGCACCGGCGCGCTGATGCTCTGGCCGGGCAAGCGCCAGGCGCACTGGCACGGCGAAAAACTGGAACTGACCAGCACCGAATTCAGCCTGCTGGAAGAGCTCGCACGTCACGCCGGGCAAGTGGTCAGCAAACAGCAACTGTCCCTGAATGCCCTGGGTCGACCGCTCAAGCGCTATGACCGCAGCATTGACGTGCACATCAGCAGCATTCGCCAGAAGCTGGGACCTCGGGACGATTCCCTTGCCTGGATTCAAAGCGTGCGCGGGCTGGGTTACCTGTTGATTGCCGAATGAAGCCGGGTCGTCTGTTCTGGAAGTTGTTCCTGGCGTTCTGGATGGCAACCAGCCTGACGTTTCTGGTGGGGCTGGGCATCCTCATGTTCAGCAGTTTCGGACCGGGTGATCCTGAGCTGCGGGCGATGCTGGCCAGCGAGGTGCGCATGATCGAGCAATTCGGCGAAACCGCCAGCGCTCAGCTACTCAGCACCTGGCAATTGCACCCCGGCCAAGAGGTCGGGCTGTATGACAGCCGAGGCGCGCTGCTGGCTGGCACCGACGTTTCCCACGCGCAATTCGAAAAACGCCTGATCAGCAAGGATGGCAACGCCGTGCTGCTGAGATCTTCGGTAGCGGTGAGTAATGACTTTCAACAACGGCCGTTCGGTTTCACGCCGTTACTGATTGGTACCGTGATGAGTGCCCTGTTCAGCTGGTTGCTGACCTGGTATCTGCTGCGTCCGCTGGAGCATCTGCGCCGCGCCATGAGTTGCCTGGCCAAAGGTCAGTTCGAGACGCGTATCAAGCCGTTGATGGGCAATCGCCGGGATGAAATCGTCGACCTGGCCAGTGATTGCGACACGATGGCTAATCAGCTGAAAATGCTGGTCGAATCCCAGCAACAATTGTTGCACGACATCTCCCACGAACTGCGCTCGCCCCTGACGCGCATGCATGCCGCCATCGGCCTGCTCAATCAGGACCCGGCGCGGCACGAGATGCTGAGGCGCATCGAGCGCGAATCCGAACGTATCGACACGCTCATCGAGGAGTTGCTGACCCTCGCCCGCGTGCAGGCCAGACCGGACAGCGTCGAGCGCGAACAGCTGGACGTCGTCGAACTGCTGGCCGCCATCACTGAAGACGCGCAGTTCGAAGCAAACGCCAAGCGCTGCCGGGTGTCGCTGGAAGCGCAGCAACCCTTCGTCAGCCACGTCAATGGCGAGTTGCTTTATCGGGCGTTCGAGAACGTCATCCGCAATGCTGTGCGTCATGCCCGAGACGGCACCGAAGTGCTGATATCCGCCGAGGTCGACCCGCAGGAAAATGCACTGACCGTGAAAATCATCGACCAGGGCCCCGGTGTCGAAACCGGCCGCCTGCAAAGCATCTTCCAACCTTTCGAACGCGGCCTCGACGACACCACCAACGGCTTCGGCCTGGGCCTGGCCATCGCCCAGCGTGCAATTGAAATGCACAAAGGCCGCATCGCCGCCCACAACATGGCCGAAGGTGGATTCATGGTGGAGATCAGTTTGCCGAGGTGTGTTTGAGCGTGTCTGAAAATAGCGGCAGTGAGGTGGTCGATTACAGACAGACTTGATAGCGCGTGCTTCGACCTCCCCCTGGAAGTTTCTGCAAGCAGCCTTTATCAAGCAAGTCGGCAAGATGCCGGGTCGCCGTGGCCTTGCTGACTTTGGCGACTGCTTGATACTGCGCGGCACTGATCCCGCCTTCGAAACCCGGTTTATCACTCAACAGACTGCCGTCCAACAGACGATCGAGCACTTTGACCTGCTCCGGCGATAGCTCCTTGGCCCGATGTTGCTGCCAGAAACGCGCTTTGGCCAGGACTCGATCGATCCGTTGGGTTGCCAGTTGCAGCGAGTCCAGCAACGTCTGGAAGAACCACTCAAGCCAGGGCGTGACGTCCAGTCCAGCCTTTTGGCTGACTTCCAGAATGCGGTAATAGTCAGGTCGAGCTGCCAGGATGCTGGCCGACATAGCGTAGAACCGAATGGCCTGGCTTTCTGCCTGAGCCAACGCCAGATCAGTAATGACTCGGGTCAGCCGCCCGTTGCCGTCGTCGAATGGGTGAAGGGTCACGAACCAGAAGTGCGCCAGGCCAGCACGCAAGAGGGGATCGAGACTGGCATCCGACTGACTGCGATTGAACCAGTCGAAGAATGCGTCCAGCTGGGCTTCGAGCCCCTTGCGCGGCGGCGCCTCGAAATGCACTGTCGGCCGATCAATACGACCGGAGACCACTTGCATCGGCTCATCACCACGCACGGCGCCTACTTGAATGCGCGGGGATAAAAGGGTTTCCTGCGCCGGAAACAGCAACATATGCCAATGCAATACCCGTTCAAGCGTGAGCATTGTCTGGTGTTGTTGCGTAGCGTCCAGCATGAGTTCTGCCAGGCCTTCACTACGCGGGCTGACCTTCTGACCGTCCTCAAGACCGAGGCGTTTGGCGAGCGATGATCGCACCGAGCCTACATTGAGCTGCTCACCTTCGATTGCCGACGACGTGATGATGTTTTGCAGCAGCGCATCAAGTTCCGTCTGCGCGCTGGCATCAGCACCCACCGCACCCAGCATGCCCAGCAGCTGGCCTTGCGCGTGCGAACAAGCGCGTAACAACCCGGCCAGACGATCTCCCTGCCAGTGAAAATTCGGCCAGTCGGGTTGCTGCCAGATCCAATAAGGTAATTCGCTCATCGACAAGTCCTGTGGGTATGAGCCGAATCATAGCCATATTCGGCTCATGTGGTGAGCCGAATAAGGCTCTCATTCGGCTCGCGCCAGCATCACGAATCAGATTCGTGGGGGCGAGGCTTGCCCGCGAATGCGGGGTTTCAGGCAATGCGTTCACACGGCGCGCGAATGAATAATAATAAATATTTATATCAATCCGGCCAACCAAACGTATTAATCTAGCCCGCGCCACCATTGATAAAGTGTAAGAATTCTAGTATTTAAAGCTTTATATATACGGAATTATTTCACTATGGCCAGAAAGACCGCCCCCCTCCTTCCAGCTTCCGAATCGCGCCTTCACCAGTTGGGTGACCGATTGAAGACGGCGCGGCTGCGTCGCAAATTGACCGCCAAACAGGTCGCAGAGCGTGCAGGCATGTCAGCAATGACCCTGCGTAATGTTGAGGAAGGCGGCGCGGGCGTCACCATTGGCGCCTATCTATCGGTGATGCGGGTCCTGGGTCTTGAAAAGGATCTTGACCTTGTTGCAGCGGATGATGTTCTCGGTCGCCAACTCCAGGACGCTGACTTGTTGCCCAAATCAAATTCACGCAGAGCGGTTGCGATGAAAGATTCAACTGTTTCCCCAAACATGGAGACCGCTTCAGACCTGCGGCAAGCTGAGCCGTTTTGGGATAAAAGCGCTGTGCCAGGCCCGACCACCCATGCAAACGAGCTGCAGAGATTTATCGTCAAACGCAGCAAAAAACCAGATGACGAGACGGATAGATGAACCGGGAAATTGCGGTATATGCAGACTGGGAGGGATTGGAGCTTCCGACAAGACTTGGCATTCTGCATGTGCGCCGTAGCAACCAGCGAGAAATATTCGAGTTCGAATATGATCCATCAGCACTAACAGCACCCTGGATGCGAAATATCCAGCTGGATCCGGCGCTGAGCCCATATTCAGGGCCGCAATACCCTCAGCAGGGGCAGGACACTTTCGGGCTTTTTGCTGATTCGAGCCCGGATCGCTGGGGGCGCTTGCTTATGAAGCGACGACTGGACCGGGAAAAGCGTAGCGGATTGGCTGACTCGAATGACCGACTGTACGAGTCCGATTTTCTACTCGGGGTCCACGATCTGTTTCGGGTAGGCGCATTGCGACTGAGAGTTGATGACACGGGGGCGTTTCTTGATGACAACCATGGGCAAGCCGCGCCGCCGCTGGTGATGTTGAGAGCCCTTGAGCAGGCCAGCCGGGCGCTGGAGATGGATGAGAGCAATACGGCGCCTCTGGTGGATGACTGGCTTCGCATGCTACTCGCGCCAGGAGGTTCATTGGGCGGTGCCAGACCCAAGGCCACAGTGGTTGATCCAGATGGCCAGTTCTGGATCGCAAAATTCCCCAGTGCCAGGGATGACTATGACGTTGGCGCATGGGAGTCGGTAGTGCATGCCTTGGCTCAAGCCTGCGGCATTCGTGTTCCTGAGGCGCAGCATGGGCGCTATGCCAGTCGTGAGCATACGTTCCTCATCAAACGTTTCGACCGGACACCCGCAGGCAAACGTATTCACTTTGCGTCGGCCATGACGCTGACCGGACACACCGACGGCGATGATGCCTCAACCGGCGTCAGCTATCTTGAGATCGCCGAGACCCTGATGAGCCAAGGTGCCCAGCCAAATGCCGACCTGAAAGAGCTCTGGACTCGGATCGTTTTCAATATGTTGATTTCCAATACAGACGATCACCTGCGCAACCATGGTTTTCTATTGGTACCGGGCAAAGGCTGGAAGTTGTCCGACGCCTATGACATGAACCCCGTGAGTTACGGAACGGGGCTGAAACTCAACGTCAGCGAGCATGACAATGCACTGGATCTGGATCTAGCCCGTTCGGTCTGCAGGTATTTCCGACTATCGCTGGCCCAGGCAGACGAAATCATTGATGACTGCCGAGAGGTCGTTTCGCAATGGCGCAATGTGGCGGGTGCGATTGGGTTGGGACAGCACGCACAGAGCGAGATGGCAGCCGCATTCCGGCTGGCAGAAAACGGGCATGGCGACCCGAAGTAGCGGGCTAAACCAACCCCGCCCTCACCACCCACTGTTCCAGTCCCACCAGATCGGGAATCCGCGCCAGGGTTTCGCCGACTTGCACGGCGGCCAGTTCCAGTTCGGCCAAAGGCACGTCGACGTAGCTGAGTTGGCTGTCGAGTTTGCAGGAGCGGGGAATGCCCTGGATCAGTAGGGCAATGAATTTGAGGTCGTCGTGATCGCCCAAGGCGTTGAGCACGACGATGCGCGCGCGGCCGCCGACGCGGGTGCGGCCTCCGCAGGCGGCTTCGAAACTGAGCAACGGCAATGTGCGCTGACGCCAACTGATCGGCCCCAGATACCATTCCGGTGCATCGAGGTCGGCGGAGCTGTCCTGATAGTCGATCAACTCGGCCACGGCGACGTTGGGCAGGACCAGGTTGCGGTCGCTCAAGGGCAGGATCAGGCCGGTCAGGGTTGCCAGATGGCTGGAATTGGCGGCGGCGCTAGGCATTGATCTGGCTCCAGTGGGCGATGCTGTCGAGCAGCACCGATTCCTGATAAGGCTTGCTCAGGTAGTCGTTGACGCCACTGGCCATGGCCCGGTCGCGGTGCTTCTGCCCGGAGCGTGAAGTGATCATGATGATCGGCAGGTCCTTGAGTCGCTCGTCGTTGCGGATATTGATCGCCACTTCAAAGCCATCCATGCGCGGCATTTCGATGTCCAGCAGCATGATGTCCGGCGTGTGTTCCTTGAGCAGCGCCATGGCGTCGACGCCGTCCTTGGCGGTCAGCACGGTCATGCCGTTACGTTCCAGCAGCCGGCTGGTGACCTTGCGCACGGTGACCGAGTCATCCACCACCATCACCAGCAAACGTCGGGCGGGTTCGATTTCGCTATAGGCCGGGATGCTCAGGCCGGAATTGCGCCGGGACTGCAAACGGCCATGCAAGGCGCGGATATGCGCCAGCAAATCGAGAATCAGCACCACACTCCCGTCGCCAAGAATGGTCGCGCCGGAAATCCCCTGCACGCCTGCGAATTGCGGGCCGAGGCTTTTCACGACGATTTCCCGCGAGCCGGCCAACGCATCGACCTGCACCGCAACCCACTGGTCATGCACATGAACCAGCAGCACCGGCAGCGGCTGAGTCTGGCCGATGAGTTTGGGCGGCTGGCCGTAGTTGAGCAGTTCGCCCAGATAACGCAGTTCGTAAACACGCTCGCCGTATTGATAGCGCGGCGGGATCGACTGGTAACACGCTTCCAGCTCACCGGGCATGACCCGCACGATGCCTTCGACGGTATTGAGCGGCACCGCGTATTGCTCTTCGCCGCATTGCACCATCAGCGCGCGGTTGACCGACACCGAGAATGGCAGGCGAATGCTGAATTGGGTGCCTTGTCCGGAGGTCGACTGAATCGCCATGGTGCCGCCCAGTTGCCTGACCTCGGCGTGAACCACATCCATGCCGACGCCGCGTCCGGAAATCTGGGTGATGGTCTCGGCCGTGGAAAACCCCGGCTGGAGGATGAACTGCAAGGTTTCGTAGTCGCCAGGCTGCGCGTCAGCGGCGATCATGCCGCGTTTGCGCGCCTTGCGCCGCACGGCGTCCAGGTCGATGCCGGCGCCATCGTCATGCATCTGGATGACGATATCGCCGCCTTCATGGTTCAGGCTCAGGCTGATCGTGCCGTACTCCGGCTTGCCGTCGGCCAGCCGCCTTTCGGTACTTTCCAGGCCATGGTCGATGGCATTGCGCAGCATGTGTTCCAGAGGCGCGACCATGCGTTCGAGCACGCTGCGGTCCATCTCGCCTTCTGCATCACCCACGTCGAAGCGGACTTTTTTGTGCAGCTCGCCGGAGACCTGGCGAACGATGCGTTTGAGCCGTGGCATCAACCGTTCGAACGGGACCATGCGCGTACGCATCAGCCCTTCCTGCAAATCGGTGTTGACCCGCGCTTGTTGCAGCAGCAACGTTTGTGCGTCGTTGCCACGGGCGTCGAGGGTTTCCTTGAGGTCCATCAAGTCCGATGCGGACTCGAACAACGCCCGCGACAGTTGTTGCAGTTGCGAATGGCGGTCCATTTCCAGCGGGTCGAAATCTTCATAACCCAGGCGCTCGGCTTGCACTTGTTCGCGGCTGAGCAGGCTGCCCTGGGTTTCGACATCCAGACGGCGCAACTGGTCGCGCATCCGTTCGATGGTCGTCGCCATTTCCACCAGCGCAGCTTGAGCGTCGGTGACCTGTTGTTCGATGCGCCCGCGAAAGATCGAGGTTTCCCCCGCCAGATTCACCAGATTTTCCAACTCCTCGGCGGCGACCTTGACCATTTCCGGCGCCGCACGCTCGGTGTCGGTTTCAGCGCCGGGAGCCGGCAGCGGCGTGACGAATATTTCCGGCTGCGCCTGCGCGGCATCGGGCAACGGTTCAGGCGACGTGTCGGGATTGGCGTGCTTGCGAATGCTGTCGATCAGCAGCGCTGCGCTGGGCAAAGGTTTGTCGGCGCGCACCGCATCGAGCATGTCGGCCAGCAAATCGTGACCGCTTTGCAGCAGGCTCATGATCAACGGGTCAGCGCGCAGTTGCCCGGCGGACAGCCCTTCGTACAACGATTCCATTTCATGGGCCAGATCGCCGATGGGGGCGATTTCCACCATGCGCGCGCCACCTTTGAGGGTGTGCAGATCGCGCAGCAGGTTTTCCACTTCGAGCATGTTGTTGGGGTCGGCCTGCCAGCGCGCCAGCGAAGCGGCAGAGCTTTCGCTGATGTCGAAACCTTCTTCGAGGAAAATTTCCAGCAGCTCGGGATCGCGCTCTTCAACAGGTGCGACTGAAGCCGTCTGCGGAACCTTGACTTCCGGGGCTTCCGGCTCGCCGGTCAATGCCGGGACATGGCCCAGACGCAGGACGCTGATTGCGTCGATCAATGCAGCCGGGTCAGCCAGCGGTTGGTGTTTTTGCAGTTGTTCGAGCATCAACGCCAACTGGTCGTGGCTGCTGACCAACAGCTCGGCCATTTCCGGGGAATAACTGTAGCGGCGGTCGATCAGACCTTCGTACAAAGCTTCCAGCTCGTGAGCCAGGTCGCCGACGGTGCTGATTGCCGCCATCCGCGCACCGCCTTTCAGGGTGTGCAGATCCCGTTGCAGGGACGACAACGGCTGGGCGTTTTCCGGGTCGTCGAGCCAGCGTTGCAGGGCTTGCCCTGAACTGTCGAGAATATCCACCGCTTCTTCGAGGAAGATCTCGACGATTTCCTCGTCCAGGCTGGAGAAGTCATAGCGAGCATCGCTGACTTCCTCGATGGGTAGTTCGGTGTTCAGTTGTTCGGTGGCAGCGTGCAGATCGGTGATGCTCGACGCGCCGCCGTCATGACTTTTGATCAAGCCCATAGCGCCGGGATCAAGCGCCTGATCAAGCAGCTTGCGCAAGGCCAGCACACGCTCGGGCCGCGCCTCCACTTCCTGTCCGGCGGCGACTTGATCGAGCATGTTGATCAAGGCTTCGTGAGCGTGTTCGGCTTCGTCGAAAAACAGTTCGCTGACCGCCAGGCTGCTTTCTTCTACAGCGCCGTACAGGTCGAGCAAGGCTTCGCACAGTTCATCGACTTGCGGCAGATCGGCCAGGTGCGCGCCGTGACCGAGGGTGGTCAATTCGTCGAGCAAGGCACTGAGTTCCTGTCGCTCGCCAGGGTGAGCACGCCAGCGCTGCAACAGGCTTTCCGCATCCAGCAGGATGTCCATGCCTTCGGCGAGGAATGTGGCGATCAACTGCGGATTGTGTTTGATCCGCAAACCGTTGTTGGACGCGCTGAGCGCTGCGGCGAGGCGCTCATCAAGCAAAGCGTGCGCTGCTTCGATCAGACTTGCAGCGCCCGGAATCGGCTTGAGTGGGTCGCTGCCCAACTGCTCCAGGCCATGGTGGAACAACGGCTCGGCGCTGCGCAGCAGATCGAGTTCCGCCTGGCCCAGCGCGATGAGATTGGCCTTGAATTCCCGGGCCAGCTGGTCAAGCGGGCTGGCCAGCTCGGCAATCGGCACTACGCCGGCCATGGAGGCGCTGCCTTTGAGCGTGTGCAGGGCGCGCAGCAACTCATCGGTGATCGGCGGCGATGGATCATCGGCGGCGTTATCGAGAAAGCGTTGCAGGTTATCCAGATGGCTGCGGGCTTCCTGACGGAAAATCTCCAGCAGTTGCGGATCGAGCGCTTCATTGTCTGTTTCAGCAGCGTCGACTTCGAAGCTCAGCGGCCCTTTGCCCTTGGCCAATGCATGGGCGCGCGCGGCCAACAGATCGACATCGTCCCGCTGGCGTTGGGCATTGCCGGCAAAGTCGCGAATCACCTGCGGCAGTAGCGCCAGAACTTCAGTCAGCAGTTGCTGCACGTGCTCATCGGGTTTGACGTTGCTTTCCAGAATCCGGTTGAGCAGGTTTTCCACCGACCACGCCAGCTCGCCGAGAATCAACGCCCGCACCATGCGCCCGCTGCCCTTGAGGGTGTGGAACGCGCGGCGTATTTCGGTCAGCGCGCTGGCGTTGCCGGGGTCGCCATTTGCGTTGCCGTTATCAAGTGAGGCGAACCAGCGCGGCAGGTATTCCTGCAGCGCCGCCAGCACTTCTTCGGTTTCTTCGAGGAAGACTTCCAGCAGTTCGTCGTCGACGCCCTCTTCGTCAGCGGGCGGCGGCAACAAGCTGGCGGGCATATTGCGCGCAGGCGGATTGACTGCGGAAACCGGACTGGCCAGTACGTCGGCGATGGTTTGTGTCGGGCTGACCAGTGCCTGCCGCGCTTGCAGCTCAAGGATTTCGTCCTGGCTGATGACTTCATCCAGCAGCGGCACTTCCATGGCATCGGGCGTGGGTGAATAGCCCAGCAGCGCGAGGCTTTCCTGCGCCATATCAAGCACCTGCTCGCCCGGCGCTTCGGGGTCTTCGCCCATGCGCTCCAGGTAATACTCGATGCCGGTCAGGGTGTCGGCCAGGCTGTCGAGCTGGGTCCATGCGGGTCGATTCTCGTCGACCAGCAAGTGCTCCAGAATGTAGTCGTTGCACGCCGCCAACAGACTGGCGGCACGCGCCAGCGGGATCATCGCCAGCGCGCCACGTACCTGCACCAACAGCGCGGACAAGGGTTCGAGTCGCTGTCGATCCCATTCGCCGTCGATGTAATCGATGATCACGTCCTTGGCCTGCTGCAAACCGACCCGGGCTTCGCGAATCACCAGTTGATGAATCTGCGTCAGGTCGGTGGTGGGCAAACGGCTGTCTTCACGACGGGCCTGTTCCACGGTGCCGATCATGCCCGCCAGCGTGGCTTCCACATACAACAGCGCACCGGCTACATCCATCAACGCCGCATCGCTGGGCTCGCGTTGGCCTTGAGCCAGGCCTTGCACGACACTCAACTGATCGATGATGACCTTGCGCGGTTGCCCGAAACCCAATACCGCCAACGTATCGGCCACCTGACGCAACGGCGGCAGCAGTCCATTGAGTTCGCTGACGTGCAGGCGGTCGCCGCGCACGAAGACATCCAGCCGCTCCTTGACCCGCACCAGCTCTTCGCACAGCGCCATGATCACCGAGCGCATGGCGTCCCGATCCGGCCCGCCGATGTTGGCGCTTTGCTGATCGGCCAGCGACGTGTCGGGCAAGGCCTGATCCAGGCCGTACTGGTCTTTGAGGTCGAGCATGCGCGGCGCCTGGCTGTCGGACTTGGCGATATAAAACAGCAGGCTTTTCAGCAGTTCGTCCGGCGCCGGCTGATTGATGGCTTCGATGCCTTGATCCAGCAGACGCTTGAGTTCTTTGTCGGCGTCCTTGAGCAGGCTGCGCAGGGCCGGGCTGTTGGTGAAGTTGCCATTGACCATGGTTTCCACCAACGCCGAAGCAATCTGCCACAGCGGGCCCAACGGCGCTTCGTTGCACAACAGTTCGAGACGGGCGAAGACCTTGCCCATGTAGCCGAGCTGCACCTGCACATCCTGCTCACGCAGCAGGCCGACCAACGCGGTTTGCAAGGTCTGGCGCAATTTGCGCAGCAGGCCCGGCAGTTCGGCGGTGTCGCGTTGCGCCAGGGCTTGCGCGCTCAGCGGCGGCACGCTGACCAGTTGCGGGGCGAACAGGCTGGTTTCCGACAGCAGGCTTTCGCCACGGGCGCTGCGCAGATCGTTGAGCAAGGGCAGGACCACCAGCGGCAGATCGCGGCGCGCGGAATGAATGCGGTCCAGATAAACCGGCAACTGCGTCAACGCCTGGGTCAGCAGTTGCACGGCTTCGGCCCGCTGGGCGACGCGATCCTGCTGCAAGGCCAGCGCCAGCTGTTCGATTTCTTCGGCGAGCAGGGCCGCGCCGTAGAACTCGATCATCTGCAGGCTGCCGTGAACCTGATGCACGCCATCCAGACAAGCGTCCATCGCCTCCGTTTGCGCCGGGTCGGCGACAAACAGTTCCAGGGCCTGGCGGGCCTGCTTGAGTGTTTCGGCAATTTCGCCCTTTACCCACTCCAGCGCCACATAGTCGTGCCGATCAGCCATGACGACTCCAATCCCCTCAACCATTGCTCATAGCAACGTCGTTCGTTTATTTAGCCGCGGTCTTTCGAGGACGGCAAGGTGAACCCGGATACCGAGCGACGCATCTCGCTGGCCATTTTCGCCAGATTGCCCATGCTGCGTGCCGTGGCCGCCGTACCCGAAGTGGTTTGCGACGTGGTTTGCTGGATCACGGTCATGGTCTGCGACAGCTGTTGCCCGAGGACGGCCTGTTGCTGCGCAGCCTTGGTGATGCTTTCGATCAACGCGGCGAGAATTTTCGACACGCCTTCGATTTCCTCCAGGGCAACCCCGGCATCCTGCGCCAGCCGTGCGCCACGCACCACTTCGGTGGTGGTCTGCTCCATGGAAATGACCGCTTCGTTGGTGTCGTTCTGAATCGCGCGCACCAGGGTTTCGATTTGCTTGGTGGCCGAGGACGAACGCTCGGCCAGACGCTGCACTTCATCGGCAACCACGGCGAAACCACGGCCGGCGTCACCGGCCATGGAAGCCTGGATCGCAGCGTTCAGGGCGAGAATATTGGTCTGATCGGCAATGTCGTCGATCAGGCTGACAATATCGCCGATTTCCTGGGATGACTCGCCCAGACGCTTGATACGCTTGGACGTGTCCTGAATCTGCTCGCGAATGGTGTCCATGCCGTAAATGGTGTTGTGCACCACTTCGTTACCTTTGTTGGCGATGGTCACCGAGCGCTCGGCCACCGATGAAGATTCCAGCGCGTTGGCCGAAACCTGGTCGATGGAAACCGCCATGTCATTGATCGCGTTGGACGCCGCCGCGATCTGCAACGCCTGATGCTCGGAAGCGGCGGCCAGCTGGGTCGCGGTGGTCTGGGTGTCCTTGACCGCACCGAAGACCTGCTCGGCCGTCAGGTTGATCGTCGCGACCAGCTCGCGCAGCTGGTCGACGGAATAGTTGATGGAGTCGGCGATGGCCCCGGTGAAATCTTCGGTCACTGTGGCCGCAACGGTCAGATCACCATCGGCCAGATTCTCGATCTCATCGAGCAAGCGCATGATCGCAGCCTGGTTACGCTCGTTCTTCTCGGCGGTTTCCCGCAGTTGACGGTTGGTTTCGCGGACCATCACCAGGCCGATCAGGATAATCGAGGTCAAGGCCAGCAGACCGAGCACGTAACCACCGATGGTGTTAGCCGAGCGCTCGTTGGCCAGGTGCTCAAGGCTGTTGGCCAGCACCGATGATTCATCCAGCAGGGTTTGCGAGGTGCTGAAAATCTTGCCGGACGACTCGCGAACCTGGAACAACTCAGGGGACGTTTCGAGAATCTCATCCACCGAACCTGAGACGAACTCGAACAGCTCCGAGATCTCCGCCAGGCGTGTCCGGGCGTCACGGTCTTCGACCTGGGTGATCTTCAGCGTCGCATTGCCTTCGAGCATGCCGCTCAGCACCCGGCCAAACTGGCTGGCATCACGACCAAACGAGTCGGCTGCCTGCACCGCCGTGTCATCGCCGGACAGGACCTTGTTGACCGAACCCAGAATCCGCTCGGCCAGCAGTGATTGACGCTGGGCCAGCGCAATCTGGCTGGCCGGAGCGCGACTTTGCAGGAGGATTTCGACGACTTTGTCGTACTCGATCTGCAATTGCGGGATGGTTTCAGCCAGGGTCGCGGCCACCTGATGCAACGACAGCACGGTCTGCTCGCTGGCGAGGATCACGTCCGTGCTCTTGCGCAGGGTCTCCCAGTCGTTTTGCACCGCTTGCAGCTCCTCGCGCACTTCGTGAGGCGCGGGCGGCAGGCCGGTGGCTTTGTCGCCCTTTCTGAGAAAACCCCAGCGCAGGTCGAAATCGTTGCGCGCGTCGGTCAGCAACTTGAACGCGGCCGCTTTACCGGCGGCGGCTTCAGTGGCGTTTTTGGCGATCCGCTGGGACAGCACGCGCAGCTCGCCAGCATGCCCGATGTACTGCTTATCGTAATTCGACTGGGTGTTGAGGTAGGCGAAATTGACGAACAGCAACATGATGGAAATGATCAGCGCGACGAACAACACAATGATCTGCGAACGACTACGCGCGCCTTGTAATGATCTGCCTGTCTTACTCATTAATCAGGCCCCCGCCTGGACCAACTGCGATGGTTCATCCGCACAACAAGACGCCAGGATTACCGGCCTGCCGGGATGCCCTATAAAGCCACGTCCATGAACCCTGGAGATTGCGCCAGCGCCCAGGGGCTGAAAACCAGCCAGGCTTGCTCGCGCAGGAACTGGCCGCGAATGTACGGCGCGATGACGCTATCGAGCTCACCCGTCTGCGGCGGCATCAGGCTCAGCTGGCTGAAATGCTGCAGGCCAAGCACCTCGTCGACGATCAAACCGGCGAACACGTCCTGATGCTCCACCACCAATACCCGACGCTGTTTGCGCACGTGCGACAAGTCGTGACCAAAAAAACTGCACAGATCCATGATCGGCAGCAGCCGTCCGCGCAGATTGGCGATACCGCGCACCCAAGGCTTCACACCAGGCAACACCGCGTAACGCGGCTCATGCAGGATTTCGCCGATTTCGCCCATGGGCGCTACGTAGCAGCGGCCGCCCATGCGAAAGCCGATGCCGCTCCATTCCTGCTGCCGGGCTTCCTGGGAAGGCAAATCGGCGGCAAGCGAACGGCAGCGCTGGTCGATATCGAACAGCAACTGGAAAGCAGTTTGCGACTCAGCCATGACGAACCGGCAATCAGCCGGCCAGTACCGCGTTCAGGGTTTTCATCAGGGTTTCTTCATCCACCGGCTTGGTCAGATAGTCGCGCGCGCCTTGACGCTTGCCCCAGACCTTGTCGGTTTCCTGGTCCTTGGTGGTAATCATGATCACCGGGATCATGCTGGTGTCGGCATCCTTGGTCAGCTGGCGCGTGGCCTGGAAGCCATTGAGACCGGGCATGACAATGTCCATCAACACCGCATCGGGTTTTTCCTGACGGGCAAGCGCCACGCCGTCCGCGCCGTTTTCAGCCTTGAGGACTTCATGGCCATGCTTTTCCAGCATGCCGGTCAGTTTGTACATTTCGGTCGGCGAGTCATCGACGATCAGGATTCGAGCCATGGTGTTCCCCATAAGGATGGATGCCCGCGACCATAGGGGCGGGCATCA
This sequence comes from Pseudomonas sp. DSP3-2-3, assembly GCF_049898225.1. NCBI lineage: Bacteria > Pseudomonadati > Pseudomonadota > Gammaproteobacteria > Pseudomonadales > Pseudomonadaceae > Pseudomonas > Pseudomonas sp. DSP3-2-3. The sequence goes on along the minus strand of NZ_JAFCXH010000038.1, from coordinate 6,999 downwards.
CGATATCTGTTGTTCTACCGCAACGAACCCCGGCACATGCGCCTTGATCGCATTGAGCAGTTCTTCCTTGCTAAACGGCTTGGTCAAAAACTGGTCCGAGCCCACGATTCGACCTTTCGCCTTGTCGAACAGACCGTCCTTGGACGAAAGCATGATCACCGGCGTCGACTTGAACGCGCGGTTATTCTTGATCAGGGCACAGGTCTGGTAGCCATCCAGGCGCGGCATCATGATGTCGACAAAAATGATGCGTGGATGGTTATCAGCGATCTTGGCCAACGCGTCGAAGCCATCGATTGCGGTGATGACCTCACAACCGACGTTCTTCAACAGCGTCTCGGCGGTGCGGCGAATGGTCTTCGAATCATCAATGACCATGACTTTCAATGCTGCTGGATGCTGTTCCATATCTGCTCTTCCCTCGCCGCGGCGAATATTTTTCGCGTCCTTTCCGGCACTGGGGTGCTGATCGACTGATATACAAGGGCCAATGGCCAATTGACAAGTCCAAGCGCCGAGCCTTTTTAGCACACTCCTCACCCTCAATCCATAAAGCCTGCCGCCGCGTGCCTGCCTCTTGACCCGGAGCATGCGGAGCGCCACCCTGACGCCTATTTCAAGGCCGTCGCGGCCGTTACCGACCAGAGGATATTTGCCCATGAGCGTTCGCCTAGGGATTGTCATGGACCCCATTGAGCGTATCTCCTATAAAAAGGACAGCTCACTGGCCATGCTGCTTGCCGCTCAGGCGCGGGGTTGGTCGCTGTTCTATATGGAACAGCAGGATCTGTATCAGAACGCCGGTCAGGCTCGCGCACGGGTCAAGCCGCTGAAAGTGTTCGCCGATCCGGCCAAATGGTTCGAGCTGGACGCCGAAGAAGATATCGGTCTGGACGAGCTGGACGTGATCCTGATGCGCAAGGATCCGCCGTTCGACATGGAATTCGTCTACGCCACGTATTTGCTGGAACAAGCGGAAACGGCTGGCGTGCTGATCGTCAACAAGCCGCAAAGCCTGCGTGACTGCAACGAAAAACTCTTCGCCACGCTGTTCCCGACCCTGACCCCGCCGACTCTGGTCAGCCGTCGCGCGGACATCCTGCGCGGTTTTGCCGAGCAGCATGGCGACGTGATCCTCAAGCCGCTGGACGGCATGGGCGGCGCGTCGATCTTCCGCCATCGCGCGGGCGATCCGAACCTGTCGGTGATCCTCGAAACCCTGACCGCCCACGGCACGCAGCAAATCATGGCCCAAGGCTACTTGCCGGCGATCAAGGACGGCGACAAACGCATCCTCATGGTCGACGGCGAACCGGTGCCGTATTGCCTGGCGCGCATCCCGGCAGCGGGCGAAACCCGTGGCAACCTGGCGGCAGGCGGCCGTGGCGAAGCGCGTCCGCTGACCGAAAAAGATCGCTGGATCGCTGAACAGATCGGCCCGACCTTGCGTAAAAAAGGCCTGATCTTCGTCGGTCTGGACGTCATCGGCGAGCATCTGACCGAAATCAACGTCACCAGCCCAACCTGCATCCGCGAAATCGACAACGCCTTCGGCACCGACATTGGCGGGATGCTGATGGATGTTATCGAGAAGAAACTGAAGACAAGGTGAATGACCGGGGGACCGGCTTTAGCCGGGAAGAGGCCACTGCGTACGCTGCAATTGCAGGGTGCGATAAGCTGTCTTTCCAGCCAAAGCCAATCCGCTACCTGCACATTGATCGCGATACCGCTTTCCCGGCTGAAGCCGGTTCCACACAGACTGTGTGAAAACGTCACGAGCGAAGGCAAGACAAGGCAAAAACAGGCGGAAAACGGCCGGGGTCGCGATCGACTCCAGGTGTTCTAAATGAGCATTTTCCGCCTGTTTTTAACGCAGTATTGCCGAGCGCAGTAGTTTTCACACAGTCTGCACAGCAATACCTCAAGAGACGCTGAACCGCTGATGACATCCCTGGCCGACAACGACCTCCCTTACGAACTCTCCCGAGCTGGCGTGCGACCCGCTGATCGTCTGGGGTTTACCCTGATGATTGCGGCGTTGATCCACCTCGCGGTGATTCTTGGCGTGGGCTTCACCTACGTCAAACCCGAGCAGATCAGCCACACCCTGGAAATCACCCTCGCCACCTTCAAAAGCGAAACCAGGCCGAAACAGGCGGACTTTCTCGCCCAGGACGACCAGCAAGGCAGCGGCACCCTGGACAAGGCTGCGATTCCAAAAACCACGGAAATCGCGCCGTTTCAGGACACCAAGATCAACAAAGTGACGCCGCCACCGGCCAGCAAGCCCGTGGTCAAGCAGGAAGCGCAGAAAACCGTGGTTGCCACCAAGGCGCCAACGCCGCAGAAGACCGTGGCCAAGCGCGAAGAGGTCAAACCTGATCCTGCACCCAAGAAAGCCCCGACATTCGACAGCGCCGAGCTGAGCAGCGAGATCGCCAGCCTGGAAGCCGAACTGTCCAACGAACAACAGCTGTACGCCAAACGGCCGAAGATTCACCGCCTGAGTGCCGCGTCGACCATGCGCGACAAAGGTGCCTGGTACAAAGACGACTGGCGCAAGAAAGTCGAGCGGGTCGGCAACCTCAATTACCCCGAGGAAGCCCGACGCCAGCAGATTTATGGCAATTTGCGCCTGATGGTCTCGATTAATCGGGATGGTTCGCTGTACGAAGTATTGGTGCTGGAGTCTTCCGGGCAGCCTTTGCTGGATCAGGCGGCACAGCGCATCGTGCGACTCGCGGCGCCATTTGCGCCGTTCACCGGCGATCTTGCCGACATTGATCGACTTGAGATCATTCGCACCTGGAAATTCGCCAGGGGCGACAAGCTTTCCAGTAACTGACCTGTATATAGCCAACAGCGGCACGGCCATAACTGCCAGTTGTCATGCCTGCCGCGCAGCGCCACACTAGGGCTCATGAAAAACGTATCCGCCAGTTATCTCAAGCATCAATTCCTGATCGCCATGCCGCACATGGCGGACCCGAACTTTGCGCAGACGCTGACCTACATCGTCGAGCACAACGCCAATGGCGCCATGGGTCTGGTGATCAATCGTCCGCAAAGCCTCACGCTGGCGGATATTCTCGAACAGCTGCGTCCCGACGTCCCGGCACCCAAGCGCTGCGCGGACATCGCCATTCATACCGGCGGTCCGGTCCAGACTGATCGAGGTTTCGTCCTGCACCCCAGCGGACCGATTTTTCAGGCCACCGTCGAGCTGGGCGGCGTTTCGCTTTCCACTTCGCAAGATGTGCTGTTTTCCATCGCCGACGGCTACGGACCTGATCAAAATTTGATCACCCTTGGCTACGCCGGCTGGGAAGCCGGGCAGCTGGAAGCCGAGGTCGCCGACAATGCCTGGCTGACCTGCCCTTTCGATCCGGCCATCCTGTTCGAGATGGACAGCGAGCAGCGCCTCAATGCCGCTGCCAAACGCCTGGGCGTCAACCTCAGCCTGCTGACCAGTCAGGCGGGCCACGCCTGATGGCCGCATTGCGTCTTCTACTGGGATTTGATTACGGCACCAAACAGATCGGCGTTGCCGTGGGCCAGGTGATTACCGGCCAGGCCCGCGAGCTGTGTACGCTCAAGGCCGTGCAAGGCGTGCCGGACTGGAGCCAGATCGAAGCGTTGATCAAGGAATGGAAGCCGGATGCAATCGTCGTTGGCCTGCCGCTGAACATGGACGGCACGCCCAGCGAGATGAGCGCCAAGGCGGAAAAGTTCTCACGCCGCATCAACGGCCGCTTCAACCTGCCGGTTTATACCCACGACGAACGCCTGACCACCTTTGAAGCCAAGGGCGAGCGCATGAGTCGCGGCGGACAACGCGGCAGCTACAAGGACAATCCGGTGGATGCCATCGCCGCTGCGCTGCTGCTGCAAGGCTGGCTCGATGCCAATTCCGAACTGTTCAATGTCTGACATGTTCAGGCTGTACAACGTCTTCATGTGCGGCACCGCGACACCCGAAATTCCCGTTTCAGCCTGAGCAGCGCCGCGCGCATGAAACTCGGGCCCTTCAAGGAGCACTTTCATGAACCTGCCCAACCCAGCCGAACTGATCAGCCATATGGCCGCTGATCTGAACGCTCATCTGCACAAGCGCGGGATTGCCGATCCGCGTTTTATCGGCATCCGCACCGGCGGCGTCTGGGTCGCGCAAGCGCTGCTCAAGGCGCTGGGCAGCGAAGCGGCGCTGGGCACGCTGGACGTGTCGTTCTACCGCGACGACTTCAGCCAGAACGGCCTGCACCCGCAAGTGCGCCCTTCAGACCTGCCGTTCGAAATCGAAGGCCAGCATCTGGTGCTGATCGACGACGTATTGATGAGCGGCCGCACCATTCGCGCCGCCCTCAACGAACTGTTCGATTACGGTCGCCCGGCCAGCGTGACGCTGGTTTGCCTGCTGGATCTGGATGCTGGCGAGTTGCCGATTCGGCCGAATGTGGTCGGCGCAACCGTGTCGCTGGCCGACCACGAACGCGTGAAGCTGACCGGCCCCGAGCCCCTGGGCCTCGAAATGCAAAACCTTTCCACCGCCGCCGCCCTTTAGCCGCCCTTTTTCAAGAGTCCTTTGCGATGACGCCTCTCCACGCCAAGCGCCCGCTGCAGCTCAACCATCAGGGCCAGCTGCGCCACTTCCTCTCTCTCGACGGCTTGCCCCGCGAGTTGCTCACCGAAATCCTCGACACGGCGGACTCCTTTCTGGAAGTCGGCGCGCGAGCGGTGAAAAAAGTCCCGCTATTACGCGGCAAGACCGTGTGCAACGTGTTCTTCGAGAACTCCACGCGCACCCGCACTACGTTCGAACTGGCGGCCCAGCGCTTGTCGGCCGACGTCATCACCCTGAATGTTTCCACCTCGTCCACCAGCAAGGGCGAGACGCTGTTCGATACATTGCGCAACCTTGAAGCCATGGCCGCCGACATGTTCGTCGTGCGCCACGGCGACTCCGGCGCCGCGCACTTCATTGCCGAGCATGTGTCGCCGGAAGTGGCGATCATCAACGGTGGCGACGGCCGTCACGCGCACCCGACGCAGGGCATGCTGGACATGCTGACCATTCGCCGCCACAAAGGCGGTTTCGAGAACCTCTCGGTGGCCATCGTCGGCGATATCCTGCATTCGCGCGTGGCGCGCTCGAACATGATCGCCCTCAAAGCGCTCGGTTGCCCGGACATCCGCGTCATTGGCCCGAAAACCTTGCTGCCCATTGGGATCGAGCAATATGGCGTCAAGGTTTACACCGACCTTGATGCAGGCCTGAAAGACGTCGACGTGGTGATCATGCTGCGCCTGCAACGCGAACGCATGACCGGCGGCTTGTTGCCCAGCGAAGGCGAGTTCTATCGCCTGTTCGGCCTGACCACCGCACGACTGGCTGGCGCCAAGCCTGACGCCATCGTCATGCACCCGGGCCCGATCAATCGTGGCGTAGAGATCGAATCAGCCGTCGCCGACGGGGCGCATTCGGTGATTCTCAACCAGGTCACCTACGGCATCGCCGTGCGCATGGCCGTATTGTCCATGGCCATGAGCGGCCAGACCGCGCAACGCCAATTCGAGCAGGAGAACGCCCAGTGAAGCTCAGTATTCTCGGCGCTCGCGTCATCGACCCAACCAGCGGTCTGGATCAAGTCACCGACCTGCATATCGAAGCCTGCAAGGTGCTCGCCATTGGCGCGGCACCGGCCGGTTTCGAACCGGTACAAACCATCGATGCTACCGGCCTGATCGCCGCCCCGGGTCTGGTAGACCTCAACGTTGCCCTGCGCGAGCCGGGTTATAGCCGCAAAGGGACGATTGCCAGCGAAACCCGCGCTGCAGCGGCGGGCGGCGTGACCAGCCTGTGCTGCCCGCCACGCACCAAACCGATTCTGGATACCTCGGCGGTGGCCGAACTGATCCTCGACCGCGCCCGCGAAGCCGGACACGCCAAGGTGTTCCCGATTGGCGCCCTGAGCAAAGGCCTGGAAGGCGAGCAACTGGCGGAACTGGTTGCCTTGCGCGACGTGGGCTGCGTGGCGTTCGGCAACGGTCTGGAGAGTTTCCGCAACACGCGCACGCTGTGCCGTGCGCTGGAATATGCAGCGACGTTCGATCTGACAGTGATTTTCAACTCGCAGGACCGCGATCTGGCCGAAGGCGGCCTGGCCCACGAAGGCCCGACCGCCAGCTTCCTTGGCCTGGCCGGTATTCCGGAAACCGCTGAAACCGTAGCGCTGGCCCGCGACTTGTTGCTGGTCGAGCAAAGCGGCGTACGCGCGCATTTCAGCCAGCTGACCAGCGCTCGTGGTGCGGCGTTGATCGCCCAGGCCCAGGCGCGTGGCTTGAAGGTCACGGCGGATGTGGCGCTGTATCAGCTGATTCTGACCGACGAAGCCTTGATCGATTTCTCCAGTCTGTATCACGTGCAACCGCCGCTGCGCAGCCGGGCGGATCGCGATGGCTTGCGTGAGGCGGTTAAGTCCGGGGTGATTCAGGCGATTTCCAGCCATCACCAGCCGCACGAACGGGATGCCAAGCTGGCACCCTTCGCGGCAACTGAACCGGGCATCAGCAGCGTCGAGTTGCTGCTGCCATTGGCGATGACGCTGGTGGAAGACGGCTTGCTGGATCTGCCGACGCTGATAGCGCGTCTGAGCACTGGCCCGGCGGCGGCATTGCGACTGCCTGCCGGGCAACTGAGTACGGGATCGGCAGCGGATATCGTGCTGTTCGATCCGGCAGCATCCACGGTCGCGGGCGAGAAGTGGTTGTCCAAAGGCGAAAACTGCCCGTTCCTCGGCCATTGCCTGCCGAGTGCGGTGCGATACACCTTGGTGGATGGGCGGATTAGTTATACCGGTTAAGAGACGCGCGCAATTACTGTAATTGGATGGACTCGCCCAAGCCGAGGCGTCTGTAGCGCCACGGTGGCATTCTTAAGAAGCCAACGACAGCGAGGGCGAGTCCATGAAAAAGCATACGACCAAACGTAACTCCCTG
>NZ_JAFCXH010000037.1:0-40421 GCF_049898225.1 Pseudomonas sp. DSP3-2-3 | reverse complement strand
GCGCTGGTAGTCCTCGCCCGAAAGCTCGCGCGGGTCATGTTCGCCCTAATGAAAAACCAAACGGAGTACACCCCAAACTTCATGTCTGGGGGTTGCTCACGAACATAGAATCTCCAACAAGGTATCAATGGTGCTGTATCCCAGACGCACAAAGGCCACCCGAAGGTGGCCTTTGTCGATTGCTCGATCAGGTAAGCAGAAGCTTACTTGACAGCCCAACCGGTCAGCTCAGCCAAAGCCTTGCCGATGTCAGCCAGGGAACGCACGGTTTTCACGCCAGCGTCTTCCAGTGCTGCGAACTTCTCGTCTGCAGTACCTTTGCCGCCGGAGATGATTGCGCCAGCATGGCCCATGCGCTTGCCCGCAGGGGCAGTCACACCAGCAATGTAGGAAACAACCGGCTTGGTCACGTGTGCCTTGATGTAGGCAGCCGCTTCTTCTTCAGCCGAACCGCCGATCTCGCCGATCATGACGATCGCTTCGGTCTTCGGGTCTTCCTGGAACAGCTTCAGGATGTCGATGAAGTTCGAACCAGGAATCGGGTCACCACCGATACCAACGCAAGTCGACTGACCGAAACCGGCGTCAGTAGTCTGCTTAACAGCTTCGTAAGTCAGGGTGCCGGAACGCGACACAATGCCTACTTTGCCTGGCAAGTGAATGTGACCTGGCATGATGCCGATCTTGCATTCGCCCGGAGTGATCACGCCTGGGCAGTTAGGCCCGATCAGAATCACGCCCAGTTCGTCGCACTTGACCTTGGCATCCAGCATGTCCAGGGTAGGAATGCCTTCGGTGATGCACACGATCAGCTTGATGCCGGCGAATGCCGCTTCAAGGATGGAATCCTTGCAGAAAGGAGCAGGAACGTAGATGACGCTGGCGGTTGCGCCAGTGGTTTCTACCGCTTCTTTCACAGTGTTGAACACTGGCAGGTTCAGGTGCGTGGTGCCGCCTTTGCCTGGAGTCACGCCGCCAACCATTTTGGTGCCGTAGGCAATGGCTTGCTCGGAGTGGAAAGTACCCTGCGAACCGGTGAAGCCCTGGCAGATTACTTTGGTGTCTTTATTGATCAGGACGCTCATTACTTGCCCTCCGCAGCTTTGACAACTTGTTGAGCAGCGTCGGTCAGGCTGGTAGCTGCGATGATGTTCAAACCGCTTTCTGCCAGTACTTTAGCGCCCAGTTCAGCGTTGTTGCCTTCAAGGCGAACAACAACCGGGATTTTAACGCCGACTTCTTTCACTGCACCGATGATGCCTTCGGCAATCATGTCGCAACGAACGATGCCGCCGAAGATGTTGACCAATACTGCTGCGACATTGCTGTCGGACAGGATGATCTTGAACGCTTCGGTAACGCGTTCCTTGGTTGCGCCGCCACCAACGTCGAGGAAGTTGGCAGGTTTGCCGCCATGCAGGTTGACGATGTCCATGGTACCCATGGCCAGGCCAGCACCGTTGACCATGCAACCGATGTTACCTTCCAGCGCCACGTAGTTCAGTTCGAACTTGGCAGCGTGGGCTTCACGTGGATCATCTTGCGATGGATCGTGGAAAGCCTTCAGCTTTGGCTGACGGTACATGGCGTTGGCGTCGATGTTGATCTTGGCGTCCAGGCAGTGCAGATCGCCGTCAGCCTTGATCACCAGCGGGTTCACTTCCAGCAGAGCCAGGTCGTGGTCCTGGAACAGCTTGGCCAGACCGGTGAAGATCTTGGCGAACTGAGTGACCTGCTTACCTTCCAGACCCAGCTGGAAAGCCAGATCGCGACCCTGGAATGGCTGAGCGCCAACCAGTGGATCGATAGTGGCTTTGAGAATCTTCTCAGGAGTGTCGTGAGCGATTTTCTCGATGTCCACGCCACCTTCGGTGGAAGCCATGAACACGATACGACGGCTCGAACGATCCACTACAGCGCCGAGATACAGCTCTTTAGCGATGTCGGTGCAGGACTCGACCAGGATCTTGGTCACTGGCTGGCCGTTGGCATCGGTCTGGTAAGTCACCAGACGCTTGCCCAGCCATTGCTGTGCGAAGGCTGCCGCGTCTTCTTTGCTGCGAACCAGCTTGACGCCGCCCGCTTTACCGCGACCACCGGCGTGAACCTGGGCTTTGACAACCCATTCAGTGCCGCCAATCTTGTCGCACGCTTCTGCTGCTGCTTCCGGGGTGTCTACTGCGTAGCCTTTGGATACTGGCAGGCCGTATTCAGCGAACAGCTGCTTACCCTGATACTCGTGAAGATTCATGCTTATTACCGTCTTCGTTAGGTACTGCGCATTCGGTGCTGCACGTCTGGCGTGCCGCACCACCTGTGACCGCTACTCCCGGCGGCCCCGAAACGTGTCAAACCGCGTGGGTTCGCTACGTTTCGAGGAACACCTCAGAGGTCGAGTCCGGCGGACATTCCGCGGTGAGTCTTGCTCGCAAGGCTCACGACGGGCAGTCCGTCGTGGTTTCTCTTATTGTCTTAGCGTTTTTTGCGGTTCTGGATGTGGATGGCACCGCCATTCACAGCCAGAGCAGCTTCATGCAATGCTTCGGACAGCGTCGGATGGGAGAAGACCATCATGCCGATGTCTTCGGCACTGCTGCCGAATTCCATCGCGATCGCGCCCTGCTGTACCAATTCCGCAGCGCTCGGACCAATGACGTGAACGCCCAATACGCGGTCAGTCTTGGCGTCAGCGATGATCTTGACGAAACCGCCAGTATCGTTTGCTGCCATTGCGCGGCCGCTGGCTGCGAATGGGAAGGTGCCGACGTTAACTTCAACGCCTTCAGCCTTCAAGGTCTGCTCGGTTTTGCCAACCCAGGCGATTTCCGGGTGGGTGTAGATAACCGAAGGAATCAGATTGTAGTTCATCTGAGCCTTGTGGCCCTTGATGCGCTCGACAACCATGATGCCTTCTTCCGAAGCTTTGTGGGCCAGCATCAGACCACGAACCACGTCACCGATGGCATAAACGCCAGGGACGCTGGTGGTGCAGAAGTCGTCGACGTAGATGAAACCGCGCTCATCCAGGTCCACGCCGCTGTCCGCAGCCAGCAGGTCGGTGGTAACAGGACGACGACCAACGGCCACGATCAGGCGGTCGAAAGTGATCGACTGCTCGCCCGCTGCGTCGGTGTAGCTGACAACCACTTCTTCACCGTCGACCTTGGAACCGGTCACGCGAGCGCCCAGTTTGATGTCCAGGCCTTGCTTGGTGAAGGTTTTCAAGGCTTCTTTGGAGACGGCTTCGTCAGCGGCTGGAATGAATTTTTCCAGTGCTTCCAGAACAGTGACCTGAGCGCCCAGACGAGCCCAAACCGAACCCAGTTCCAGACCGATAACGCCTGCGCCGATAACGCCCAGACGTTTTGGAACCTGTTGGAATTCCAGGGCGCCAGTGGAGTCGACGATGACTTTCTGATCGACCGGAGCCGGTGGGATGTCGATCGGACGCGAACCCGAAGCCAGGATCACGTGGTCCGCTTCGATGATTTCAACGGTGCCGTCAGCGCCAGTCAGTTCGACTTTCTTGCCGGCCAGCAGTTTGCCGTGGCCTTGCAGGGTGGTCACGCCATTGGCTTTGAACAGGCTGGCAACGCCGCCGGTCAAGCCTTTGACGATGGTGGACTTGCGACCAACCATAGCTGGCACGTCCATCGACACATCGGAAGTCGAGATGCCGTGGATCGCGAAACCATTCTTGGCTTCGTAGAATTTCCAGGAGCTGTCCAGCAGCGCCTTGGAAGGAATGCAGCCTACGTTCAGGCAAGTACCGCCGAGGGCCAGTTTGCCCTCCTTGTCCTGATATTTCTCGATGCAGGCAGTCTTGAGACCAAGTTGCGCGGCCTTGATGGCGGCTACATAACCGCCAGGGCCAGCGCCAATCACTACCAAGTCGAATTTCTGGGACATAACAAAGAGTTCCTCTTTAGCTGCGAGCTTTGAGCTGCAAGCTGCAAGCCGGTCTGCGCTGTATTGCAGAGCCGACTCGCGACCTATTGATTTGATGCAAACTAACGGCTCAGGCTGCGCACCGCCCCGCTTCTATCCTGAAGCTTGCGGCTTGCAGCCTGAAGCTGCCTCATCAGATATCCAGCAGCAGACGAGCCGGATCTTCCAGCAGGTTCTTGATTGTCACCAGGAACGTCACGGCTTCTTTACCATCGATCAAACGGTGATCGTAGGACAGCGCCAGGTACATCATCGGACGGATAACTACCTGACCGTTGATTGCCATCGGACGTTGCAGAATGTTGTGCATGCCCAGGATAGCCGCTTGCGGCGGGTTGACGATCGGGGTCGACATCATCGAGCCGAAAGTACCACCGTTGGTGATGGTGAAGGTACCACCGATCATCTCTTCCATGGACAGCTTGCCGTCACGGGCTTTCTTGCCGAACGCAGCGATGCCGCCTTCGATTTCAGCCAGGGTCATCTGCTCTGCGTTACGCAGCACGGGAACCACCAGACCACGGTCGCTGGACACCGCAACACCTACGTCGGCATAGCCGTGGTAGACAATGTCGGAGCCGTCGATCGAGGCGTTGACAGCCGGGTAGCGTTTCAGCGCTTCGGTGGCAGCCTTGACGAAGAACGACATGAAGCCCAGGCGTACACCATTGTGGGACTTCTCGAACAGATCCTTGTACTTCGAACGCAGCGCCATGACTTCAGTCATGTCGACTTCGTTGAACGTCGTCAGCATCGCCATGTTCGATTGGGCTTCAACCAGACGCTTGGCCACAGTGGCGCGCACGCGGGTCATCGGCACACGCTTCTCGACGCGGTCGCCGGCAGCGAACACAGGAGCAGCAGGCGCGGCGGCAGGTTTGGCAGCCGGTGCAGCAGCAGGAGCGGATTTCTTCGCTTCAACCGCGGCAACCACGTCTTCCTTGGTGATACGGCCGTCTTTACCGGTGCCCTTGACGCTGGCCAGGTTGATGGCGTTTTCTTCAGCCAGTTTGCGCGCAGCCGGTGCAGCGATGGAATCTTCGTCGCCAGCAGCAGCGGCCGGAGCCGCCGCCTGGGCCGGCGTGCCAGCAGCTGGAGCAGCGGCGGCTGCAGGTGCTGCCGAAGCAGTACCACCGGCATCCAGCGTTGCGATCAGTTCGTTGGACAGGACAGTTTCACCCTCGCCTTTCACGATCGATGCCAGCACGCCGTCAGCTTCTGCCAACACTTCGAGCACGACTTTGTCGGTCTCGATGTCAACCAGCAGCTCGTCACGTTTTACCGCTTCGCCCGGCTGTTTGTGCCATTTGGAAATGGTGCCATCGGCAACTGATTCCGGGAAAGAGGGGGCTTTGATCTCGATAGCCATTATCTGTAATTCCTTAATTCGGTTTCTAATGCGCGAAGGCGTTAAACAGTGAAGGCATCTTTGAGCAGTTTTTCCTGCTGCTCAGCATGCATCGAAGCGTAGCCACAAGCGGGTGCTGCAGAGGCGTCACGACCGGCATACTCGAGCACGAGGTTGCGGTTGTGATTACCAACGCTGCGACGCAGATGATGCTGGCTGCTGTACCAGGCGCCCTGGTTCATCGGCTCTTCCTGACACCACACTGCGTTTTGCAGGTTGGTATAAGGAGCAAGCGTTTCCATCAGGTCGTCTTCAGGGAACGGATACAGCTGCTCAAGACGCACGATGATGGTGTCTTCACGGCCTTCGGCACGGCGTTTTTCAAGCAGGTCGTAGTAGACCTTGCCGCTGCACATCACCAGACGCGTCACCTTGGCGGCATCGAGAGTATCGATTTCCGGGATCACGGTCTGGAACGAGCCTTCGGCGAGATCCTCCAGGGTCGACACGGCCAGCTTGTGGCGCAGCAACGACTTCGGAGTCAGCACGATCAACGGCTTGCGCAGCGGACGAATCACCTGACGGCGCAGCAAGTGGTAAATCTGCGCAGGCGTAGTCGGCACGCACACCTGAATGTTGTGCTCGGCACAACCCTGCAGGTAACGCTCAAGACGCGCAGAGGAGTGCTCCGGTCCCTGCCCTTCATAACCGTGAGGCAGCAGCATGGTCAGACCGCACAAACGGCCCCACTTGTGCTCGCCGCTGGTGATGAACTGGTCGATGACCACTTGCGCACCGTTGGCGAAGTCGCCGAACTGGGCTTCCCAGATAACCAGTGCATCTGGCTGGGTCGTCGAGTAGCCGTATTCGAAGGCCAGCACGGCTTCTTCCGACAGGAAGGAGTCGTACAGATCGAAACGCGGCTGACCGGCGTACAGATTCTGCAGCGGGATATAGGTGGTGGAGTCTTTCTGGTTGTGCAGCACGGCATGACGGTGCGAGAACGTACCGCGGCCGATGTCCTGGCCAGTCATGCGAATCGGGTGACCTTCGAACGCCAGAGTCGCGTACGCCATGGTTTCAGCGTAACCCCAGTTGATCGGCAGGCCGCCGGCTTGCATCTTCTGACGGTCTTCGTAGATCTTCTGCACCTGACGCTGAACCACGAAGCCTTCTGGCAGCTCCATGAGTTTGGCGGACAGTTCCTGCAGGGTTTTCAGATCGAAACGGGTGTCATGGCGCGCAGTCCAGGCGTGGCCCAGGTATGGACGCCAGTCCACGAACAACTCTTTGTTCGGCTCTTTAACCAGACTTTTTACAACATGCAGACCGTTGTCCAGCGCGTTACGGTAGTCATCGATTTTCGCCTGCACGCGGGCGTCATCGAGTACACCGGCCTTGATCAGACTTTCCGCGTACAACTCGCGGGTAGTGCGCTGCTTGGCGATCTGCTGGTACATCAACGGCTGGGTGCCGCTTGGTTCGTCCGCTTCGTTGTGACCGCGACGACGGTAGCAGACCAGGTCGATCACCACGTCACGCTTGAACTGCATGCGGTAATCGATAGCCAGCTGGGTCACGAACACGACGGCTTCAGGGTCATCGCCATTTACATGGAGAATCGGCGCCTGAATCATCTTGGCAACGTCGGTCGCGTACTCGGTGGAGCGCGAGTCTTCCGGGTTGCTGATGGTGAAACCTACCTGGTTGTTGATGACGATGTGGATCGTGCCGCCTGTCTTGAAGCCGCGAGTCTGCGACATCTGGAAGGTTTCCATGACCACGCCCTGTCCTGCAAAAGCAGCATCACCGTGGAGGGAAATTGGCAGAACCTTGTCACCGTTCGGATCGTTACGACGATCCTGACGCGCACGCACAGACCCTTCGACCACCGGAGAAACGATCTCCAGGTGAGACGGGTTGAACGCCATGGCCAGGTGAACTTCCCCGCCTGCGGTCATCACGTTCGAGGAGAAACCCTGGTGATACTTGACGTCACCGGAGCCCAGCTCGACTTTTTTCTTGCCTTCGAACTCGTCGAACAGGTCGCGCGGGTTCTTGCCGAAGGTGTTGACCAGGACGTTCAGGCGACCACGGTGGGCCATGCCGATCACGATTTCCTTGGTGCCATACGAACCGGAACGCTGGATCAGTTCATCCAGCATCGGGATCAGGCTTTCGCCACCTTCCAGACCGAAACGCTTGGTACCCGGATATTTGGTGCCCAGGTATTTTTCCAGACCTTCAGCCGCGGTTACGCGCTCGAGCAAGTGGCTCTTGATATCGGCGGAAAAATCCGGACGACCACGAACACTCTCAAGACGCTGCATGAACCAGTTGCGCTGCTCGGAATCCACGATGTGCGTAAATTCAGAACCGATGGTGCGGCAATATGTCTGCTGCAACGTCTCGTGAATTTCGCGTAGGCTCGCTTCCTCTTTGCCAATGAACAAGTCACCGGCACGGAATGTGGTATCCAGATCAGCGTTGGTCAGCCCGTAGTGATTGATCGACAGATCGGCTGGCGCAGGACGTTGCCACAGGCCCAGCGGATCGAGCTGGGCTGCCTGATGGCCACGCATACGGTATGCCTGGATAAGTCGCAGTACCTCGACCTGCTTCTTCTCGTGTTCGCTGCTCACGCTCCCGGCAGACACCGGTTGGGCGCGGCGCTGGTTTTTAGCCAGCAACACGAAATGATCGCGAATCGTCGAATGCGATACATCGGTGGCAGTGCTGCCGTCAGCGGGCAACTTCTGAAAGTAGGTGCGCCACTCTTCTGGCACAGCGTTAGGGTCGTGCAGGTAGAGCTCATAGAGCTCTTCCACATAGGCAGCGTTACCACCGGAAAGGTGGGCACTGTTCCACATGCGCTGCATCACGCTTTCTTGCATGCTTGGTCACCCTCGGTAAGGGGACACCACCGGCGAAGACACCACAGCAAACCTGAGATAGTCATGTGCAGCGACCGTATCAAGTCACTAAGGATCACGCAGATAGTCCGGGTACCAGCCCGGATGCCCCTGCTGGTCTCATTTCTTCAAAATAAGAGCCGCAGCATTACAAGCTGCTGCTCAGGTTAAAACTACGGCGCCGGTTGAAGCCTGCGCCGCAGCGATTTCGGTACAACAGTGTAACGGTTACAACAGTCGAATCAGACGCCGTTTTGCAGAAGCATGTTGCGCACGTGACCGATAGCCTTGGTTGGGTTAAGGCCTTTCGGACAAACGTTGACGCAGTTCATGATCCCGCGGCAGCGGAATACGCTGAACGGATCGTCCAGTGCCGCCAGACGTTCGGCGGTCTGGTTATCACGGCTGTCAGCCAGGAAACGATAGGCTTGCAGCAATGCAGCCGGACCGAGGAACTTGTCCGGATTCCACCAGAAGGATGGGCAGGAAGTCGAGCAGCAGGCGCACAGGATGCACTCGTACAAGCCGTCGAGCTTCTCACGTTCTTCCGGAGTCTGCAGACGCTCGATGGCCGGAGCCGGAGTGTCATTGAGCAGATATGGCTTAACCTTCTCGTACTGCTTGTAGAAGATGCTCATATCGACGACCAGGTCACGGATCACCGGCAAACCAGGCAGCGGACGAACCACCAGCTTGTTCTTCTTGACCACGGCGGACAGCGGCGTGATACACGCCAGGCCGTTCTTGCCGTTGATGTTCATGCCATCGGAACCGCAAACGCCTTCACGGCAAGAGCGACGATAGGAAAAGCCTTCGTCCTGCTCTTTGATCAGGGCCAGCACGTCCAGGACCATGATGTCCTTACCGCCGGTATCGATCTGGAATTCCTGCATGAACGGCGCGGCGTCCCGATCCGGGTTGTAGCGATAAACACTGACTTGCAACATATCGGCCACCCTTAGTAAGTCCGAATCATGGGTTCGAAAGTCGGAACAGTCTTCGGCGAGAAGTTCACGGCACGCTTGGCTACGCGTTTTTCACCCGGGAAATACAGGGTGTGGCACAGCCAGTTCTGATCGTCGCGATCTTCGTAGTCTTCACGGGCGTGAGCGCCGCGGGACTCTTTACGAACTTCGGCGGCAATCGCCGTTGCTTCGGCCACTTCAAGCAGGTTTTGCAGCTCAAGCGCTTCGATTCGAGCCGTGTTGAACGCCTGGCTCTTGTCGTTGATCTTGACGTTGGAAATGCGCTCGCGCAGGCCAGCCAGCTGAGCAATACCTTTCTGCATGTATTCGCCAGTGCGGAATACACCGAAGTAGTTCTGCATGCAGCTTTGCAGCTCTTTGCGCAGGGAAGCGACGTCTTCGCCGGTTTCACGAGCGTTGAGACCCGCCAGACGCTCAAGGGCGAAGTCAACGTCGGTTTCGGTAGCCCGACGGTAGTCGACACCTTCACGCAGGCTTTGTTCCAGATGGATACCCGCAGCACGACCGAACACCACCAGGTCGAGGAGCGAGTTGCCGCCCAGACGGTTGGCGCCGTGAACCGATACGCAGGCTACTTCACCAACTGCGAACAGACCCGGAATGATCTGATCGACGCCAGCAGCGTCCTGAGTGATCGCCTGACCATGGATGTTGGTGGCAACGCCGCCCATCATGTAGTGGCAGGTTGGTACAACCGGGATCGGCGCAACGGCCGGATCGACGTGTGCGAAGGTCTTGGACAATTCCATGATGCCTGGCAGACGACTGTGCAGCACTTCTTCGCCCAGGTGATCGAGCTTGAGCATCACGTGATCGCCATCAGGACCACAGCCGTTACCGGCAATGATTTCCTTGACCATCGAACGCGCGACTACGTCACGACCTGCAAGGTCCTTGGCGTTCGGAGCATAACGCTCCATGAAACGCTCGCCGTGCTTGTTGATCAGGTATCCACCTTCACCACGGCAACCTTCCGTGACCAGTACACCTGCACCGGCAATGCCAGTCGGGTGGAACTGCCACATTTCGATGTCCTGAACCGGAACACCTGCACGCAATGCCATGCCAACGCCGTCGCCGGTATTGATCAGGGCGTTGGTGGTGGAGGAATAGATACGACCAGCGCCGCCGGTAGCCAGTACAGTCGCGTTGGCGCGAATGTAGGAGGTTTCACCGGTTTCAATGCAAATGGCGATGATGCCGACGAACACGCCGTCCTGGTTCTTCACCAGATCCACTGCGTAGTATTCGTTGAGGAATACGGTGCCGGCTTTCAGGTTGGCCTGATACAGGGTGTGCAACAAAGCGTGACCGGTACGGTCGGCTGCTGCGCATGTACGTGCAGCCTGACCGCCCTTGCCGAAGTCCTTGGACTGACCACCGAAAGGACGCTGATAGATGCGACCCTGTTCGGTACGCGAAAACGGCAGACCCATATGTTCGAGCTCGAACACGGCTTCCGGACCTACGGAACACATGTACTCGATAGCGTCCTGGTCACCGATATAGTCGGAACCCTTGACGGTATCGTACATGTGCCAGCGCCAGTCATCGTTCGGATCTGCCGAAGCGATGGCGCAGGTGATGCCGCCCTGAGCGGAAACGGTGTGGGAGCGAGTCGGGAACACCTTGGTGACCACGGCGGTCTTGTGACCACCTTGTGCCAGCTGCAATGCCGCGCGCATGCCAGCACCGCCGCCACCGATAATGATGGCGTCAAAAGAAAGCGTATTAATGTTAGCCATGAATCAGATACCCCAAAGAATCTGCACGCCCCAGACAAAGTAAGCGAACATCGCAACGCCGCAGACAGCCTGGAAAAGGAAACGGATCGCAGTCGCCTTCTTGCCCAGCGCCATTGGCGTCAGGTAGTCGGTCGCAATGGTCCACATGCCGACCCAGGCGTGAGCGCCCAGGGCAACGAGGGCCAACAGACTGAAGATACGCATTCCGTTGTGCGCGAACAGACCATGCCATTGGGCATAGCCCAGACCTGGGTGCGCAACGATGTATCCGATCAGGAAGATGAAATAAGCCGCGAGCACGACCGCAGATACGCGCTGCGCCATCCAGTCATAGAGGCCCGAACGCGACAGGTTAGTGACGTTGGTTACCATATCCAAACTCCCGCCAGAACGATCAACACCGCAGACACGGCGAGTACGATTTTGGAGCCCCGTTTGCCGCCTTCCAGCGTTTCACCGACACCCATGTCCATGACCAGGTGGCGAATACCGGCCACGAGGTGATACAGCAAGGCGGAGAACAGACCCCAGGCGACGAACTTGGCCAGCGGACTGGTCATGCATGTCTTCACCTCGTCAAAACCCTCTTGCGAACCCAGCGATTTGCTCAATGCCCAAAGCATGATTGCAAGACCGAGGAAGAGAATGATGCCGGAAACACGGTGAAGAAATGATGTAACGCCGGTGATGGGGAGTTTGATGGTCCTTAGATCTAGGTTTACAGGTCGTTGGCTATTCACGGCTTTTTTCACACTGAAGAGCCCCTAACAATCAGGGCAAGTTGTTGGGAAGTGCACTGGTCAGGTACCCACTACCCAGGAAGTGACGACCCCCAGCAAACAGGCCCTAAAACCCCCTGGCGGTCGGACGCCGAGTATAGACAGTTAGGTCACTAATGACAACGCGAAGACCTACCCCTAATAGCGGATTGCTTTAGTAGGATAAAAGGCGTAAACGGCAGGTATTTTCGAGGAAAAAGTAGCCTTGTAAGCCTTCTGGAACACGACTTTAGGCAAATTGACTTTAGAATTTATCTCACTATAGTGGTGCGGGCCCTGCGTGGGGGGTCTGTCTGATGATTTGAAGCATAAATAGGAGGCCACATGGCTGACAAAAAAGCGCAGTTGATCATCGAGGGCGCAGCCCCCGTCGAGCTGCCCATTCTGACCGGCACCGTAGGTCCCGATGTAATCGACGTACGCGGTCTTACCGCCACCGGCCGCTTCACATTTGACCCTGGTTTCATGTCGACCGCCTCTTGCGAGTCGAAAATCACCTATATCGATGGTGACAACGGTATCTTGCTGCATCGGGGCTATCCGATCGAGCAACTCGCCGATCAGTCCGACTATCTGGAAACCTGCTATCTGCTGCTCAATGGCGAACTGCCAACCGCCGAGCAGAAGGCCCAGTTCGTAGTCATCGTCAAGAACCACACCATGGTTCACGAGCAGCTGAAGACCTTCTTCAACGGCTTCCGTCGCGACGCCCACCCGATGGCCGTCATGTGCGGCGTAGTCGGCGCGCTGTCGGCGTTTTATCACGACTCTCTGGACATTAACAATCCACAGCACCGTGAAATTTCGGCGATCCGCCTGATCGCTAAAATGCCGACCCTCGCAGCAATGGTTTACAAGTACTCCATGGGCCAACCCATGATGTACCCGCGCAACGACCTGAGCTACGCGGAAAACTTCCTGCACATGATGTTCAACACTCCGTGCGAGATCAAACCGATCAGCCCGGTATTGGCCAAGGCGATGGACAAGATCTTTATCCTTCACGCCGATCATGAGCAGAATGCCTCGACCTCAACCGTACGGATGGCCGGCTCCTCGGGTGCCAACCCGTTCGCCTGTATCGCTGCCGGTATCGCTGCGCTCTGGGGCCCGGCACACGGCGGCGCCAACGAAGCGGTATTGTCCATGCTTGACGAGATTGGCGATGTTTCGAACATCGACAAGTTCATCGCCAAGGCCAAGGACAAGAACGATCCGTTCAAGCTGATGGGCTTCGGTCACCGGGTTTACAAAAACCGCGACCCTCGCGCCACAGTGATGAAGCAGACCTGCGACGAAGTCCTCAAAGAACTGGGCATTACCAATGACCCACAACTTGAGCTGGCCATGCGCCTGGAAGAGATCGCCCTGACCGATCCGTACTTCATCGAACGCTCGCTGTATCCGAACGTCGACTTCTACTCGGGCATCATCCTCAAGGCTATCGGCATCCCGACCAGCATGTTCACCGTGATCTTCGCCCTGGCGCGGACTGTCGGCTGGATTTCGCACTGGAAGGAAATGCTTTCCAGCCCGTACAAGATTGGCCGCCCACGCCAGCTGTACACCGGCTACGTTGCTCGCGATATCGTGCCTCTGGAAGACCGCAAGTAAGCTCATTGCCGAACGTGAAAAAGGGCTGCCATTGGCAGCCCTTTTTGCTTATGCGCTATGGCAAATCAAATCAGATCATTTTTTCTCTGCGCGATCCTTCAGCGCCTTCAGGGTATTGAAGGGCGCGTCGACCACAAACTTGTTTGCCAACCATGAAGGCACGCTACCACCCGGCTCGGTATGGACCTGGTAAGTGACTTGCGTTCGGTCAGCGCCCAACGGCAGAAACTTCCAGAAACCCTCGACCTGAGCAACACGCACAAAACCTTGCTCCTCGGGGACGTACTTGGGTTGCCCTTCCAGCTTGCGGATCAGACTGCCGTCCGCACCCTGCTCCGTCGTCACTTCAAGCACCGAATCGCGCGGCGTCACTGGCCAGGGTGTATTGAACTGGGTGTAGGTCCAGGCCTTGTTGCCCTCATGCTTGAGCAGCTTTTGCGATTTGCATTCGTGAACCCAGGCGCAGGCGCCCGCAACGTCTTCCTGCAACCCGCGTAGCTTGGCAATACTGGCATTGATCACGGTCTCGCCGCGATAAGCCTTGTATTTGGAGCCCGCCACGTCAGTCAAGGAAACCTTGATCCCGCCCTCGTCCTTGGCGACTTGCCAGTCTTCGGCCTGGGCAGTTGCGGCCATCAGCACCGTAAATCCACAGACGACCGCTATTCGATGCAGCGAACCCATTGTTGTATTCCTTATTGTTGGAAATTCGATAAATCAATTCTGCCGAACAGGGTGTTTCAAGCAACTGCTGTCGCCTCCTCCCACCAGTTGATGATGCGAATGGCGTCAGCCTGATCAACCCCACAGACATCGACGGCTGCTTTGAACTGACTGCACACTGCAGGTCGCTCAGGCTTGCCAAACAGGGCACATAGCGCTTCGACCGATAAATGCAGGCAACGTTCTCCCGCAGGCTTGCCCTCTGGCATGCCCGGAATGGGAGAACTGATGGAAGGAGCAATACAGCAGGCACCACAACCGGAGCGGCATTCCATGACTCATACACTTTGCAAAAATGACGCGCAGATAGTAACCGCTGAAACGACTGTTTGAAAATGCCTGGATTTCAGCTGGATCAACGCAGGGGCGCTAAACCCGGCTATTGCTTGAACTTGAAGTCCAGCGCAGCACCCTCGACATCGCGCCGATTGTCGTTGCGCATCTGCAACTGCATTTCATTGCTCAATAGTCGACCATTGAGCTGAAACGGGCCGCCACCCGAGGAGCCATCAAACATCTGCGGCAGGATCGGCTTGCGCGGCGCGCTGATCACCGATTTAGGCGGCGTCATTTGCTTGACCAGTTCCGGTGGCAGACTCAAATCCAGGTTGGGCGCGTTCAGACGCGTATCTTTGGTGACTTCTTTTTTCGCCGTGACGGTTTTCTTACCCGCCTGCTCGCGCTTGATGGTGAGCGTGGACTCGGCTTTGGTCTTGACGATGGGCGTGGTGGATGCAGGCGCTTTGGCGTTGTCATCCTTGGGCAACGCGGCCTGAGTAGACACGGCCCCCTTGGCACCGCTGGATGCACCACCTTTGGTGACGACTACTGGCACCACTCCAACATTAGGCTGCAACTCATGCACCGCCGGCCGCGACGGTTCGGCCGGCGAGACGGTCGCTTCAATCACCTTGGCTACGGGCTCGACGATGGCCGCAGGCGCTTCAAGTGCCGGGGCCAGACTCGGGGCCGGGGCAGCGGGGATTTCGACTTTCTTTTCAGCAGCAACTTTCGGCTTGGGCGCAGCAGCGTCCTGAGAATCACAGGCACTCAGCAGAAAAACGATCAACAATCCGGCACAGCGAAAGGCATTCATAGGCAACGGCAGCCAAGGGTGAGAATCATATGCTGGCCTCTTGACTTGCTGGTGACAAGCCAAGAGATCCCAACGGACACAATTTGCGACGTTTGCGCAGGCTAGAGCCTTGCGCGCACCTTCAATAGGGTTCGACCGCTTCCTGACAGAGTTGTTTCGCCAACATTCCAAGGGTCATCAAGGCGCGTTCCGCCTCACGATTCCAGGGGACGCCACAGTTGAGGCGAATGCAGTGGTTGAATTGTTCTGTATTGCTGAAGATCAGTCCCGGGGCGATGCTGATGCCTTGTTCAAGCGCCCGTACATGCAGATCCTGCGTATTCACCCTTCCCGGCAAACTCACCCAGAGGATAAACCCACCGGTTGGACGACTCATCTGCGTGCCTTCCGGGAAAAACTGCTGCACAGCCAATTGAAAGGCGCTGAGGTTTTTCCGGTACTCAAGGCGAATGAAGCGCAAATGCCGGTCATAACCGCCGTTTTCAAGGTACGCCGCCACACCCATTTGCGTGACACTGCAAGCTGAATGAGTACTGAATGTCTGGAGTCGCTGAATTTCAGGCTGATACTTGCCAGCAATCATCCAGCCAATACGTACGCCCGGCGACAAGGTCTTGGAGAAGCTGGAGCAGTAAATAACCCGCCCCAATCGATCAAACGCCTTGAGCGCCTTGGTCCGACCCAACTCAAACATCAGCTCGCCATAGATATCGTCTTCAACGATCTGGATATCGAAATCGGAGGCCAGGCGCAGCAGGTGTTTTTGTCGCTCTTCCGGAATGGTGCCGCCCAACGGATTGCTCAACCGCGAGGTCAGGACCAACGCCTTGATCGACCACTGGTTGGCCGCCAACTGTAAGGCTTCCAGGCTGATCCCGGTCGCGGGATCGCTGGGGATTTCAATGACCTTGAGGCCCAGCAGATCCGCCAACTGCAACAGACCGTAATAAGTTGGCGATTCAGCAGCGATCAGATCACCAGGACGCGTCAGAACCCGCAGCGACATTTGCAGGGCATCAACGCAGCCGTGGGTAATCACCACTTCAGATGGATCCACCACGACGCCAGCATCACGCATTCGTATCGCAACCTGACGGCGCAACGGCTCGAATCCCGGGCTGAACATATAGCTGAAAGCACGCGGACTGTGAAAACGGGTGACCTTGGCGATCTGCTGGTGCAAGGCGCGGACCGGCAGGTAGTCGACGTGCGGGACTGCCGCTCCGAGAGGGAACACACCTTCGCGCCGCGATTCCACCAGCACCTGTTGAATGATGCTGCTGCGAGTGACCAGACCCGGCCGCTCGACACGGGCGATATCCGGTGTCGGCGCGGTAAGCGCGGGCGTCT
The DNA here is from genome assembly GCF_049898225.1 of Pseudomonas sp. DSP3-2-3. NCBI lineage: Bacteria > Pseudomonadati > Pseudomonadota > Gammaproteobacteria > Pseudomonadales > Pseudomonadaceae > Pseudomonas > Pseudomonas sp. DSP3-2-3. Next base: position 23,920 of record NZ_JAFCXH010000037.1, on the reverse strand, counting down.
GGTGCACGTAATAGCCTGACTGCGGCCGCGCACGAATCAACCCCTGATCTTCCAGATTCGCATAGGCCTGCAGGACGGTCGCATGGCTGACATTCAGCTGCGAACTCATCTTGCGCACCGACGGAACGCGCTCGCCGGGCTGATAAACACCACGACGAATGTCTTCGGCCAATTGTTGGGCGATTCTTTGGTAAAGCAGAAGATTGGTCATCGAACGGCCTCAATGCTGCCGGCGACTTATTTTTATAGAGGGAAATAAATCGAGTAGTCACCAGAACAGTTTCGAAGTGTACTGGGACAGTTTGCTTATCCGCCAGTCCTGAACCGATTGAATTAAATAATGACCGGGCGTAACGGCCAATTGAAACGCTGAACTGGACAGAAATCCGCTGCTCGATTCTCGGGCAGCGGATTTATTTCAGCGCACAGCGCCCAACCGACCATCGGCGTCAGAAAAGACGATCTCCACACGGCGATTCTGTGCCCTGCCCCGCTCCGAAGCGTTCACTTCCACAGGATACTGAGCCCCATAGCCCTGAACCTGGATGCGCTTGTCATCGACTCCCAAGTCAGTCAACACATCGGCGACCGATTGCGCCCGGTCTTTGGAAAGTTGCAGGTTGGCTTGCTCATCACCGGTGTTATCCGCGTAACCCTCGATGCGTACCACGCGCTGCGGATTGAGCAGCAGAAACTGTACGACCTTGAGCACGGTACGATTCGCCGAGTTCTTGAGTTCAGCATGCCCGGTATCGAACAGAACATCGCCCAAGGTCATGACCAGGCCGCGCTCGGTCTGGGTCGTGGCCAGGCTGACGATCTGGTCTTCAAGCCACTTGCCCTGTTGTTGAGCACTGGCCAGCTTGGCCTCACGCAACGCCAGCTGCAGGCGCTGGCGGTCCATCTCCATCTTGGCAAGACGCTCTTGATTGAGCAGCAGATTGCTGTTTTCCCGCGCGATTTCGCTGTAGCGACTGCTGAGGTAGGCGTAATGCGCGACGTCATCACCGCTGCCCACATAGCTGGAAAGCCGCTCCGCGCGACCCAGCAATTCGCCGGCGCGGATCACATCCCTGGGTGCGCTGCGCAACACGTCGGTGTCTTCGCGAACCTTCTGAAAATCAGCACTGGCCTGCTGCAATGCCTGGCCACTGTTCTGATGACTGGCGCAGCCATAAAGACCCGCCGAGCCCAACAGCAAACCCAGGCTCAACGTACGTGACAGACGATTCATTGAGTCACCCCCAACTGTTTGCGCAAACGATTGAGGCGGGTGTTGAGCTGAGTGATCTGCTCCTGGCTTTTCGCGGTAAGGACGCGCGCCTCGGCCAGCCGCGCATCCAGCTCCGCCTGCTCAGCCTGCATGCGCGCCTGCTTGTAGGATTTGCTGGCCATGTCGGCACGTACCAGGGCGAGCTTTTCTTCGGCGGTGTGCAGCTCGGGCTGCTCGTCGGTGGCGCCGACGGCCTTGGCTTGCTCGACGGCTTTTTCAGTCAGTTTCAGTTGTTCGAGCGGCGCCGGATCACTGGCGCAGCCAACTAGCGCGGCAAGCGCAATAGCGGCAAATAATGGGCGAATACTCACAAAACCATTCCTACTTGTTTGGGGCGCTGACGCTGGCCGGTTGCAGTAGCTGCGCTTTCCAGAGTTCCAGATTGCGCGTCACCGCTTCGCCCGACAGGTCGGAGGCGGCCGATTCTGTCATCTTTTGCGCCAGCTGTCCGCGCAGCCATGAATCGTTGCAGGCCGAGTTGAAAGAAAGCGCGAGGTACAGACCCGGTTTGTCCACGGCTGTCAGTTGAGCAATCAGGTCATGGGAAAGCCCCAAGGTCTGGACCATCGCCATACCGGCATAACGCCCGGCAAAGACGTAATCCACCTGCCCCAACATCAACTTTTGAAAGACCTCGGTCAAGCCAGGCAGCCGCTCGACGCGAAGCTGCTCTTTCACCGCGGCACTGAACGGCGACGTCAGGCGAATCCTTTCCGAAGCCGCGCCCTGAAAGCCGGCAAGATCAGCCAGAGAGCTGAAAGGCTGCACCTGATCACGCCGCTTCCAGAGCATGATGTCGTTATGACTGATCGGCGGATGCACGTAGTCCAGCGAGTCCAGTTCTGCGACATTCAACGGCGCATCCACCAGCAGATCCATGCGCCCGCTGCGCACTTCGTCCAAGGCCTGGCTGCGTTTACCGGCGTACAACAGCTCGACTTTGATGCCAATATCCGCCGCTGCCCGCTTGAGCAAATCCGCGTTTGCACCGATCAGATGTTTCGGATCCTGAGGGTCACGCCACAGAAATGGCGGCGCGTCCGGACTGCCGGTGGCGATCAGGCGCTCACATTTTCCTGCGGCAAAGGTCGCGCTCGGGCCGAGCAGCAAGCCCAGAAGAAGCGATGAAAGCAGCCGCTTGGGCTGACTCATAAGAGCGTCCTTTTTTAAATCCAATAAAAAACCCGCCTATCCAAACCGCACAAGCCCGCAGCAACCCGCCGCAGTGCTCATCCAGCCCGAATAGACGGGTCTCTTTATAAGTGAAGCGTCTGGATTAAACCAGCTTCTCCAGCTCAGGTATTGCTTCGAACAGGTCAGCTACCAGACCGTAATCGGCCACCTGGAAGATCGGCGCTTCTTCGTCCTTGTTGATCGCAACGATCACCTTGGAGTCTTTCATGCCGGCCAGATGCTGGATCGCGCCGGAAATACCGACCGCGATGTACAACTGTGGCGCGACGATCTTGCCAGTCTGACCGACCTGCATGTCGTTGGGTACGAAACCTGCGTCGACCGCAGCGCGGGAAGCGCCTACAGCTGCGCCGAGTTTGTCCGCCAGAGCGTACAGGTGCTTGAAGTTGTCACCGTTCTGCATGCCGCGACCGCCGGATACGACGATTTTGGCAGCGGTCAATTCAGGACGATCAGACTTGGCCAGCTCTTCGCCGACAAAGCTTGATTTGCCTGCGTCGTGAACAGCCGAAACAGCTTCAACCGTAGCCGAGCCACCTTCAGCGGCAACCGGATCGAAACCGGTGGAACGCACGGTGATGACTTTTACCGCAGCGGAGGATTGAACCGTCGCAATGGCATTACCGGCGTAGATCGGACGCTTGAAAGTATCCGGCGATTCAACCGAGATGATTTCGGAGATCTGATCCACATCCAGCTGCGCAGCAACGCGGGGCAGGATGTTTTTGCCGTTGGAAGTTGCCGCAGCCAGGATGTGGCTGTAGCCCGCAGCCAGCTCGACCACCAGCGGTGCGATGTTTTCCGGCAACTGGTGCGCATAGGCCGCATTGTCAGCCGACAGCACTTTGCTCACGCCAGCGATCTTTGCAGCGGCTTCAGCCACAGCGCCTGCGCCAAGTCCGGCAACCAGCACATGGACGTCGCCGCCGATTTTAACGGCAGCAGCCACGGTATTCAGAGTGGCCGGAGCCAGCGTCGCGTTGTCGTGTTCAGCGATTACCAAGATAGTCATGATTAGATTACCTTCGCTTCGTTTTTCAGTTTCTCGACCAGTTCAGCCACCGACTTGACCTTGATGCCCGCGCTGCGTGCAGCCGGTGCTTCGACCTTGAGGGTCGTGGTCGTGGAGGCAGTGGAAACACCCAGAGCGTCCGGAGTCAGGACTTCCAGTGGCTTCTTCTTGGCCTTCATGATGTTCGGCAATGACGCATAACGCGGCTCGTTCAGACGCAGGTCTGTGGTCACGATGGCTGGCAGGCTCAGGGAAACAGTCTGCGCGCCGCCGTCGATTTCACGGGTCACCGCAACCTTGTCGCCACTCACTTCAACTTTCGAAGCGAAGGTGCCCTGACCATAACCGCTCAATGCAGCGAGCATCTGGCCGGTCTGGTTATTATCGCTGTCGATGGCTTGCTTGCCGAGGATCACCAGCTGTGGCTGTTCCTTGGCAACCACAGCATTAAGCAGCTTGGCCACGGCCAGGGAGTTCAGTTCGTCAGCGCATTCAACTAGGATGGCGCGATCGGCACCCAGTGCCAATGCGGTACGCAGTTGCTCCTGAGCGGTGGTCGGGCCGATGGAAACGACGACGATCTCGGTCGCGACACCTTTTTCTTTCAGGCGTACGGCTTCTTCCACTGCGATTTCGCAGAAAGGGTTCATCGACATTTTGACGTTCGCGAGATCGACGCCGGAGTTGTCCGCTTTGACGCGAACCTTGACGTTGTAGTCGACCACTCGTTTGACAGCTACAAGAACCTTCATGGATTCCTCGTTTCTCTCCGGTGAAAAGAAAGTCGCCAGGGTATACCTGGGACTGGCAGCAAAAGCATTCTCGAATACGCTGCGGTCCAGCGCTATTCGTAAAGACCGAAGGGTGGGTTCACAAACCAAAACCACCAAAATCTGGGATAAACGCCCCGGGCCGTACATCTGGCGCACACGGGTGTGTAAACTGCGCACCGCGCGATGACTGACCGTTCCGGGCTTGCAACGCCTTATAAAGCGCAAACAAGCCGAGGATTCGACCACGGCAAGTGCAAACCGCCCGTATCTTGACCGCAACCTGATTTCTGGTCAATACGACAAAACTGCCAGTGATGAGCCGCGCGACCATGATTTATCTGGCCTGCGGATAATTCAAACAAACGTTTGTATTGGACCTGCCGGGTGGTGTAGATATAATGCGCCGCATTTGAAGACGAGCAGGCAGTGAATGCCTCCGCACGTCGGTTTGTACGCTGCATATAAAAAAATACTGATGCCCTGAGTAGGAGATAGCCTGTGGAACGCGAATTTATGGAATTCGACGTAGTCATCGTCGGCGCCGGCCCGGCCGGGCTTTCTGCCGCATGCCGCCTGAAGCAGAAGGCCGCCGAAGCCGGTCAGGAAATCAGCGTCTGCGTGGTCGAAAAAGGCTCCGAAGTGGGCGCGCACATCTTGTCCGGTGCGGTGTTCGAACCGCGCGCCCTGAACGAACTGTTCCCGGACTGGAAAGAACTCGGCGCACCGCTGAATACCCCGGTCACCCGTGATGACATTTATGTCCTGCGCAGCGCCGAAAATTCGGTCAAGGTCCCGGGCTTCTTCACGCCCAAGACCATGCACAACGATGGCAACTACATCATCTCCCTGGGCAATCTGTGCCGCTGGCTGGCCCAGCAGGCTGAAAACCTGGGCGTGGAAATCTATCCGGGCTTCGCTGCCCAGGAAGCGCTGTTCGACGAGAACGGCGTAGTGCGCGGGATCATCACCGGTGATCTGGGCGTGGACCGTGAAGGCCATCCGAAAGAAGGCCTCTTCACCCCCGGCATGGAACTGCGTGGCAAGTACACGCTGTTCGCCGAAGGTTGCCGTGGCCATATCGGCAAGCAACTGATCAAGCGTTTCAACCTCGACAGCGAAGCCGATGCCCAGCATTACGGCATCGGTCTGAAGGAAATCTGGGAAGTCGACCCGGCCAGGCATGAACCAGGCCTGGTCGTGCATACCGCCGGCTGGCCGCTGGATGACGACAATCTGGGCGGTTCCTTCCTTTATCACCTGGAAAACAATCAGGTGGTCGTCGGTTTGATTATCGATCTTTCCTACAGCAACCCGTACCTGTCGCCGTTCGACGAGTTCCAGCGCTACAAGCATCACCCGGTGATCAAGCAATACCTGGAAGGCGGCAAGCGCATCAGCTACGGCGCGCGCGCGATCTGTAAGGGCGGCCTGAATTCCCTGCCGAAAATGGTTTTCCCCGGCGGCGCGCTGATTGGCTGCGATCTGGGCACCTTGAACTTCGCCAAGATCAAAGGCAGCCACACCGCGATGAAGTCCGGCATGCTCGCTGCTGATTCGGTGGCCGAGGCATTGTTGGCTGGCAAGGAAGGTGGCGACGAGCTGCACGCGTATGTTGATTCGTTCAAGGCCAGCTGGCTGTACGAAGAACTGTTCGCCAGCCGCAACTTCGGCCCGGCGCTGCACAAATACGGCGCGATCATGGGCGGTGCGTTCAACTTCCTTGATCAGAACTTCTTCAGCGGCAGGCTACCGTTTACCCTGCACGACACCAAGCCGGATTACGCCTGCATGAAGCTCGCGGCCGACTCGAAGAAGATCGACTACCCGAAACCCGACGGCAAGCTCAGTTTCGACAAGCTCAGCTCGGTGTTCATCTCCGGCACCAACCATGAAGAAGAACAGCCTTGCCACTTGAAGCTGACCGATCCGAGCATCCCGATTGGCACCAACCTGCCGTTGTACGACGAGCCGGCTCAGCGTTACTGCCCCGCTGGCGTTTATGAAGTGGTAACCAAGGAAGACGGCGAGAAGCGCTTCCAGATCAACGCGCAAAACTGCGTGCACTGCAAGACCTGCGACATCAAGGACCCTTCCCAGAACATCACCTGGGTAGCACCTGAAGGCAGCGGCGGCCCGACTTACCCCAATATGTAGGGTGAAGCAGCTGCAAGCTTCCACATACAAGAAAGCCCCTTCGGGGGCTTTTTTGTGCGCGCTCGTCAGGCAGGAATTCTCAGGCTGATGCCCTCTTCACCCGGGCTGCGATTGAAGTACCGTTTGTATTCGCGGCTGAACTGCGAGGTGCTTTGATAGCCCACGCGGTGCGCAACCTGCGCGACACCCAAGCCTTCGGCGACCAGCATCTGCTGCGCCTTGAGCAGGCGCAGGCGCTTGAGGTACTGCACCGGCGACAGCAAGGTGCTGCGTTTGAAATACTCGTGGAAGGTCGAGGCGCTCATGTTCGCCTGACGGGCCAGGATGTCGACATTCAGCGGCTCGTCGTAATGGCTGTGCAAATAGGCCAGGGAAGCGGCGACCCGGGCGAAATGACTCTGCTGGGCTACCAGCGCCCGCAGCACACCGGCCTGGGGTCCACGCAGCGCCGCATACAGAACCTCGCGCAGCCGCGACTGGCCCATCACCTGACACTCAAGTGGATCGTGCAGGCAGCGCAACAAGCGCTCCACACTCTCGCGCATCGGCGCATCCAGCACGGCCGAAGTCATGGATTCCGGCGTCTGGGCCTCGACGATCAGATCGGGCGTCGTGCCCATGGCTTGTACCAGCTCACCGAGCAGCACCCGGTCGATCGCCACCGACACCCCGAACAACGGCGCTTGCGGCGTGGCGAAGGTCTCGCACATGAACGGCACGGAAAGCGCCTGCACCAGATAATGACCAGCGCCATAGTCCAGCGTGCGTGAACCCAGGCTGGCCAGTTTGCCGCCCTGGGCGATGATCATCAGGCTCGGCTCGTAGATTTGCGGGCTGCTGGCAACATAGCTGTGCATCGACACCACGTGCACCTCTGGCAACAGCGTCGATACAAAGCCAGGGCGCGTCGCCAACGGTTTGATCAGGGCGACAAGGGCGGCATTGACATCGGAATGATGGGCTAACGACATGAGACACCGAGCAGAGGATTAGACACCCGCATCATCGCAGATCTCTATCGCGTGCAGGTTGGAGGCAGACGAGTTCCGGAGGATTAGGCATGAATTGCGCAGGAATGACCATGGCCGACACGGCTGCACGCACGGACAATGCCCGACATCTTTACCCGTCAGCATTTCTGTGAGGTTCAACCATGATCAAAGCCATCGGCTATGCCGCCCAATCGGCCACCGCCCCGCTCGCCCCCATGAATTTCGAACGTCGCAGTCCTCGACCGGATGACGTCGCCATCGAAATTCTGTATTGCGGCGTGTGCCACTCCGATATCCATCAGGCGCGCGACGAATGGGGCTTTGCGTCCTACCCGTTGATGCCCGGCCATGAAATCGTCGGTAAAGTCACTGCCGTCGGCGCTGACGTCAGCAAGTACAAAGTCGGCCAGCTGGTTGGCGTTGGCTGCATGGTCGATTCGTGCCGCACCTGCGAAGCCTGTAAAGCCGATCTGGAGAACTACTGCCTGGAAGGCCCGACCCAGACTTACGCCTCCAAGGATCGCATCGATGGCACTCTGACCATGGGCGGCTATTCCAACAGCATCGTGGTCAGCGACCGTTTTGTCGTGAGCATCCCGGAAAAACTGGACCCGGCCGCCGCCGCGCCGATCCTGTGCGCGGGCATCACCACCTATTCGCCACTCAAGCACTTTGGCGTCAAAGCCGGGCATAAAGTGGGCGTACTGGGCATGGGTGGTCTGGGTCACATGGGCATCAAGTTTGCCAAGGCCATGGGCGCCGAAGTGACCTTGTTCACCCGCTCGGCGAGCAAGGCCGAGGAAGGTCGTCGCCAAGGGGCTGATCATGTGATCATTTCCACAGACGACGCACAGATGAAGGCAGCAGCCGGTCACTTCGACTTCCTGCTGGACACCATTCCAGTACAGCACGATCTGAACCCGTACCTGGAAACCCTGCGCTTTGACGGCGTGCATATCCTGGTCGGCCTGATCGAGCCGGTTAACCCACCGGTACATGCAGTGAACCTTGTCATGAAGCGTCGCGTGCTGGCCGGCTCGATGATTGGCGGCATGGCGGAAACCCAGGAAGTGCTGGATTTCTGTGCCGAACATGACATCACCTGCGACATCGAGATGCTGGATATCCAGAACATCAACGAGGCGTTCGAGCGGGTCGTCAAAGGCGATGTGAAGTATCGCTTCGTGATTGATATGGCGACGTTGAAGGTTTAAAGCGCCCTTGTGGGAGCGAGCGAGCTCGCGAAGTAGTTAGTACATCCGGCACTTTTCGGGAGCCTGAAATACTGCCTTCGCGAGCACGCTCGCTCCCACACAAGTTCACTCCTGCAACATCAGCCGCCGAGTTCAGCCGACAGTCGCGCCGCGGTCTGCTTGATCAACGGGACCAGATCGGCCATTTTCTCCAGCGGCATGTAGGGCACGGTACTGGCAATACTGATGCCGGCAATGATCTGTTTACTGGCATCACGAATCGGTGCCGCCACACAGCGGATCGACGGTTCGTTGTCTTCCAGATCGAACGCATAACCGCCTTGCACATACTCGCGCATGCGCTGTCGCAACTCCTCCCACGACTGTTCCTGATGCGCCGGCCAGAGCGGATTCTTGCCGCCTACTGGCAGGCTGACGTCATACAGGCGTTGCCATTCGGATTCGGCACTGTCGAGCAATAACGCCTTGCCGATGCCGGTGCGGAACAACGGCATGCGGTGCCCGACCCGCGAGCGCATTTCCGGACCATTGCGGCCCGGATTCTTGTGCAGGTACAGGACCTCGTCATCGTCGCGGACTGCCAGATGCACGGTGTCGCCGGTCAACTCGGAAAGCTCATCCAGATACGGTCGCGCCAGCATGGCCAGCGGTACTTCTTCGCGTGCCTGAAAACCCAGCTCGATGAGCTTGGGGCCGAGCAGATACCCCACTTGTGGCAGCACCCGCAGATAACGTTCCTCCACCAGGCAACTCGCCAGGCGATGGGTCGTGCTGCGTGTGGTGCCAATCTGCCGGGCGATTTCCTTGAGGTCACGCGCGCCGCCGGCAACCGCCTGGATGACGCCCAGCCCGCGCAGCAGGGTTTGCGTGCCGGTGGGCGCCGAATCCTTCGTGGCGCTGCTGTTTGCAGGATGGTCAGAAACGGGCTGCATATCAGGCCTTATGAGATCAGGAAGCTGGCGGCATTATCGTCGCCAGCTCTTGTGCATGCCAGTGATCAAATTTCGATCCGCTCAACCTTGCCCACCAACAGGATGTAGGACAACGCCCCAATCAACGCCAACACAGCGATATAGGTGATGGCCGGTGCGAAGGAATCCCCGGAGACCAGGAAGCCGATCACGATCGGTGTGGCGATTGCCGACAGGTTACCGATGAAGTTGAAGGTTCCGCCGGTCAGCCCCAGCAAACGCGCCGGAGCCAAGGTTGACACCAGCGACCAGGTGATCGAGGCCAGCCCGTTGCCGAAGAACGCCAATGCCAGAAATGCGATCACCAGCGGCGTCGAGTCAACGAAATTGGCGCCGATGATCGACGTGGAAATCAACAACCCGGCGATGATCGGCAGCTTGCGTGCAAAGCCGACGGTGTGACCACGACGAATCAGCCAGTCGGAGAAGAATCCGGAACATAGCACACCGACAAACGCGGCAAGAAACGGCAGCGAGGCCAGAAGCCCGGACTTGATGAAGTCCATGCCACGGTATTTCACCAGGTAAGTCGGGAACCAGGTGAGGAAGAACCACAGCGTCGAGTTGAGGCAGAATTGCCCCAGATAAATGCCCCACAACTTGCGCTTGGTAAGCACGATACCGAGGTCGAGCCAGCTGAAGCCGCGTTTGTTTTTCTCGGTATCGGCCTGAATATCCACCAACCCGCCACCTTCACGAATCAGCTGGATTTCCGCTTCGTTGACGCCTTTGAAATCCCGTGGCTCGCGATAGACCATGTACCAGATCGCCGCCCAGATAACGCCAACGGCGCCGGTGCTGACAAAGACCATGTGCCAGCCGTATGTCGCCTGCAGCCAGGCCAGCACCGGAGTCAGGAACGCCAGGCCGACAAACTGGCCGGACGTATAAAAGCCGATCGCCGTGGCGCGCTCGCGCTCGGGAAACCAGGTCGTGACCACGCGACTGTTGATTGGATATGCCGGCGCTTCCAGCGCGCCGACCGCCATGCGCAGCACGAACAGCGCAATGAAGCTGGCGGCGAAACCCAGCATGATGGTCGCAATGGACCAGAGCAGCAGCGCGACGGTGTACAGGATGCGCGGCGGCACCCGATCCACCAGCCAGCCGCCGGGCAGTTGCATGGCGGCGTAAGTCCAGCCGAATGCCGAGAAGATCAGCCCGACGTGAATCGGATCGATGCCCAGCTCGCTGGTCAGTGCAGGCGCGGCAATCGACAGGTTGCTGCGGTCCAGATAGTTGATCACCACGGTGATGAACAGCAGCACCATGATGAAGTAGCGTTTACGGCTCGGCGTCACCAAAGACGCCGCGCCTTCAAGGATTCGGGTTGGCATGGAAGTGCCTCTTTTTATGTTTATTGAGGTCTGTAGAGAATTCTGTTGGAGCGAGGAAGTGTGGGAGCGAGCTTGCTCGCGAATGCTCAGTACATCCGGCACTTTTCGGGGCTCAGAAACACTGTCTTCGCGAGCAAGCTCGCTCCCACACAAGTTCGCTCCTACGGTAAGCAGGTCAGGTTCCTACCACTCCGCAAAACTGCCATCGGCATGACGCCAGATCGGGTTGCGCCAGCGGTGGCCGATGGCGGCGCGTTCCTTGACGTATTCCTCGTTGATCTCGATACCCAGGCCCGGGCCGTTGGGGATCTTCACCATGCCTTTGTCGTAGTCGAACACCTCGGGATTCTTGATGTAATCCAGCAGGTCGTTGCTCTCGTTGTAGTGAATGCCCAGACTCTGTTCCTGAATGAACGCGTTGTAGCAGACCGCATCCAGTTGCAGACACGCCGCCAGGGCAATCGGACCGAGCGGACAATGCAGCGCCAGGGCCACGTCGTAGGCTTCGGCCATGTTGGCGATTTTGCGGGTTTCGGTGATGCCGCCGGCATGGGATGCATCCGGCTGGATGATGTCGACGTAGCCTTCGCTCAACACGCGCTTGAAGTCCCAGCGCGAGAACAGCCGCTCGCCCAGGGCAATCGGCGTGCTGGTCAGGGGCGCCAGCTCTTTGAGGGCCTCGTAGTTTTCGCTGAGCACCGGTTCTTCGATGAACATCAGCTTGTACGGGTCCAGCTCTTTCATCAGCACTTTGGCCATGGGCTTATGCACACGGCCATGGAAGTCCACGCCGATGCCGACGTTCGGCCCGACTGCATCGCGCACGGCAGCGACGTTGGCCAGGGCCAGGTCAACCTTGTCAAAGGTGTCGAGGAATTGCAGCTCTTCGGTGCCGTTCATCTTCACTGCGGTAAAACCGCGCTCTACGGCTTCTTTCGCAGCACGGGCAGTATCGGCGGGACGATCACCGCCGATCCACGAATAGACGCGGATCTTGTCCCGCACCTGGCCGCCCAGCAGATCGCTGACCGAAACTCCCAGATGCTTGCCCTTGATGTCCCACAGCGCCTGATCGATACCGGCCAGGGCGCTCATGTGTACCGCGCCGCCCCGATAGAAGCCGCCGCGATACAACACAGTCCAGATGTCTTCGATATTACGCGGGTCTTTGCCGATCAAATAATCGGAGAGTTCCTCGACAGCCGCCGCAACGGTATGCGCGCGGCCTTCAACCACTGGCTCGCCCCAACCAGTGATGCCCTGGTCGGTTTCGATTTTCAGGAAACACCAGCGAGGCGGAACGATAAAAGTCGTGAGTTTGGTGATTTTCATGGGTGCGATTTCTCTTGTTTGAAGTGGGCGTCTAGTGCGCCGATCAGTTCAACGGTCGATCAGTTCAAATAGCGGCGGCAGTCAGTTGCGTCCAGGCCGCGACATACGCCTTGGCCCGCTCGGCAACGTCTTCCGCGCTCATGCCCGGCTTGAACAGCCCCGAGCCCAGGCCGAAGCCTTTAACGCCGGCATCGAGGAAGACTTTCATGTTGTCAGGGCTGATGCCGCCTACCGGGATCAGCGCCGTGCCGGCCGGTAAAACCGCGAGCCAGGCCTTGACCACCGCCGGGCTCATCTGCTCGGCAGGGAACAGCTTGAGCACGTCAGCGCCTTCGGCCAGCGCGGCAAACGCTTCGGTCGGCGTGGCCACGCCCGGCGACAGGAACAACCCGGCAGCCTTGGCCGCGCGCAGTACCTTGGCATCGCTGTGTGGCATGACGATCACCTGACCGCCCGCCTCTTTCACCAGCTCGACTTGCTCCGGCGTCAACACCGTGCCCGCGCCAATCAGGCAATCGGCGGGCAGGCTCTGGCGCAACAGGCGGATGCTGTCGTAGGGCTGCGGGGAGTTGAGCGGTACTTCGATGACACGGAAACCGGCCTGGTACAACACATCGCCAATGGCTGGCGCCTCTTCGGGACGCAAACCACGAAGGATAGCGATCAGACCGTTCTGAACCAGCGCTTGCTTGAGCATTTCAAACCTCTGCTTGAGTGGATGCGAGCAAGCCGGCCTTGACCGCCACTTGCCATAAACCGCGCTCGGTGGCTTGTTCGGCCACCGTCACGTGAAGAAATCCGCAGGCCGTCAGGGCGCGACCATAACGCAGGCACAGTTGCTCACCGCCAATCAGGATGACGGCAGGAAGCACCTCATGATGGTTGCGCTGCAAGCGGGCCAGGGTCGCCAGCTCATGACCGATCAGCAAGCCAGACAGATAATCAGGCTGCGCCGTCGGGGACAGCTGGCCGGTCAGGCCGAGCGTTCGGCAACTGAAGATGGTCGACAGCGGCCCTGCTGCGCCGTCAGCGGACAGCGCAACGGCTACGCCACGATCGAACGCGGCCTCGTCGAAGGCCTCGCTGCGCTGCATGGTGCGGCCGAGAATCGTATGGGCGCTCAACGCGGCGAAGACCTCGCCGGTCATGAAGGTGTCAAAGTGGACAATGCAGCCGTCAGCCGCCTGCACCCATTTCGAATGGCTGCCGGGCAGGCCGATCAGCAAGGGTTTGCGGGTTTCCGCTTCAGGCAGCGCCGCGAGGACGCCGAGGACCTGGGTTTCTTCGCCACGCATGACATTGGGCAGGGCCGAGCGCTGCAAGACACCGGGGATAATGTGGATAGTCACGCCACGCAGGCTGCGTACGTTTTGCAGCGCGGAGCTGAGACCAGCGACACTGGCGGGTGTCTCGCGATACGCCGCCTCGCGCCAGCCTTGGGCGCTGCCGACCATGCCGCAGGCGATCACCGGCAGCTCGGGCTGGGCGGCGAGCCAGTCACCGCAGGCTTCATCCAGCGCCAGTTCAAAACCATCGGTGCACATCACGCCAGCAATCAGCCGCGGTGTGCTGGGCAGTTGCATGATGCCCGCGCTCAGGGAGCGCTGTTCCAGAACCCGGCCGTGTTCGCCGAGTCGATAAGCACGAAGTGAGGTAGTCCCCCAATCGAGCGCGATCAATTGCGCCTGCATCGCTTCACCTATTATTTTTTGAGCAGTGAGTGCGCAGCGACTATAAGCCGATCAAGCAGTAAATCTCAATATGTAATTTCACATCCCATATTTAGGGATTGTTTGTTGTCGGCGAGACTTGCCCGCGAAGGGGTTTCTCTGCGCAGATATCTATCGGCCAAGTGACGCCTTCGCGGGCAAGCCTCGCTCCAACGGGTTGTCTTGCAGATTAACTGGCGCAAAAAAAAGCCGCCTCGGAGGGCGGCTTTTCAGGTCAGCATTGCAAGCGGCGGATCAACGCTCCAGCAGGATGCGCAGCATGCGACGCAACGGCTCGGCGGCGCCCCACAACAGCTGGTCGCCCACGGTGAAGGCGCCCAGGTATTGCGAACCCATGTTCAGCTTGCGCAGACGACCCACCGGAATGCTCATGGTCCCGGTCACGGCCGTCGGGCTGAGTTCCTGGATGCTGGCTTCACGATGGTTCGGCACCAGCTTGACCCAAGGGTTGTGCTGGCTGATCAAACCTTCGATGTCGGCGATTGGCACATCTTTGTTCAGCTTGATGGTCAGCGCCTGACTGTGGCAGCGCATCGAACCGATCCGCACGCAGATGCCATCGACCGGAATCGGGCTCTTGAATCGACCCAGAATCTTGTTGGTCTCGGCCTGGCCTTTCCATTCTTCGCGGCTCTGGCCGTTCGGCAGCTCTTTGTCGATCCACGGAATCAGGCTACCCGCCAACGGCACCCCGAAATTTTCCGTCGGGAAGGCATCGCTGCGCATGGCTGCAGCGACCTTGCGGTCGATGTCCAGAATCGCGCTGGACGGATTGGCCAACTCGTCAGCAACTGCCGCGTGGGTTGCGCCCATCTGCTTGATCAGCTCACGCATGTTCTGCGCGCCGGCACCGGAAGCCGCCTGATAGGTCATGGCGTTCATCCACTCCACCAGACCGGCTTCGAACAACCCGCCCAGGCCCATCAGCATCAGGCTGACCGTGCAGTTGCCGCCAATATAATTCCTGGTGCCCGCGTCGAGCTGCTGATCAATGACCTTGCGGTTCACCGGATCGAGCACGATCACTGCATCGTCCTGCATGCGCAGGCTGGAGGCGGCGTCGATCCAGTAACCCTGCCAACCGGCCTCGCGCAGTTTCGGGAACACCTCATTGGTGTAGTCGCCGCCCTGGCAGGTCAGAATCACGTCAAGGGTTTTCAGCTCGTCGATGCTGTAGGCATCCTTGAGCGGCGCAACGTCCTTGCCCACGGCAGGGCCTTGGCCACCGACGTTGGAGGTGGTGAAGAATACCGGCTCGATCAGATCAAAATCCTGCTCTTCCAGCATCCGCTGCATGAGCACGGAACCGACCATGCCACGCCAACCGATCAGACCTACACGTTTCATCGCAACTACACCTTTTACAAAAAGTGGGCCGCTGCTTTCGATGTCGAAAGTTGCAGCGGGCCCGAGATATTACAGATTGCGCAGCGCGGCGACTACCGCATCGCCCATTTCCTGCGTACCGACTTTGGCATTGCCTGCCGACCAGATATCACCGGTGCGAAGACCTTGATCCAGCACCAGGCTCACGGCCTTCTCGATGGCATCGGCGGCAACGGTCTGGTTGAAGCTGTAACGCAGCATCATCGAGACCGACAGGATAGTCGCCAACGGGTTGGCAATACCTTGTCCGGCGATGTCCGGCGCAGAACCGTGGCACGGCTCGTACATGCCTTTGTTGTTGGCATCCAGCGAAGCCGACGGCAGCATGCCGATGGAACCGGTGAGCATCGACGCTTCGTCGGACAGAATGTCGCCGAACAGGTTATCGGTGACGATCACGTCGAATTGCTTCGGCGCACGCACCAGCTGCATGGCGGCATTGTCGACGTACATGTGACTCAGCTCGACGTCTGGATAATCCTTGGCTACCTGCTCAACCACTTCGCGCCACAGTTGGCTGGAGGCAAGCACGTTGGCCTTGTCCACCGAGCACAGCTTCCTGCCGCGCACACGCGCCATGTCGAAACCGACCCGGGCGATGCGACGGATTTCGCTTTCGCTGTACGGCAGTGTGTCGTAAGCCTGACGCTCGCCGTTTTCCAGCACACGAGTGCCGCGTGGCGCGCCGAAGTAGATCCCGCCGGTCAATTCGCGAACGATCAGGATGTCCAGACCGGCAACGATCTCAGCCTTGAGGCTCGACGCGTCTGCCAGTTGCGGATAGAGGATGGCCGGACGCAGGTTACCGAACAGACCCAGCTGCGCACGAATCTTCAACAGACCGCGTTCTGGACGGATGTCGCGCTCGATGGTGTCCCATTTCGGACCGCCTACCGCGCCAAGCAATACGGCGTCGGCAGCACGGGCGCGATCCAGAGTTTCGTCGGCCAGCGGCACACCATGCTTGTCGATGGCCGCGCCGCCAATCACGTCGTGGCTGAGTTCAAAATCCAGCTGATACTTCTCATTGGCGAGTTCCAGCACCTTGACCGCTTCGGTCATGATTTCCGGACCAATGCCATCACCTGGGAGAATCAGAATCTGCTTGCTCATAACATCCTCAAATTTTTATTGCGGCGCTGTGCATCAGCGCCGCTCTGAAAACTAGCGTTCGGCCCACAACACCAGTACATCGGTACTGAACGAGCCGTCGGCGGCAATCTCGAAATACTCGCGCACTTCGGCGCCCATGGCCTGCTGCAACTCGCGAATGGCCACGCGCAGGGCTTGCGGCGTGCGCATGCGCTCAACCCACGAGCTGTATTCCAGGTGCAGACGCTGACGACTGTGACTGCGCGTGAACAGGCCGGCTTCGCTGACCTGACGCAACCATTCACCTGCCGAATAATCCCGTACATGACTGGTGTCGCGCAGCACTTCGACGGTCTGCAAATAAGTGTCCAGCAGCGGGCTGCCTGGCGACATGACATCAATGAACGCTGCCACACCGCCCGGTTTCAGTACGCGACGCACCTCGCGCAAGGCCAGGCCAAGATCGCTCCAGTGATGCGCCGAATAACGGCTGAACACGAAGTCGAACTCACCGTCCGCGAAGGGCAAACGCTCTGCTGCGCCGCACACGGTGCTGATATTGCCCAGCCCGCGATCCTGCGCGGCAGCGGCGACCACATCGAGCATTTGCTGCGAAAGGTCATACGCTACCACTTCACCAACCGCCGGGGCGACATGAAAGCTCACATGGCCAGCGCCGCACCCCAGATCCAGCACCCGCGCATCGCTGCGCCCCGCCACTTGCGCCTGTAGCAGCGCGAACTCGGTGCCTTGAGCGTGTACGGCACTGCTCAGATAGGCCGCGGCCTGTTCACCGAATTGACGTTGTACGACTTGCGTGTGGGCGGTGGTCATTTAGGTTGTCCTTTGGGTGCTGAATCTGTGGGACCGGCTTTAGCCGGGAAAAGGCCAGCACATTCACTGAAAATCGTTCGTCAGCAATGCCCCTTCCCGGCTAAAGCCGGTCCCACGAGTTCTTTATCAGCCGCGAAACAACCACGGCTGGCTGGCGCGGTGCTTGCTCTCGAAGGTGGCAATTGCCTCGCCGTCCTTGAGCGTCAGTCCGATGTCGTCCAGACCTTCGAGCAGGCAGTGCTTGCGGAACGCGTCGATCTCGAAGCTCAAGACCTTGCCATCCGGGCGCGTTACGGTTTGCGTGGCCAGATCAACATTGAGCTGGTAGCCAGGAGTGGCCTCCACCTGCTGGAACAGTTCATCCACATCGGCTTCGTCGAGAATGATCGGCAACAGGCCGTTCTTGAAGCTGTTGTTGAAGAAGATGTCAGCAAAGCTCGGCGCGATGATTGCGCAGAAACCATATTCTTCCAGAGCCCACGGGGCGTGCTCGCGGCTGGAGCCGCAGCCGAAATTTTCCCGGGCCAGCAATACGCTGGCGCCTTGATAACGCGCGTCGTTGAGCACGAAATCCGGATTCAGCGGACGCTTGGAGTTGTCCTGATACGGTTGCCCGATATCCAGGTAACGCCACTCATCGAACAGGTTCGGGCCAAAACCCGTGCGCTTGATCGACTTCAAGAACTGCTTGGGAATGATCTGATCGGTATCGACGTTGGCACGATCCAGAGGAGCGACAAGGCCGGTGTGCTGAGTAAAGGCTTTCATGCTGGGCTCCTTAGTGCTGAATCAAGTCACGGACGTCGACGAAACGACCATTCACGGCGGCTGCGGCAGCCATCGCCGGGCTGACCAGGTGCGTACGGCCACCGGCGCCTTGACGACCTTCGAAGTTGCGGTTCGACGTGGAAGCGCAGTGCTCGCCGCTTTCCAGGCGATCCGGGTTCATCGCCAGACACATAGAGCAGCCTGGCTCACGCCATTCGAAACCGGCCTCGATGAAGATCTTGTCCAGACCTTCCTTCTCGGCTTGCGCCTTGACCAGGCCCGAGCCCGGCACGACGATCGCCTGCTTGATGGTCGAGGCGACTTTGCGGCCCTTGGCGATGTCCGCCGCCGCACGCAAGTCTTCGATCCGCGAGTTGGTGCAGGAACCAATGAACACGCGATCCAGCTGGATATCGGTGATCGCCTGATTGGCCTTGAGGCCCATGTATTTCAAGGCACGCTCGATGGAGTCGCGCTTGACCAGATCCGCTTCCTTGGCCGGGTCCGGGACATTCTGATCCACGGCAAGGACCATTTCCGGAGACGTGCCCCAGCTGACTTGCGGTTTGATCTGGGCAGCGTCGAGGGTCACCACGGTGTCGAAGTGCGCATCGGCGTCGGAAACCAGATCTTTCCAGGCTTCGACCGCCATGTCCCATTGCTCGCCTTTGGGTGCGAAAGGACGACCCTTGACGTAGGCAACGGTCTTTTCATCGGTAGCCACAAGGCCAACCCGCGCCCCGGCTTCGATGGACATGTTGCAGATGGTCATGCGCCCTTCCACCGACAAATCGCGGATCGCGCTGCCGGCAAATTCAATGGCGTGGCCATTGCCGCCAGCGGTACCAATCTTGCCGATCACGGCCAGGACGATGTCTTTGGCGGTCACGCCGAATGGCAGCTTGCCTTCGACCGACACCAGCATGTTTTTCATTTTCTTGGCGACCAGACACTGGGTGGCGAGCACGTGCTCAACCTCGGAAGTGCCGATGCCGTGGGCCAATGCGCCAAATGCGCCGTGGGTCGAAGTGTGCGAGTCGCCACAAACGACGGTCATGCCCGGCAAGGTTGCGCCCTGCTCGGGACCGATCACGTGAACGATGCCCTGGCGCACGTCATTCATCTTGAATTCGGTGATGCCATATTCATCGCAGTTGTCGTCCAGGGTCTGAACCTGCAGGCGGGATACCTGATCGGCAATGGCTTCGATGCCGCCCTTGCGCTCAGGGGTGGTCGGTACGTTGTGGTCCGGGGTCGCGATGTTGGCATCGATCCGCCATGGCTTACGCCCGGCCAGACGCAGACCTTCGAAGGCTTGCGGCGAAGTCACTTCGTGGATGATGTGACGATCGATATAAATCAGCGACGAGCCATCGTCCCGTCGCTTGACTTCGTGGGCTTCCCAGAGCTTGTCGTACAGCGTCTTGCCGGTCATTGGCACATCCTCATCAGCGTATTTCTATGCTTTGGGCAATCGACTCGATGACCCTTTAGCTTGTGCGGACATGCTATGGAATATGCTTAAATAACTCAAATTCATATTTTTTATGCTTTGGATAACCAACTGGAATCTGAGAATGGATCTCGCCAACCTCAACGCTTTTATCGCCATTGCCGAAACCGGTAGCTTCTCCGGCGCAGGCGAACGCCTGCACCTGACCCAACCGGCGATCAGCAAACGGATCGCAGGTCTGGAGCAGCAACTGAAGGTGCGTTTGTTCGACCGCTTGGGCCGTGAAGTCAGCCTGACAGAAGCCGGAAGAGCCTTGCTGCCGAGGGCTTACCAAATCATCGATGTGCTGGAGGACACCCGCCGCGCGCTGACCAATCTCACCGGTGAAGTGACCGGACGCCTGACGCTCGCCACCAGCCACCACATCGGCCTGCATCGGCTTCCTCCTCTATTAAGGGAATTCACGCGCCTGTACCCACTGGTGGCGCTGGATATTCAGTTTCTCGATTCGGAAGTGGCCTACGAAGAAATTCTCCACGGACGCGCCGAGCTGGCAGTGATCACCCTCGCACCTGATCCTCACCACCTGATCAAGGCCGTGCCGGTATGGGAAGACCCGCTGGACTTTGTTGCAGCACCGGAACACCCGCTGGCCAACAGCGGCCCGATGACGCTGCAGAACATTGTTCGCTACCCGGCGGTATTCCCCGGCAACAACACCTTTACCCACCATATCGTCAGCGGCCTTTGCGAAGCGCAGGGCCTCAAACCCGATATCGCCATGAGCACCAATTATCTGGAGACGATCAAAATGATGGTTTCCATCGGCCTCGCCTGGAGCGTACTGCCGCGCACGATGCTGGATGAACAAGTGGCGCGCATTCCCCTGCCCGGCATCCAGCTCACCCGGCATCTGGGCTACATCCTGCATACCGAGCGCACGCTGTCCAATGCGGCGCGGGCGTTTATGGGGTTGTTGGATGGGCAGGTCGGCGAATCCTGAATACGCTGTCACAGTTGACGAGGGTAAAGACAACCGATGCCTACAGACAGGAAAGCACCAGGCGCCCTTGACCGGGCGCCTGAAGCGAACACGGCTTAGTCTCTGAGACCGAAGCCATGAGCGGTTTCACCTGCCCGGCCAATGGGACCAGACGACTCGCCCTTCCAGACGCTCTCATCAGCAAGCGACTGGGTTTTGCCATCGTCAGGCCAGAATGACACACGCTGGTAACCATCTGTAGTTGAGGTCCATACCCTTCGGTCCCATGCTCCCCCACTTCCTTCAAGATAAGGAAGATTCAACTTGCCACTACTCAGGGTCCGCATCGTTTTCCATTCGTCCAGGGTAGGAATTCGCAACCCGTTTTGCCTGGCGTCCTTGTTGCACGCCTCATACGTATGGAAGCCTACAGGTATCTTCTCAAGCGCATGGACACCGGTAACGATAACCCGGTACGTCACCGTCGCCCCATCCTGATCCGTCACCGTAATGATCGCGACTCCATTACGCAGGGCGCTGACTTTTCCCGATCCGGCATCGACCCGAGCAACCGCAGGGTTACTGGACGAATACCGATATGGAGGACGGCCACCCGTCGCAGTGCGAATCGCCGTCGATTTGCTGGTGGGATTGGCACGATACGCGTCATCAATCAGCGCAAAATACCCGCCCAGATTGAGATCATGCGAAGCGATACTCAGCGTAGTCCCAGGTTGGGCACCCGGCTGTCTGATCTCGACTTCATACGCTGGAAACAGGCGAGCCTCAGTTTCATCGACGTCTCCATCCCATGCCACTTTGAACACGACCTTCAGACGGCTGCCATTCTTGAGCCGAGCAAACTCACTTTTGGCACTGGTGAAGCTGAGGCTACGCTGGACCTCAGCATCACTTAAGCCAGTTGCATGTGCGATGGTTACGACCAAGGGGGTACCGTCAGCGGCAACCCCTTCGAGCCTCAGCCAGACCCTTTGTCCTGGAGCGATATGCGGCCAACGCTCAATCACGACGTTGATCGGGTCAGCGGCAGTGGAAAGGTCCAGCACGCCGTTAGGCGCCTGAGTAATTCGCGGCACAGTCAACTCTTCGTCGTAAAAACCAAGTTCGAGGATTAACCGGCTGGGTGAGTAGATAACTGTGGATTGGGAAGCTCGAATGACTTCATATGACACCAGAACGCGGTAATCCACAGAGTAAGCGACCGCACTGGCCGGGACCTTGACCGAAAGCGGGCCCACCTTGCTGACTGTCACAGGAATACTGACGGTTCCGGGCCCTGGCCCGCCATCCCAGGTAACCTTGATCTGATCCCCGATCGCCATCGCCGGGTATGCAGGTACTTCGACCGTCGCGCCATCCAGCGCCTGCATCGGGTCGAGCTCGTCATCCTCGTTCGCTTCAATGACTCTGGGCGGCAATAGTTGATCGCCAGTGAGCGGCCCTACTCTGATATTCGTGTATGGCGATTCCAGATAAGTGGGCTCGGGATCTCCCGGACGCTTGATGACGTAATAGATCGATGCACGTTTATTGACGGAGCTGTCCACCAAACTGGCCGGCGCGGTAAAAGTCAGATCCGAGTCGACGTTTTCCGCTGTCACAACCTGCGTACCGATCAGCTGACTGTCCTGCTCCCCCTCAATCCGCCAGTAGACACTGACTTCATCGCCTGCCTGAGTAGCGGCGAACGGCACAACAAGCGTTGCATCCTTGACCGGAGTTGTATCCAGAACCCCGTCCGCAGCTTCCTTGACCTCTATCAGTCCAAGCCCTCCGGACTGAGTAAATGCCTGTTGCTCCTCGGCGGTACCCACGAAAAAATTCAGATCTGGTGATCGCAGGGTGACCGTTCGCCCGTTAATGAGACGAGTAATGGTGTAATAGACTTTAACCAACCGCCTTCTATTTGGGCTGATAACATTTTCATATACGTCAAATTTCAGATCGCCATTGACGTTACGCGCAGTCACCGGCAACCGATCTCGCAGACTTCCGACTTCTCCCGCACCCACCCAATAAAAATTGACCATATCCCCCACCAACGTTGCTGCAGGAGGGATATGAACGAAAACTTTTTCTGTATAAGAGCCAGGCTCAAGACGCCCCTCTTTGACCTCATTGATGAAAGGAGGTAATGCGACCAGGCTAGGTCCCACACGCAGAGTGATAACTTTTGAGATATAGGCCTGCTCGGGTTGCCCTCGATAAACTACATAGTGGACCGTCATGACATCACCGGTAAGAGGAACAAGGTCTGCTTGTTTCCACTGAAACCTCAATGGGCGATTTCTCAGATTGCTATCGCTGATAGGAATATCTTCAACCGGATTACCATTACGGTAAACTTCAACGATATCGCCAAGTGCCATTGCTGGATAATCAACTGTCACCGTAGCAAATCGATTGCCTTGGGTGCCGCCAAGTTTTTCCGGGTCTAGCGAGTCGCCCACGGCCTCGACTACCTGAGGCGCTTCCAGGATGAGCCCATCGATGGATATTTCCAGTGCAGGCGAATGCAGAATCTTCCCCGGCTCCTGTGAATTGGGCCCTTGGGTTACCTGATAGGAAAAAAAAGCTTTACTACCCGCCAGCGCTTTAACCTTATCGGAAGGCACTTGAAATTCAAATGCCCGCGCAGGGGATCGATTGGTAACTTTCAACGCCTGGGACCAGCTGACTTCTACACCCTTACTGTCAACCCCCCGCCATAACACATCAATTTCATCACCATCATTAAAGTTGTTGCGCTCAACAGGCGCGCCGCGCTCATCTACACCCATAGTTGCAGCGGGCACCATCGCCGCCAGACTTCTGTCACCAAGCCTGCTCAGCCTGATTAAACTTTCACCCCCCACAGAATTAACTTCCATTAACTCTACGAGCAAACTCGGAGCATTCACTGCCACAGGAAACCCAGCCATTACATCCTCCTTGATTTGAAGCCAACCCTTGATACGACATCGGAAATAGCTACAAAATCTGATTTATCAACAAAGCATTAATTACAGCCCGCGGAAAACTGTATAAATCTGTCGCCAATAAAATAGTCATCCAGGCTGAAACTACCCGTTCAACGAGTTAAGAATACACCCGATAGATACCGCTGCATTACAACGTTGGAATATCCCTTCAACAATTAATTTCGCCCGGCGATAAACCCCAATAGCGCTGAAATCCGAAACGCTCTCATGACGCAGACGGGCGAAAAAACGCACCACGCCCCGAGGATTGGCGAGATCAACTTCGACAGGTAATTAAAACCACAACTGAAAAAGGCGCCCGAACAGACTGTGTGAAAACCTAGCAATCCGCCCGAAGGTTTAGGAAAATGCCCCGTATCGAAAGATACGGGGCATTTTTTCGTTATGGCCTACATCCAAGGCGAGTCGCGCAGCCAGACCA
>NZ_JAFCXH010000036.1:25260-40561 GCF_049898225.1 Pseudomonas sp. DSP3-2-3 | reverse complement strand
GGCCTCAAGCTTGAACTCGAGGGTGTATTTAACGCGGTCTGTCTTGGACTTAGTCATGTCGTATCCTTGCGGCTATTGAGACACCTGGCAAGGGATACGTTTTTCAGGGGCAAGGTCAGTGCAAGACATAAAAATCAATTAGATACGACAAAATTCCAACTTACCCCTGCACCAAACCCAACCAAAAAAAGACGTCCAAAGACGTCTTTTTTTGTGCCCGTAAGCTCAAGGGTCGACTTTGATGAGCCCCTTCCCCCCATCATTTCTTACGCGGAATAAACCCTGGAACCCCCGTCTCAACCACCGAATTAAATCGAATCCGGGTGGTGATTTCTTCGTTGATCTCGCTCGTCGCTCGGTGTGGCAGCGTCGTGATGTTGAAGTTTTCCTGGATACGGCTTGGCGTTGCTGAGGTTGTCAGGAAAGCGGTGCCGCGCTGGACTGCCCAGGCGAGTGCGACTTGTGCCGGGCTTTTTCGCAGGTTGCGGGCTATGTCGGTGATCACCGGGTCTTGCAGCACATTCGGTTCCATCCCGTGGCCCAGCGGGGCAAAGGCCAGGAGAACAATCCCGTGCTGTTTGCAGAACTCGAGCATCTCCCATTCAGGCAAAAACGGGTGCGCTTCGATTTGCACCACGGCCGGTTTGATCCGTGCAGCGGCGACGATCTCTTTCAGCGCATCCAGCGTGATGTCCGAGAGGCCGATGGACTTGCAGCGGCCTTCATCCACCAGGCTTTCAAGGGCGCGCCAGGTGTCGAGCAAGGTGATTTTGCCATCGTAGATGACCTGTCCCAGAGCGTCCCGTGGGTCCTGATTGTCGCCAGGCTGGAAGGCGAACGGCGTGTGGATCAAATAGCAATCGATGTAGTCGACCTGCAATCGCCGGCAGCTCGCTTCGAGCGCGGGTTTGAATCGCTCGGGGTGGTGGAATGCTGTTTTCGCCCTGGGCGTAAGCCTGTTGATTCAAACGCAAGCTGGTGTCAGCGGCGCGCAAGGCGTCGTCTTGCGCCAGGTTCTGCTCAGCGCCATGGTTGATTGCCTGCAAGGTGTCCGCGACCTGGCCGAACGAGTGAATAACCATTTGCTGGTAGCGAGCCAGCGAGGCGGATAACTGGACGCGGGATAGCGATTCGCCGTCGCCACGCCCACTGCCGCGCTGGCGATGTACAGTTCCGATTCGGCTTGCAGGATGTCTGGCATACTCGCCTCCTCGCTGCTGTATAGCATTTCGATACGCGCGCGGGCGGGGAAATCCCGCGAACAGTTGACCGGCCTGGTGCGCAATGCCGTCAACGTGATCTGCGGCTGAGAGGTGACATGCAAGGACTTGAAGACATTCTGGCTGAAGGTCTGTCAGTGGTTTTTTGCGGGATCAATCCCGGCTTGCTGGCTGCAGCCCAAGGGCACCATTTCGCGGGGCGGGGAAATCGCTTCTGGCGCACGCTTCATCTGGCCGGGTTCACGGGCGAAGAAGTGCGGCCGGAAAACGACCGGTCAATCCTTGAGTACCACTGTGGATTGACCGCCGTGGTCGCACGGCCCACCGCGCGGGCTGATCAATTGTCCGCTCAGGAATTCACCGCAGTCGCGGTGAGTTTTGAGCAGAAGATTGCCCGCTATGCGCCGCTCAACGTAGCGTTTCTCGGCAAGGCGGCCTACGCCGGATTGTCCGGGCAGAAGGTGATTCAGTGGGGACGTCAGGCGCAGACGTTCGGCGGTGCAGCCGTCTGGGTGCTGCCCAACCCCAGCGGGCGCAATCTGGCGTTTACGTTGGAGCAATTGGTGGTGGCGTATCGACAGTTATATCGGGCTGCATGTCTGCAGTCGGGTACAGGCCTTAACCAACGCTGAAGGTTCGGCCGTGCGCGCGGCGGATTACATCGAGTTCGGGGCTGCGCGACTGCTCGCGATATCTCCAGGAAGCAGCCCCCGCAACGCCTCACCCAATTGCACTTCACCGAAAGGCTTCGCAATGCAATGCCGATCTGCCCATAACTCGGGTATGCCGACGTGGCCGTACCCTGAACAAAACACGAAAGGTATACCGCGTTCGGCAATTGCTGCGGCGATTGGAAAAGACGTGCCGCCGATGATGTTGATGTCGAGAATTGCCAGGTCGAACTGCCCCGTGAGTGCGTAGTTCAAGCCGTCGGCGAGCGTGCTGGCGTGAAATGCCGTTGAGTAACCCAGGTCTTCGAGCATTGCCTCGATCAACATCGCCAGCATTGTCTCGTCTTCGACAAGGAACACCCGGGGCAGCGCGATTGCCGAAATCATACTGCGCCTGCCGACGTTTCAAGCCGTGAAATGAGCATCGAACATTGCAGACCAGTACTTGGGAAAAATACCTCTGCCTTGCCTTGCAGCTCGCCCTCGATGCTGCGGTGGATCAATCGAAAACCAAAGCCTTTGACCGCGCTTTCACTGACCGGCGGACCGCCTGTTTCGACCCAGTCGATCTTGAGCGCCTGCGGGTTTTCGGCCAGGTTCAGCGTGGCAGTAATCGTCACGCGGCCGCAGGGCCACATCAGTGCGCCATGCTGCAGGGCGTTGGCCATCAATTCGTGGAACACCATTGAAAGGGTCAGGGATATTCTGGGTTCGAGCGTGACCTGATCGCCTTTGAGCGTGATCTGGTTTGTCCCGCCACCCGAGGCCTGCAGCGGGAGGATCAGATCCGCAAGCTGACTGGATGTCCATTCAGACTGCGCGAGGGCGTCATGCGCCTGACTCAAGGCAAACAGCCGCGCATCGAAACGCTTGCGAAACGACGCCAGGGAATCAGAGCTGCTGGCGGTGAGAGATGCCATCGCCTGGACCGTCGCGAGGGTGTTTTTTACCCGATGATTCAGCTCGTTGAGCAGTGCCGCGCGCGCGATGCGATGCTCCAGCAGTTGCCGTTCCAGCCCGGTGGAAATCGACTGCGCCGGTTCGCGGTGAACCTGGTGCTCCAGATCGTGCTCCAGCGCAGAACGCCGAATGTCTTCAGCGGCATAGAGATCGCCCATCGACCACGGCTGCGCTTTACCGGTGACTTGTTCTTGCCAGATGTCGAACGATTGCCGAGGGTGCAGGCGATGGCTGGCTGAGCCGAGCGGACCGGGGCTCAGGTGCTGGGCCGGATTTCCGCTCCAGTTCATCGTGGAGGTCAACTGTGGACGAAACCACATCACGGCGTTGTCGATGGACTTGGGCAGGATGAAGGCGATGACACCACTTGCCACATCACGAAAGGCGGCGCTGGCAGGGTTTTCCAGGTACATCGAGTGGGTATGGAAAACACCCAGGCCCTGAAAACCAAAGGCGCGCTCTTTCGACTTTTTCTGCGGCAGGCCCACATCCCGAATCCACAGATGTAGCGCCCGCACCTGCGCAGGGGTTGGGCAGTTTCCGAACAGGTGCAGTCGATCCGCAATCAGCACTGCGACACCGTCCGCCAGGGTCAGCGCCTGAAGTTGCCCGGGCCGACTCACCAACCCTTCCAGAACGTCCCGATCCGTACGGCTCATGGCTGAGGCCAGCACCCCGAGCAAGACAACTTTCTCCTCCCATTCACGCTGGATTTGGGTCGCGACAATCGAGGCGATTTTCACTGACAGCAGCTGGCCGATCAGGGTGCAGGCATCCTGCAGCTCGCGAGGTACAAACAGCGGTTCGGGATGAGCGCAGGTGATCAGGCCCCAGAGCTTGCCGTTGTCCAGCAGCGAAATGCTCATCGACGAAACCACGCCCATGTTCTTCAGGTACTCACAATGAACCGGAGAAACGCTGCGCAGGGTCGAGAAGCCCAGATCAAGCGGTTGCCCTGTTGACGGCCTGAGCAACGGCACCAACGGAACGGGGGTATACGTCGCGTCGGGAATCACCCTGATCCAGTTCAAGCGATACAACTCCCGGGCCTGAGCGGGAATGTCAGAGCCGGGGAAATTCAAACCGTGATAACTGGGCAAACTGCCAGTCAGCGCTTCGGCCACTACCTTGCCATGGCCCTCAGGCTCGAAGCGGTAAATCATCACCCTGTCGTAGCCAGTCAGCACCTGGATCTCATGTACGCTGACAGCGAACAACGCGTCCAACGTATCGACAGCCTGCAAGTTGCGCAGCACCCGGGCAATGACTCTGGAGTGTTCCTGCGAGACGTCTACAAATGGCTCCAGTTCGAGAATCCACACGTCTTCGCTACGGTGCAGCGAGGCGCTGTAGTCCGAACCACCAAAGCTCAGACGAACTGGATCACTTTCACCAAAGCAGGGGTCGGAACACGCGCGTTCAAGGTGGTTTGCCTGTTGCGGCGACATCAGCATCGACATGGATTTGCCTAATAGCTGACGGCTGTCGAGACCTAATACCCTGGCGCAGTTGGCGCTTACCTGCTCGATGCAAAGGGGTTTACCGCTGAAGGTAAGCAATACGCCATGGGGCTGAATGGCTCCGGGAATGCGGATCGGTCATCTGCGCAGTCGGCCAACGCAACTTCAAGCTCGGGCTCAAGCGCCGCATCCAGGCTCGCGTCCTGCGTATGGTCGTTCATTGCGCAACTCCTGGATCCTTCAAACGGAACAGCCCTGTGCAATTGGCGGTACGAACGTTAGAGGCGGCACGCAGACCTAGTGGAAAGTTAAGTGGACGCGGTCTAGCTGATGCAAGGCTGCACCATAACAGCAGATCGATGCAGGCGGGACTACTTTAGAGCGTTCAGCAACCAGCAAAGAATGGGCGTTGAAGAGTTATCACTCAAAGTGAATTAGCGCTGAATTTATTGTATTCATTTGGGAGTTGGATCTGACCAGCGATCTACCGGTTTTGCATCGGCCCGGTAGGACTCGGCTCCTACAAGACCGGTTGTGCAGTTCACTCGTCCAGCGAGGATCCGATCATCTCGGCCACTTGCTGATAAACCTGCGGACTTGCGACCAGCAGCGGATTACCCCGAGTCAGGCCATCGTTACGCAGGAAGTCGTTCTGCAGCCCGCCTGCCTCCTTGACCAGTACCAGCCCGGCCAGACAATCCCAGCTGTTGATGTGGGTTTCGTAGTAGCCGATCAGGCGGCCTGCGGCGACGTACGCCACCATCAACGCCCCCGAACCATTGCGGATGAAGGTGCCGCCTTGTTCCAGCAACTGGGTAATGAACGGAATGAAGTGCTCTTTGCCGCGCCGCAGCGATGTGCCGACGCCCATAACGCCGTGGCGGATATCAGGCGCGGTGTTGACGCTCAGGCGCTGCCCGTTGAGCCAGGCGCCCTGCCCCGAACAGGCATGAAACAGCTCGTCGTGGATCGCATCAGCGACTGCGCCGACCATGGGCTCGCCGTCCACCAGCAAGCCGATCGACACGCACCAGGCATGCAAGCCGTTGACAAAACAGCGGGTGCCGTCGATAGGATCAACGACCCAGATACAACGTGCATCAAGCGTCGCTCCACCGGTTTCTTCGCCGAGAAAACCGTCGTCCGGGAACCGTTCGGCCAGTTGCTGCTTGATGAACGCCTCGGTGTCCTGATCGACGATGCTGACCAGATCCTGGAGTTGATCGCCTTTATGGCCGACGACCAAGGAATCGCGTTCCTTGTACGGCCCAAGCGCGCGGCGCGCGGCTTTCATCGCGAGCTCCCGGGCGAACGCGTAACGCGCCTGCAAAGCCTCGGGGCTCAATGGAGCATCTACTGCTGGATGACGCGACATGGAATGTTCCTGACCGAAGCGCTGATGGAAAACTGTTCGATCAGCAGCTTACTTCAAATGTGAGGTGACGAAATCCGGAGCATCCGGCACATCCATGTTGATCTTGCGCCATATCGCTTCGGCAAAGCTGTAAACGGCAAACGCCATGAGCCCAACCGCAACCACCGACAGCACCAGCCAACCCATCGGCAGGCTTTCCAGACCGTTCATGGCGTCTTTCATGCCCGGCGGATGCATGGCCTGATAGCTCGAACCGCTGATCGCGAGCAGAACGGCGATCTCGATAAAAGCGACACCCCGCGCAATCAGGCCGAAGCGTGAGACGGGGCGCACATAACGCATGACCTGTTCATCGGCTTCGAAATACTTCTCGAACGTCGCTTTCCAGCCTTTGACGATATGAATGATGCCGACCACCAACGGCACCAATGCCGCGAGATAAATCAGCAGGTTCGAGTGATCCCATGAAAGCAGCGTCGCGAGAAAGTCTTCGGTCTTGCCGCCGCCCTTGGAGTCACTTGAGCTATTCAAACCGCTGATCAGCAGGCTCAAGGCAAAGAACGCCAGCAACGCATTGCTGACAGCGCCCGCCAGCAGACCGGCGCGAATGGCGATGCCTTTGAAGCTTGTGCCGTGATGGTCCACATCGCGGGTCGCCTGGAGCAAGCGCCAGGCGGAAAAGGCGATCAGGCCGACAACGACAATACCGACCAAGGCATGACCAAACGGTTGGCCGAGCAGTTTTTCCAGGCCGCTATGGCTGTCTGCCGGCTGCCCGGAACCCAGCGCAGCAAGCAGCGCAAAAAAACCGATGATGAGATAAACCAGACCACGGGCGGCATAACCACCCCGGGCGAGTAATACAAGGCCACGATTAGGCGACATGTCAAAAGTCCACAACGAGGAGATAAAACATAGACAAGAACAGCGAGCAGTTCGTTGCAGCAATTTGCCCAACTGTCTCCTTCAGGTTGACAGTCAAACGCGAGTCAGCCGCTTTATCACTTTCTGAATGAACCCTAATCTATGTCCATGGTGCTGAAACAGCCCAACCATTACTCACTGATCATCAAGGACTATCATCATGAACTTCATCCAGAAAGCCGCTTCCCTGACCGTACTTGCTCTGTCCATCAACACTGCTTTTGCCGCTGAAAGCACTTATGTCGAACACCAGACCCAAGGGTTTCTCAACGCCCTGGCAGCAGGTGGCGGCAAGCCTCTTGAGCAGCTGAGCCCGAAAGACGCTCGTGCAGTGCTGACCGGCGCACAACAGTCGGTGAAGGTGGATCTTTCCGGAGTTCAAGTCAGTGACCGCACCATCAAAGTGGCAGGCGAATCCATCGGTTTGAAAATCGTGCGCCCCGCCAATGTCAAAGGCGACTTGCCGGTGTTCATGTTCTTCCACGGTGGCGGCTGGGTGTTGGGCGACTACCCGACTCACGAACGTCTGATTCGTGACCTGGTAGTGAATTCCGGCGCCGTGGCGGTCTACGTCAACTACACGCCGTCCCCTGAAGCGCACTACCCGACCGCGATCAACCAGGCCTACGCCGCGACCAAATGGGTTGCCGAACATGGCAAGGAAATCGGCGTCGATGGCTCACGTCTCGCAGTAGCCGGTAACAGCGTCGGCGGCAACATGGCGGCGGTGGTCAGTTTGATGGCCAAAGAACAGAACACCCCGAAATTGCGCTTCCAACTGCTGCTGTGGCCGGTGACCGATGCGAAGTTCGATACAGCCTCTTATAACGAATTCGCTGAAGACCACTTCCTGACCAAAGGCATGATGCAGTGGTTCTGGGACAGCTACACCACCAACGCCGGCGAACGTGCGCAGATCCATGCCTCGCCATTGCAGGCCACCACCGAACAACTGCGCGGCCTGCCACCAGCGCTGATCCAGACTGCCGGTGCCGATGTGCTGCGTGATGAAGGCGAGGCCTACGCTCGCAAACTCGACGCCGCCGGGGTCGAGGTGACTGCGGTTCGTTACAACGGCATGGTTCACGATTACGGTCTGCTTAACCCGCTGCATCAGATCCCGGAAGTGAAAGCCGCCCTGCGCCAGGCGGGCAATGAACTTAAAGCGCACCTGAACTAATCGCGCATCCAGCACCCATAACGCCGCGATCTGAAAGGGTCGCGGCGTTTCATCGGTTAGGTGATTTTTCGCTGGCTCATCCGTCCCATTCGGCGCAGGATTTTCTCGCTGATTTCTCGCCGCTGACACGCGGCATGGTGTTCACCGACTTAATTAATGGAGATGCGTACAGATGCTTATCCAAATCGAAGAAGGTACTCACGGGGCCAATTGGGTCGTGAAGCTGGACAACTACCCGGTCAAGTGTCGAAGTTTGATTGAAGCCAAGGAATTTGCTGACCGAATGGCTTCAAGACTCAACGCACCACATACGTTCCCGGCGAAAGCCCAAGGCAGATCAGCAGGACAGGCGTCTGCTCAAGCTCGCTGAACATGTTCGACGTTGCATCAAGCCCGGCGATTGCCGGGCTTCGCGTTTCTGCGACATCCTTTTCACGCCGCTTTCACCTTTGCGCCCTTAACCTGCAATCACTCCTGTTGAATCCCATTGGCCCGCCGCGTAGCGGGTCTTTTTTTGTCCGGGGTTTGACACCGGCTCCGTTGGAGATTCTATGTTCGCGAGCAAGCTCGGCTCCTACAGATTTAGTGGATCGTTGGAGCGGGGCTTGCCCGCGAAGGCGTCAGTCCTGGTAATGAGCCGGATCAGGTGACTGCCCAACAAGATGAAATAATTTGTAAGTAGAAATTTCGCGATATTCCTGCGGTCTTTAGTTCATCACTTCAACTAATGGTCCCAGAAATGAAATTTTCGAAGTTTTCCCAGAGCCTTTCCAAATGGGCCGGCAGCGCCAGGACGTTCATGGCGGCAATCGTGCTGATTGGGTTGTGGGGCTTGAGCGGGCCGTATTTTCACTACAACGATACGTGGCAGCTGATCATCAATACCTCGACGACGATCATTACCTTTCTGATGGTGTTCCTGATTCAAAACACCCAGAACCGCGACAACGATGTACTGCACATCAAGATCGATGAGTTATTGCGCGTGACCAAGGATGCGCAGAACGCGCTGTTGAGCCTGGACAATCTGGACCAGAAAGAACTCAAGGCGTTGCGTAAGGAATACAAGGCATTGGGGGAAGGTGAGACGTTGGGTGAGCCTGCGAAAGTAGAATAGTCGGCGAAGGTCGTGGGATTCTATGTTTGGGGGCAACCCCCCAGACGCTGCAGATGTGTTGTCTGCACTGACGTCTTCCCGGATGAATCCGGTCCCACAGGATCGCACCGATTTCAATAATGTGGGAGCGAATAAATTCGCTCCCACAGGCTCCATTACACTTGATTACGCCGCCTTGTTAACCGCCGACAGCTGTTTTTTCAGCTCGGCTTTCAAGGTTTCCATCTGCGCGCCAAGTTCTTCCAGGCGCTCTTTGCCAAGCAATTTCTTGCACTGCGGGAACATCTCGGTTTCTTCTTCCTCGATGTGGTGCTCAAGCAGCTCTTTGACTACTTTCACGCGACCGGAAAACTCCGGCGTGCCTGGATCGGTGACTTTCAGGTCCGGCAGAACCAACGAGTCCACGGTGCGGTGCTCTTCCTTGGCTTCGTAATACATGATGTCCTGTTCTTTGCTCCCGGCCTCCTTGAAAGCCGGATACAGGATTTCTTCCTCAAGCTGGGTATGGATGGTCAATTCCATTTCCAGTTTGGCTAGCAGATCGGTACGTTTTTTGACCGCGCGGTCGGTGGATTCGCTCAGCTGACTGAGGATGTCTTTGACGCGCACATGGTCTTGTTCCAACAGTTCGATAGCGTTCATCAGGTTTCTCCGCAGATGGCGACTGTATACGTCGCCTTGATTTTTTAGTTGCTGGTGCAGCGTGAAGACTTGAATCGTGTAGCAACTAACAAAGCAGCTTTCATGCCCGAAATCGGGAAACCGCAAACACCATGAAAATCAACTAATTAGCAAATCACTAATAGTTAGCGCCCATGCAAAATGCATGAATCAGGCGATAGCCTCCCGGCATTTTGCGCTACCTCTTCTGCCGCCCTCACAACCCGAAAAAACCAGTTCAAGCCACTCATCAGAAATGCGGAACTCAACCTTTGCGCACCGGCTCGAAACGTTAGGCCGGAGATTTATTTCAACCATCCTATGGACCAGGAGTTGATCAATGAGCGGATCCAGAACGAGCATAAAAAAAGCTGCCGTAGTTCTCTTGTCCACCCATAAAAAGCTCGCAACACACGAAGTCGTCGTGCATCAGGCACTCGCGGAGAAACTCGCCGGATTGCTGGGAACGCAGTTTGAAGGCCTGTATGACGATGCCATCCATACTCAACCTGGCCTTTATTACGTCCCTTCCGACACGCTGATTGGCAAGCAGGAAAACAGCGCGCTGCATATCGACGATGCCGACGACCTGTTCGGCGGGTTGATCTCGCAACCGTTCATGGCCACCAAGGCCATTTCCCATCCTCTTATCCCCAATGCCACTGCCAAACCACCCGGCTGGTCCGAGGAGTTTGACGAGCAAACCACAGACGCGGTGCTGGCCGGTTACACCGTGTTCAACCAACAGGACGCGGATCGCGCGGGTCGGCTGATTCTGGCCAATGGCCCAGTGCGCGTAAAACCGGTCCTGGCCACTGCGGGGCGCGGCCAGATCGTCGCCCACGATGAAACCGAGCTCGACCAGGCCATCGCGCAACAGGACATGCAGGAAGTCGAAACCTGGGGGCTGGTGCTGGAAGAAGACCTGACCGATGTCGTGACCTTGAGTGTCGGGCAGGTCAGCGTGGCCGGCATCACCGCCAGTTATCACGGCACCCAATGCCTGACCCAGGACAATCAGGGTGAAACGGTGTATGGCGGCTCGACGCTGTGGGTCGTGCGCGGCGATTATCAGACGCTGCTGAAACAACCTCTCGACGAATCCGTCAGGCGCGCCATCACTCAGGCGATGCGTTATGAGCAGGCGGCCTTCGAATGCTTCCCGGACTTGATCGCTTCCCGGCGCAATTACGACATCGCCCAGGGCACCAATGCTCAAGGCAAGCGCTGCTCCGGCGTGCTTGAGCAATCCTGGCGCATCGGCGGGGCCAGCGCGGCGGAAGTCGAGGCCTTGCTGGCATTTGCTGCCGATCCCGACTTACAGGCTATTTGCGCCTCGACCCACGAAATTTACGGCCCCACTGCGCTTGCGGCAGGGGCCAACGTGCTTTACGAGGGCGACGACCCGGACGTGGGATTCATTACCAAATTCACACAGGTTCAACCTTATGAGTGTCAGCAGTGAAAGCATTGAAATTGCCGTAGATAACCAATCGATATCGGGAACGATCCTGACTCCCGGTGCGAAAATCCCCGGCATCCTGTTCGTCCACGGCTGGGGCGGCAGCCAACAACGTGACCTGGCGCGGGCGAAAAACATTACCGGCCTGGGCTGCGTGTGCCTGACATTCGATTTGCGCGGTCATGAGCGCACCCATGAAATGCGCGCTCGCGTGTCTCGTGAAGACAGCCTGGAAGATCTGGTCGCCGCTTACGACCGGCTGGTCAGTCATCCGGCTGTGGACAATACCGCCATCGCGGTGATCGGCAGCAGTTATGGCGGTTACCTGGCGACGATCCTCAGCGGCCTGCGCCCGGTCAAATGGCTGGCGTTGCGGGTGCCGGCGCTGTATTGGGATGCCGACTGGGAGATGCCCAAGCAAGAACTGGATCGGGACAAACTCGCCCACTATCGCCGCTCGGCCGTAACCGCAGCGGATAATCGCGCATTGGCCGCGTGCAAGGAATTCAAGGGGGATGTGCTGCTCATCGAGTCAGAACAGGACGACTACGTGCCCCACGCCACGCTGATGAGTTATCGCGGCGCGTTCGAACTGGCGCATTCGTTGACGTATCGGTTAGTCGACGGCGCCGACCATGCGCTGAGCAGTGACATCAGCCAAAGCATTTACAGCTCGATGCTGACCAACTGGATCAGCGAAATGGTGATCGGCGCGCGTCTGGTGAATTACCCGCATCATTCGTCGAAATATTCCTGAGGTATTTCGACTTGGTTTCAATCACGAAGGCCTTCAGCGAAGGCCTTCGACTTATGCGCCCTGGCTGACAGCCAACACACCTTCAACACTTTCCGGTTCACCGACGCGACTGTCGAAACCCGGCGTGAGGATCACTTTGCGGCAGTCTTCCTCTTTCTTGTCGAAGATCTTGTAGCCTTTGGCCGCCTCTTCCAGTGACATCCGGTGGGTGATGATCGCTTCGGGACTCAACGCGCCGCTCTCGATGTGTTCCAGCAACTCCGGCAGATAGCGCTGCACGTGGGTCTGGCCCATCTTGAAGGTCAAGCCCTTGTCGAAGGCATCGCCGAACATGAAGCCGTGGATGAAACCTGCGTAGACACCCGGCACGCTCACCGTACCGCCGCGACGGACCGCAGCGATGCACTGGCGCAACGCCTTGCCGCTGCTGCCTTCGAGCTTGAGGGTGGCGAGGATGGTTTCCGTGGTGCTGCCCTTGGCTTCGAAACCCACCGCATCGATCACGCCGTCAACACCGCGCATGCCGGCGGTCTGGCGAATGATGGTATCGGCCGGATCATCGTCATCGTCGAAGTTGATCGGGATAACGCCATACGTCGCCTGGGCGTAGGCGAGACGATACGGGTGGTGATCGACCATGAAGATCTTCTCCGCGCCCAGCATCCGCGCACATGCCGCACTGAGCAGCCCGACCGGCCCGGCGCCGTAAATGGCGACACTCGAACCTGTGCCGATGCCCGCATTGAGCACAGCTTGCCAGGCGGTGGGCAGAATGTCGGAGAGGAACAACACCTTTTCATCAGGCAAGGTGCCCGGCACCTTGAACGGCCCGGTATTGCCTTTGGGCACCCGGACATATTCAGCCTGGCCGCCCGGAATCCCGCCGTACAAATGGCTGAAACCAAACAGCGCGGCGCCAGGCGGAATCGATTTTTTATTCAGAATAGCGCCACGTCCGGTGTTGGTGGTTTCGCAGGCGGCGAACTGATCCAGCTGGCAGAAGAAGCAACTGCCGCAAGCGATCACAAACGGGATCACCACGCGGTCGCCCGGTTGTACCGCCGTAACCTGGGAACCGACTTCCTCGACAATGCCCATGAACTCATGACCAAAAATATCGCCATGTTCAGTGGCCGGGATCTTGCCGCGATAGAGGTGTAAATCCGAGCCACAGATAGCGGTGGCAGTGACTTTCAGAATAATGTCATCCGCTTCCTGGAGGATCGGATCAGCGACCGTTTCGACCCGGACATCATGGGCCCCGTGATAGGTAAGTGCGCGCATGGAGTTCTCCCGAATAAGTGGCTTCTGTGCAAATCAATAACTGAAGTCCTTGAATAAGAGGAGGCCTTTCGACGAATTAAAGTTCAGGTCCGGGTGCAATAAGTTGACCAGCGGGCCACACAGTTACATCCCACGGCACGGCAATGTTAATTCATGCGCCGTTCAGCTTTTTGCACTGAACCCGACGGACAACTAACCTCTAACGAGTTGACACGGCTGCGTGCCGTAATCTGGAGGCTGCCTGGAGCAAGAGGGATTTGCCATGACTGCGCACTTCATTAAATTGTTCACTAACCCCGAACATGCATGGCGGGACATTCGCCAGGACGAAGAACAGCACCCGCGACACTATTTGCTGCATTTGTTGCTGTTGGCGTTGATACCCGCGATAAGCCTGTACATCGGCACCACTCGCGTGGGCTGGAGCCTGGCGGAAGGTGAAGAAGTTCGCCTGACCGCGAGCAGCGCGCTGCAATTGTGCGTGTTGCTCTACGTAACTATTCTGATCGGCACGATCATCATGGGCGCGTTCATCCGCTGGATGTCCCGTACGTTCGAGGCGCGGCCGACGCTGAATCAATGCATCGGTTTCGCGGCCTACACCGCCACGCCGCTTATGCTCGCCGGTTTGGCCGGCCTGTATCCGAGTCGCTGGCTGGCGATTGCGGTGCT
Organism: Pseudomonas sp. DSP3-2-3; assembly: GCF_049898225.1. Lineage (NCBI taxonomy): Bacteria > Pseudomonadati > Pseudomonadota > Gammaproteobacteria > Pseudomonadales > Pseudomonadaceae > Pseudomonas > Pseudomonas sp. DSP3-2-3. Next base: position 26,819 of record NZ_JAFCXH010000036.1, on the reverse strand, counting down.
GGGCCTGGCTGGCCTGTATTCGACGTACCTGTTGTTCGTCGGCATCACGACCTTCATGCGCCTGGATGCAGGCAAGGGGTTTCTGTATGCCGCAGCGGCATGGGGCGTAGGCCTTCTGGTGCTGGTGACGTCCCTGGTCGAGATGATTCTGCTCTGGTACAACCACCTGACTCCGGAATACCTGCGGGACGTGGCAATGCTGTCGGCATGGCTGGTGCCAGGAGCCGCCTGAACAGCGCCGTCCCGCCAGCTGTAAAAACTGCTGTGCGACGGCTGCCGACCGGTAAATACTGAACACATCCCGGAGCGCTTCCGGGACGTATTTCCCAGTCGGAGTTGTCATGAATTCTTTTTCCCTGCGCATTTGTGTCGCCGGTGCGGGCGCTATCGGCTGCACGCTGGCCGCCCGAATGGCGCTGAGTGGCCAGGCGATCAATGTCTTCGCTCGGGGCGAAACCCTGAGCATCCTGCAGCGTGACGGCATTCACTTGAGCGATGCGCACGGCGAGCACCACGTGTGGGTCAATGCCAGCAACGACGCAGTCGTTCTGGGCGAACAGGATCTGGTGTTCATCTGTGCCAAAGCTCATTCGCTGAGCAAGATGCTGCCGCAAATCCAGCCTATGATCGGCCCGCAAACTGTGGTCGTGCCAGTGGTCAATGGCGTGCCGTGGTGGTATTTCCATGGCGAAGGCGGGCGATTCGATGGCGAACGCGTCGAAGCGGTCGACCCTGGCGGCCTGCTGACGGATGCGCTGGATCTGAACCAGATCATCGGCTGCGTCGTGTTCATCACCGCTCAATGTCCGAGCCCCGGCGTGGTCAAATCCGACGACCCTTATCGAATTATCTTCGGCGAACTGGATAACAAACTGACACCGCGTCTGGAACGCGTGCGGGCACTGATTGAAGCGTGCGGTATCGAGGCGCAAGGCACGGATCGTTTGCGCGATCAGCTGTGGACGAAAATCATCGCCAACCTGACCTCCAACCCGGTATCGGTGATCACGGGCGCGACCTTGGGACAGATCTACGGCTTGCCGCAGATGCGTGAGCTGGCCATGGGCATGTTTCAGGAGGCGATGCTGGTCGCCACGACCTATGACGCCAGCGTGAGCATGGACCGTGAGACGTTTATTCGCTTTGGCGCCAGCATGGGCGCGGTGCGCACTTCCATGCTGCAAGACTTCGACAAGGGCTTGCCGCTGGAACTGGCGGCGATTGGCGATGCCGTGCTGGAACTGGCCGAACGCGCCAGCGTGCCGATGCCCATAACCCGCAGCATTCTGACTCTGGCGCATTTTTGTGCGGGGAAGGTGTAGGACAGCGCCCGACTTACACCCGAGGGAGCGAGCTTGCTCGCGAAGAGGCCGGCGCAAACGATACAAATCTTCATCGCCAGCACCTACGTCTTCCCGGATAAATCCGGTCCCACGGGTGGAATACGGTTCATCCCGTGGGAGCGAGCTTGCTCGCGAAGAGGCCGGCGCAAACGATACAAATCTTCATCGCCAGCACCTACGTCTTCCCGGATAAATCCGGTCCCACGGGTGGACTAC
>NZ_JAFCXH010000036.1:0-25162 GCF_049898225.1 Pseudomonas sp. DSP3-2-3 | reverse complement strand
TGGAATACGGTTCATCCCGTGGGAGCGAGCTTGCTCGCGAAGAGGCCGGCGCAAACGATACAAATCTTCATCGCCAGCACCTACGTCTTCCCGGATAAATCCGGTCCCACGGGTGGACTACGGTTCATCCCGTGGGAGCGAGCTTGCTCGCGAAGAGGCCGGTGTGTCCGACAGAGCTTTGCGGCCCGACCTATCGTCTTCGCAAGCAAGCTTGCTCCCACAAAGTTCGCGTGACCGCGTTCCAAAGGCGGGAAGCAACCAATCAAGTAATCGGCGCAGGATTGAACAGAGTAATGTCGTTGTGCAAACGATAGTGCTCGGTCCAGGTTTTCTTTTTGCCGCTGGCCACATCCAGATAGAAGTGGAACAGCTCCCAGCCGAGGTCTTCGATGCTCGCACGGCCCGTGGCGATGCGGCCTGCGTCGATATCGATCAGGTCCGGCCAGCGCTGAGCGAGCTCAGTACGGGTCGAAACCTTGACCACCGGCGCCATGGCCAGACCGTAAGGCGTGCCGCGCCCGGTGGTGAACACATGCAGGTTCATCCCGGCCGCCAGTTGCAAGGTGCCGCAGACGAAATCACTGGCCGGCGTTGCGCAGAAAATCAGGCCTTTGCGCTTGAAGCGTTCGCCAGGGCCAAGCACCCCGTTGATCGCGCTGCTGCCGGATTTGACGATGGATCCCAGGGATTTCTCGACGATATTCGACAGCCCGCCCTTCTTGTTACCCGGCGTGGTGTTGGCGCTGCGATCCGCTTCGCCCTTGGCCAGGTAACGGTCGTACCAGTCCATTTCGCGAACCAGTTCTTCAGCCACTTCCTGCGACTCGGCGCGAGCGGTGAGCAAGTAGATCGCGTCACGCACTTCGGTGACTTCGGAAAACATCACCGTCGCACCGGCACGCAGCAGCAGGTCCGAGGCGTAGCCCAGGGCAGGGTTGGCGGTGATGCCGGAAAACGCATCGCTGCCGCCGCACTGCATGCCCAGAATCAACTCGGAGGCCGGCACGGTTTCGCGACGGCGCAGGTCGAGTTTCTTCAGGCGGGTCTCGGCCAGTTCCATGATCTGCTCGATCATTTCGTTGAAGCCGTGACTGGAATCCTGCAGGCGATACAGCCATGGATCAGTGAGATCCACCGAGCTGTCACCCTCGTGCATCACCTGTCCGGCCTGCAATTTCTCGCAGCCCAGGCTGATGACCAACGCTTCGCCACCCAGGTTCGGATTGCGCGCAAGGTTGCGCACAGTACGAATCGGGATGTACGCGTCGGTGGCGGTGATGGCGACACCGCAGCCGTAGCTGTGAGTCAGGGCCACCACGTCATCGACGTTCGGGTATTTGGGCAGAAGCTCGTCACGGATGCGCTTGACCGCATGGTCCAGCACACCGGTCACGCACTGCACGGTGGTGGTGATGCCGAGAATGTTGCGCGTGCCGACGGTACCGTCGGCGTTGCGATAACCCTCGAAGGTAAAACCTTCCAGCGGCGCCTGCTGTTGCGGCACCGCGTCAGACATCGGCAAGCTGTCCAGCGCGGGCGCTGAAGGCATGCGCAACTGATCTTCCCTGACCCAACTGCCCCGTGGAATCGGCTGCAAGGCATAACCAATGGTATGCCCGTAACGGATAATCGGCTCGCCCTCGGCGATATCGACAGTATTGACCTTGTGGCTCTGCGGTACGTTGTCGATGGTCACCAGGCCATTGTCGAACTCAGTGCCGGCTGGCACACCCTGGTCGTTGACCACCACGACCACGTTATCCAGCTCATGGAGCCGGATGTAACGTGGCGAATCGGCATGTTGAATCAGGTTCATCACGGTTTCCTCAGGATTTAGCTTGAGAAAGGTCGCTGGCGTTTTCGCCAATCAGTGGCCCCTTGGTTGGAGGCTCTTTCAATTCAACGCGTTTGATCTCTCCCACGATGAAGATGTAGCTGAACACTGCCACGACGGCGTTGGCACCCACGAACACCAGAGCCCATTTGAACGAACCAGTGGTGCTGATGATGTAGCCAATCACGATTGGGGTAGTGATCGATGCGATGTTACCGAAGGTGTTGAACAGGCCGCCGCTCAAACCGGCAATCTGTTTCGGCGAGGCATCGGACATGACCGCCCAACCCAATGCGCCCACACCTTTACCGAAGAACGCCAGTGCCATGAAGCCCACGACCATCCATTCGATGTCGACATAGTTACACGCAACGATGGAGGTCGACAGCAGCAGGCCACCAATGATTGGCGCCTTGCGAGCGAAGGTCAGAGAATGGCCCTTGCGCAGCAGGTAGTCGGAAATGATCCCGCCCAACACGCCGCCGATAAAGCCGCAGATTGCTGGCAAGGACGCGATGATACCGGCCTTGAGGATGGTCATGCCGCGTTCCTGAACCAGGTACACCGGGAACCAGGTCAGGAAGAAGTAAGTGATGCCGTTAATGCAGTATTGGCTCAGGTAGATGCCGAGCATCATGCGGTTGGTCAGCAATTGACGGATGTAATCCCATTTCGGGCCGGAACTGCTGCCTTTGCCTTTGTCCTGATCCATATCGACCATGCCGCCGTTGTTGGCGATGTGATCGAACTCTTCCTTGTTGATGCGTGGGTGTTCGCGCGGGCTGTAGATGACTTTCATCCAGATCACCGAGAACACGATGCCGATGGAACCCATCACGATGAACACATGCTGCCAGCCGTAGGTGTAGACGATCCAGCCCATTAGCGGGGCGAACAGCACAGTGGCAAAGTATTGCGCGGAGTTGAAGATGGCGGATGCCGTGCCGCGTTCAGCGGTCGGGAACCAGGCTGCCACGATGCGCGCGTTGCCCGGGAAGGATGGCGCTTCGGCCAGACCCACCATGAAACGCAGCAGGAATAGCAGGACGATTGCAGTAGAGACACCGAACTCACCGACATAGCCTTGCAGCACGGTGAACAGCGACCAGGTGAAAATGCTCAGGGCATAGACTTTCTTCGAACCGAAGCGGTCAAGCAGCCAGCCGCCAGGGATCTGACCGGCCACGTAAGCCCAGCCGAACGCAGAGAAGATAAAACCGAGTGTTACGGCGTCGATTCCGAGACTTTTTTGCAGGCTGGAACCGGCGATAGCGATGGTAGCGCGGTCGGCGTAGTTGATCGTGGTCACCAGGAACAGCATGAACAGGATCAAATAGCGGACGTGAGTCGGCTTGGTTTTTAGCATGTGTGTGAACTCCCACTAATTATTTTTTTTACGCGGGTGAAACTGTTTTTTTATGTGTTGCTAACGCCTGCCGGCCCCTTAGGCGATATCGCTCACGGCGAATCGTCCTACCTACAGTACAAACGCGTCCTTACGATCCTTGCTGCTGGCAAACACCCAAGGGCAAAAAACCGCTGATCGCTCAGCGGTTAGTTACCTGTGGATTTGTTACTGCTTACCTTGCTTGTCCATCAGGGCGGCGAGCATTTCATACTCTTCGCCAGTCAGGTCAGTCAGAGGGGTCCGCACCGGACCTGCGTCATAGCCAGCGATTTTGGCGCCTGCCTTGACGATGCTCACGGCATAACCGGATTTACGGTTACGAATGTCCAGGTATGGCAGGAAGAAGTCGTCGATCATTTTGCCAACGGCAACGTGATCTTCCTTGGCGATAGCGTGGTAGAAGTCCATCGCCAGTTTCGGTACGAAGTTGAATACCGCAGACGAGTAAACCGGTACGCCCAGCGCCTTGTAGGCAGCGGCGTAGACTTCAGCGGTCGGCAAACCGCCCAGGTACGAGAAGCGATCGCCGAGGCGACGGCGGATCGAAACCATCAGTTCGATATCGCCCAGGCCATCTTTATAACCGATCAGATTCGGGCAACGCTCGGCCAGCTGTTCCAGCAGCGGAGCAGTCAGGCGGCAAACGTTACGGTTGTAGACGATAACGCCGATCTTGACCGATTTGCACACAGCTTCAACGTGGGCGGCAACGCCGTCCTGGCTGGCTTCAGTCAGATAGTGCGGCAGCAACAACAGGCCCTTGGCACCCAGACGCTCGGCTTCTTGCGCGTATTCGATAGCCTGGCGGGTTGAACCGCCGACACCGGCAAGAATCGGCACGCTGGTAGCGCAAGTATCGACCGCAGTCTTGATCACTTCGGAGTATTCGCTGGCTGCCAGGGAGAAGAACTCACCTGTACCGCCGGCAGCGAACAAAGCGCTGGCACCGTAAGGGGCCAACCACTCAAGACGTTTAATGTAGCCAGCGCGATGGAAGTCGCCCTGAGCATTGAAATCGGTAACCGGGAAGGACAGCAGACCGTGGGAAAGGATGGACTTCAGTTCTTGTGGATTCATTATTCGAACACCCTGGGAAGCAAAAAAAAGTGAATGGATCATCAGTCCTGTGCTGATGTCGTAAGTCATCGTACAACTGAAAATAAGATGACTCAACAGGGATTTGGAGATATTTGCGTCGGCGGTCATTATCCATAGGACAAAGCCCGCAGGAATGGGGCTTGGCGAGATTGGATATAGAACGAAAGTCGTACGACGTCATTGGCTGGGAGCCCGCGCCGATAGTCCCGTTGGAGCGAGGCTTGCCCGCGAACGCATTGGTTCTGGTTTGAAGCTTCGCAAGACGTACCGGCCTCTTCGCGGGCAAGCCTCCAACGGATCTACGCAACGTTCGCGATAGGACATAAAGCCGATGCATTTGCGTCTAGTGGAATGCCGTCTTCCCGGATAAATCCGGTCCCACAAAACCAGCGCGATCCAGTGGGACCGGCTTTAGCCGGGAAGGCGTCGGTTCAGACAATACATCTGCGGCGCCTGGCGGTTGCCCTCAGACATAGAATCTCCAACAGGTACCCATTCGGAGCGTCAGCCGTATCACCTGGCCCAACGCCTCGCCAACAAGCTGGCTCCTACGAGATGCCGACCGGCGAGTTAACCTTCTCGCAATCTCAAGCCCGCTGCGATTCTGCCTCTTCATGGGCGTGGCGCAAGCGTTCGCGGCTGTTGGTCAGGTGCAGGCGCATGGCGGCGCGGGCGGCGTCCGAGTCCTGGCGAGCGATGGCGTCGTAAATCTCTTCGTGTTCCCGGCTGAGACGATTCATGTAGTGCTGTTGATCGTCATGAGCCAGACGTGCCGAGTTCAAGCGCGTCCGCGGAATAATGCTGGTACCCAGGTGGGTCATGATGTCGGTGAAATAGCGGTTGCCCGTGGAAAGCGCGATTTGCAGGTGGAACTGAAAGTCCGACGCCACGGCATCGCTGGCATGTGCGGCGCTTTCAGTCAGCGCATCCAGCGCCTGACGCATGGCCAGCAACTGCTCGTCGGTACGACGTTGCGCAGCCAGACCGGCAGATTCCACTTCCAGACTGATCCGCAATTCGAGAATCGCCAGCACATCACGCAAGGTGACAATAGTCGCCGGGTCGATACGGAAACCGCTCGGGCTTGGCGTATCCAGCACAAAGGTGCCGATGCCATGCCGGGTTTCAACCAGCCCCGAGGCCTGCAGGCGCGAAATCGCTTCGCGCACCACCGTGCGGCTGACGCCCTGCTCTTCCATGATCGCCGACTCGGTCGGCAATTTGTCCCCACGCTTGAGCTGTCCGCTGCGAATTCGCTCAGACAATTCAGTGACCAGCTCTTGCGCCAGGCTGCGGTGCTTTCTGCGGGCGCGAGGCGGAGCGCTTTGATTTTCCATATCCAACATCAATCTCAGGGCAGTTAAGGAAACAATGATAGCTCACGACGTTGTACGATCACATGCGTAAAAACGACTCGATCTGCAACATATCTATACAACCGCTTCAGGATGCGGCTGTTCGAGCAGTTGCCCACCTTCAATGCGCAAGTGCCGGCGATGAAAACGCTTGAGACTGCTGCGATGGCCAATGCTCAACAGGGTCACGCCCGGCAGTTCATCGATCAGCGCCTGATACAGCGCCGCCTCGTCTTCTTCATCCATGGCCGAGGTCGCCTCATCCAGGTACAACCAGCGCGGCGCGAACAACAATGCCCTGGCGAACGCCACGCGCTGCTGCTCACCCGGTGACAACATGCGTTGCCAGTGATTGCTTTCATCCAGACGCGGAATCAGATGGCTCAAGCGGCAGGTTTGCAGAATCTCGGCAAAGCGTCCGGCAGGGTAAACGTCGCTGGCCTGTGGATAACTTAACGCGTCGCGCAAGGTGCCGATGGGCAGATAAGGCTTCTGCGGCAAGAACAGATAGCGTTCGGCCGGCACGATCAACTGGCCATGACCGTCATTCCACAAACCACCCAACGCCCTGAGCAAGGTACTTTTGCCGCTGCCGGACCGCCCGCTGAGCATGACGCGCTCACCCGCAGCGATACTCAGATTGGCATTGGTCAGCAATTGCCGATCAGCACCGAGCTGCAAGCCCAGGCCTTTCAAGCTCAACGCATCGCCAGCGCGATGGATGTCGAAAGCCGGTTCGCGCTGTTCGTTCTGGGCCATGGCCTGACGGAAACTCAGCAAACGATCACAGGTCGCGCGCCAGGAGGCCAGCGTGGTGTAAGCGTCGATAAACCAGCTGAAGTTCTCCTGCACGTTGCCGAATGCCGAGTTGATCTGCATCAGGCCGCCCAGCTCGATCTTGCCCGCGAAGTAACGCGGCGCAGCAACAACAAAGGCGAAGATAATGGCGATCTGCGAATAACCGGCCGTAAAGAACGTCAGGCGCTTCTGCACCTTCATGATCGTCCAGAAATTCCCCCAGACCATGCCGAACCGTGAACTCAGGCGCTCATTCTCGTTGGGCTCACCGTTGGAAAGCGCAATGCTTTCGGCATTTTCCCGCACCCGAACCAGGGCGAAACGCAGGTCAGCTTCGTAGCGCTCCTGTTGGTTGCTGAGCAGGATCAGACGCCGCCCGATCAGGTGCGTCAGCCAGCTGCCCACTACCGCATACACCAGGGCCGCCCAGAACATATAGCCGGGGATGGTGATGCCGAACAATTCGATGCTGCCGGAAACGCCCCACAGGATGATGGAAAACGAAACCAGACTGACCACCGTGCGCATCAGCCCCAAACCCAGGGACAAGGTGCTGGTGGTGAACTGATCAAGATCCTGGGACAGGCGTTGGTCAGGGTTATCGGTATAACCGCCCTGCTCCAGCTGGTAGTAGTTCTTGTGACTGAGCCACTTGGCGAAATGCTGCTCGGTCAGCCAGCGCCGCCAGCGAATGGTCAGCATTTGCGTGAGGTAGAGGCGGTAAACCGCACTCAGAATGCCCACCGCAGCGATCCCGCAAAAATACAGAATCTGCTGCGTGAAGGCTTCCAGGTCTTTCTTTTCCAGCGCGTTGTAGAAGTCGCGATACCAGCTGTTGATCACCACCGAAATGGCCACGCTGAACAGCGAAAGGGCAATGACCGCTATCAGCAGAATCCACGCCAGACCCTTTTCTTCACTGCGCCAGTAAGGGGTCGTGAGCTTCCATACTCGCGAAAAGAAAGCACCTTCAACGCTGTCATTGACCGTTGAATATTCGGCATTGCGACTCATGGGTGATGTCTCGGCTTCAATTGAAGTTCAGCGTCCGGGGTCAACCTGAACGCTCGACACGATCATCCTTGAATGGGGTAGTGCTTGGGTTCAGCGACGCACCGGCCGCTTCTGCAACTTGCGCTGCAAAGTGCGTCGATGCATGCCCAGCGCGCGGGCCGTGGCCGAAATATTGCCTTCATGCTCGGTCAGGACACGCTGAATGTGTTCCCACTGCAAACGGTCCACCGACATCGGGTTTTCCGGCACCAGGGTATCCAGATCGGAATGCTGCGAAAGCAGCGAGGCCAGGACGTCGTCGGCATCGGCCGGCTTGCACAGGTAATTGCACGCGCCGCGCTTGATCGCCTCGACAGCAGTGGCAATGCTCGAATAACCGGTGAGGATCACCACGCGCATGTCCGGGTCCAGCTCCAGCAGCTTGGGCAGCAGAACCAGGCCGGAATCGCCGTCCATCTTCAAGTCCAGCGCGGCAAACTCGGGAATGTCCGCCTGCGCCAGGGCCAGGCCTTCTTCGGCGGAACCTGCGGTGCTCACGCGAAAGCCGCGACGGCTCATGGCTCGCGCCATCACGCGGGTAAAGGTCGCATCATCGTCAACCAGCAACAGATGCGGCAGCTCTTCGCCTTCAACCTGGATTTCGTCACTCATCTACTTCTCCTCGGGCATCACGGGGCAGACGCAGCTCAGTGAGCGTACCGCCTTCTTCATGACTGTAGAGTTTTACCGAGCCGCCCGCGCGGGTCACGCTGGCTTTGCTCAGGAAAAGGCCCAGGCCGAAGCCTTTGCCCTTGGTGGTAAAGAAAGGTTTGCCGATTTGTTCGGCAATGGCCAGCGGCACCCCGGCACCGTGGTCGCGAATACTGATGCAGATTTCCTCGGTGTCCCATCCCAGACTGACTTCCAGCCCTTCCGGACAAGCGTCGGCGGCGTTATTCAGCAGGTTGAGTAACGCCTGGGTCAAGTCCGGCGGCGGCGCAAGCATGGGCGCTGTATCGGTGCCCAGCAACAGAAAACGATAACTGGCTTCCGGGCGCATCAGGTGCCAGCGATTGAGGGCTTCATCCAGCCAGTGCGTCACCGCCTGTTTTTCCACCGCCAGACGCCGATTGTTCTCCGAGGCGCGGACCAGTTGCTGCAACGTCAGCTTGCATTGCTTGACCTGCTCTTGCAGCACGGCAAGATCTTCCTGCAACGCCGGATCGTGATGATCCTGGCGCATCTCTTTAAGCAGCACGCTCATGGTCGACAACGGCGTGCCCAACTCATGCGCCGCGCCCGCAGCCTGGGTCGCCACGGCGAGCAATTGTTGATCGCGCAGCCCCTCCTCACGGCGCTCGGCGCGCAGTTGCTCCTGACGGCGCAGCTCTTCGGCCATTTTCGCCGCGAAGAACGTGATCACCGCAGCCGCCAGGGCGAAACTCAGCCACATACCGTAAACCTGCAGGTTTTCCCGGGCGATGGGCAACGTGTCCAAAGGATAGAACTGCACCAGCAGCAAGGTGTACGCGGCCAGCGCGATACCGGAAAGAATCAGCGAAAAACGCCACGGTAGCGTGACCGCAGCGATGGTCAGCGGCACCAGATAATAAGAAACAAACGGGTTGGTCGAGCCGCCGGAGTAGTACAGCAGCGCGCTATGGATCAACAGATCGAAGGCCAGCTGCACGGCGTATTCCAGCTCGGTCACCGGCAGCGAAGTGCGCAGCCGAACGGCGGTCAGGACACACCAGACCATGGAAAAGCCGAGGGTAATCGCCAATTGCAACCAGGGCAGCGGCAACAAATGAAACAGGTAGGCAATACCCACCGATCCAGCCTGCGCGGCCAGCACCAGCATGCGGATAAGCGTCAGACGCCAGAGGTTCTGGCGAGTAGCGGACAGCAATTGAACGGGGGCGAGCATGAGCTCTCCTGATGAGTGCTCCAGGCGAATCGGAGCGAGTATAACCAGCCACAGGTGAAAACTGCGAAAAGTGCCTGATTGTTTCATCTGCGCAGCAACATATCCGTGGGAGCAAGCTTGCTTGCGAAGGCAATGTTTCAGCCCCCAGGGATGTGGTGGTTGTAAACATGTCTTCGCGAGCAAGCTCGCTCCCACGACCAGCCGACCTGGTGGAACCTGCTCCCGCTTTCACAGTCTGATAGCTTTGCGTTCGACCGTTCCTCGACCGGCCATGTTCGCCAACAATTCGCTAAAAGGAAGTTTCCATGTTCAGCCTTCGTCCTGCTGCCGCCCTCCTCGCCTTTGGTGCCGCCGCTCTGTCCAGCGTTTCAGCCATGGCTGAAGACGTCCATTACAACCAGATTTCCGTGCGTGCCGAAGTCGACCAGGAAGTCGCTCGTGACTTGATGAACGTCACGCTCTACAGCGAGGCGCAGAACACCGATCCGGCCAAACTCGCTGCTGAAATCACCGAGACCCTGAACAAAGCGCTCGCGCAGGCGCGGCAGGTTAGCGGCGTGACGATCCGCCAGGGCAATCGCAGCAGTTATCCGGTCTATGACGACAAAGGGCAGAAGATCACCGGCTGGCGTGAACGCGCCGAGCTGCGTCTGGAAAGCGCCGATTTCGCGGCACTGTCCAAGCTCACCGGGGAAATGCTCGGCGACATGAAAATGGGTGGCATGGACTTCTCTATCGCCAAACCTACCCGCAAGACCAGCGAAGACGCCTTGCTCAAGGATGCGGTAACAGCGTTCCGGGCACGTGCGCAGCTGTTGACCGAAGCGCTGGGCGGCACCGGCTACAAAGTGATCAACCTGAACTTCAATACCTCGGGCTACCCGCAGCCGTATCTGCGCGCACCGGTCATGATGATGAAGGCCGAGCGCTCTGACGCCGCGCCAACCCCGGATGTCGAAGCCGGCACCAGCCAGGTAACCGTCACCGCCGACGGTGTGATTGAAGTCGCCATTCCCTGATTGATCTTGGCGGCAACTCCGGTTGCCGCCATTTCCTGTACCTCCCGCCGACACCTCGCCAAACTTGCGTTCCTTTCCCCTACAAGCTTTGCCGACCGGTCTGATTCCGCCGTATTTCTCAGGCCGTAAACTCACACCCCGTCACAACCAAAATCATTTTTTACGCGCACGTCGCTGTCAGTCGACTACGGCTGCACACTTGCGCTCACTCCAGAGGAATCACGGATGAATCCTTCGCAAAAAATTGCTGCACAAAGCAAGACACCTTTTGAACCCCTTTCCGTCACGCCCCGGTTCGAAACCGGAAAAGGCGAAGAGCAAAAATCCACCCACGGCTCAATCGAAGCGGTGCTTGGCCGAATCGGTTTCACCGCGTTTCAGATCCGCGCCATTTATTACGGCAACTGGCTGAGGGATTACTCGCAATTGCTCGACCCGAAACTGGTCCGCGCTGTCGACACACCAAAAAACTTCCCGGACGTGTTGTCCCGGGAAGCCTTGACCAAAATCGTCGATATCCTGGCGGTCCGGGAGTTTACCGGCCTGATGGCTAGCGACCGGGAAAAGTTCAGGGTGACGTCCCAGCGTCTCGGCGTCTATCGCCCAAGCGAACACCTCGATAACCCCAAACCCGCCGACGACAAACGCACCGATCCGCAAAGCATCGACGCCGACTTCGAAGACTGGGTCGCGCCCGATGACGCTTCGCTGCAAGTCGACCCTGAAACGTCGATGAAGCGGTATTTGCAACGTGGCGTGGATTTCATGACCGCCGAGCTGAACCTTGCGCGCCAGGCAGGCCCGGAATCCGCCGACGGGCTGCGGGCATTCGGTTCCGCGTTGCATGTCCTGGAAGACTTCTTCGCCCATTCAAACTTCGTCGAACTCAGCCTGAGGAAAGTGGGTTATAGCGACGTGCTGCCGTGGACCTCGAAGGCCGACTGCAAGCATGGTTTGCCTATGGTGACCGGCACGTTCGGCGGCAGCGACATCATCGCCAGTCTGGCGGCACCGCTGGGCAAGATCCTGTTCTCCACAGACGACAAACCGTTCGAAGTCACCCAGCCCGGCGTACGGTATGAACGTGATCAGATCATTCAGATCCTGCTCAGCGAACATCCGGATCCCAAATGGTATGACGCCCATGAGACATTTTTGAGCGCTCGCGATAAATGGGCCAGCCTGTCGTTTGCCAGCAAAGTCGAACAAATACTCAATGTCATTGGTGCGCCAGGCAGAATCGTTGGCAACGCTATCGGCACCGCCATGCAAGGCCTGAGCACACTGTTCGGCAACAGCGTTGACGATGTGCAAACCAGCTTGGGCGAAGACCCCCACACCAGTGGTTCAACAGACCCGTCCCACTCCCAACTGACCAAGGACCATCCCGAACATCCCCTGCATCAGCTTACGGCACTGCTCGCAGAAAATGCCGTGCTGAGCGTCGGTCAGGCGATGCTGGGGCAGTGGGATCAAAAAACTGAAGTTCAAGACCCGGCAGAGACTGCGGCGCAGTACTTTACCCATCCCATGGACACTGACTGGCACGACGCACTGGTACGCGAATGGGCGAAAAACAATCCCGGCCTTGTGAAACGTGCAACCAGCAAAAGTGAGCTGGATAACCTCCATAAAGAACTGCAGAAAAATGCAGAGAAAGCGCTCGACAGATTCAAAACTGAAAGCAGCAGTTTTTTGAGTAAATTCTTCGAAATCAAATCCATCACGGATGTGTGGAACCTGATTACAGGCAAGTAGCATTTCGGGACTTGCCAACCGGCAACACCGCAGCAAGAAATTTGTAGGAATCCAGACAGTGCGGCACTATCCGATGTCTATCGTTTGTCGATATTCAGGCACGGCCATTGCCGCACTTCGCGAGGACTCCATGACACCGACGCTATTCAAACCGCTGTTGCTGACTACCGCGCTGCTGGCTTGCGCGCCTTTTGCCCAAGCCGCCAGCACCCTCGTGTATTGCTCCGAAGCCAGCCCCGCAGGCTTCGACCCGAGCCAGTACACCAGCGGCACGGATTTCGATGCGTCCGCCGAAACAGTGTTCAATCGCCTGACTCAATTCAAACGTGGCGGCACTGAAGTCGAGCCAGGGCTGGCAACTCGTTGGGAGGTTTCCAGCGACGGGCTGACCTACACCTTTCACCTGCGCCCCGGTGTGAAATTCCACACCACCGATTACTTCACGCCAAGCCGGGACTTCAACTCCGACGACGTACTGTTCACCTTCAATCGGCTGCTGGATGCCAACCAGCCCTTTCGCAAGGCTTATCCGTCCGAGTCGCCGTATTTCACCGACATGGACATGAACAAAACCATCAAGAGTGTCGCAAAGGTCGACGACCAGACCGTCACGTTCAATCTGAACAACATTGACGCAGCGTTCGTGCAGAACCTGGCGATGAGCTTCGCCTCGATCCAGTCCGCCGAATACGCCGACCAGTTGCTCAAGCAGGGCAAGGCCGAAGAGATCAACCAGAAGCCCGTCGGCACCGGTCCGTTCGTGTTCAAGCGGTACCAGAAGGACACGCAGATTCGCTACGACGCCAATAAGTCGTACTGGAAACCCGAGGACGTGAAACTCGATCACTTGATTTTCTCGATCAACAGCGACGCCGCCGTACGCCTGCAAAAGCTCAAGGCCGGTGAATGCCAGGTCAGCGGTTATCCACGTCCGCAAGACATCGAGCTGATGCAGAAAGATCCGAATCTGAAAGTGCTGAGCCAGCCCGGTTTCAACCTGGGCTTCCTGGCTTATAACGTGACCCACGCGCCTCTGGATCAACTCAAGGTGCGTCAGGCGCTGGACATGGCCATCGACAAGCCGGCGATCATCAAGGCGGTTTACCAGAGCGCCGGTCAGTTGGCCGAGAACGCCATTCCACCGGGCCAGTGGAGCTACGACCCAACGGTCAAGGACGCGCCATACGACCCGACCAAGGCCAGGCAGCTGCTCAAGGAAGCTGGCATCGCGCCAGGCACCCAGATCAACCTGTGGGCCATGACCGTCCAGCGTGCGTCGAACCCCAACGCGCGCATGTCGGCGCAGATGATACAGGCCGACTGGTCGAAGATCGGCATCAAGGCCAACATCGTCAGTTATGAATGGGGCGAGTACATCAAGCGCGCCAAGGCTGGCGAGCACGACGTGATGATCTACGGCTGGACCGGTGACAACGGCGACCCGGACAACTGGCTCGGCGTGTTGTACAGCTGTGCGGCGGTCAAGGGCAGCAACTACGCCAAATGGTGTGATCCGGCCTACGACAAACTCGTGCAACAGGCCAAGCTGACTACTAATCGCGATGAGCGAATCAAGCTTTACCAACAGGCCCAGCACATTCTCAAGGCCCAGGTGCCGATCACGCCGATTGCCAACTCCAAGGTCTTCCAGCCGATGCGCAAGGAAGTCCAGAACTTCAAATTGAGCCCGTTCGGCCTGACGCCGTTTTACGGGGTCAGCCTGAGCCAATAAAGCGGACCAATCCAAAATATTGGTAACACTCGCGCGCTAACCGGGTGCATTCACCACGTTCGGTTGCGCGCAGTTGGTGCGTAAAACATTCCCGATTGCGACGCGCAAACGATCAAATGCGCCAATAGTTATACTTTTGCGACATTCGTGTACGCTCGTGCCACACATTGTGTCTTCTTAGACGTCAGGATCTTGCTTTGGGTATGGCCCCTGCATAACTATCCCCAAGGTCTAGCCCACAAGGTCAGATCCTCTCTTAAAAAATGACAACAACTGAGGCCACCATGCTCAAACAAGCGGTCATTCCGTTTCTACTCAGCGCAGGTTTGCTCGCTGCAGCTCCTTTCGCCCAGGCAGCATCGAACCTTGTGTTCTGCTCCGAAGGCAGCCCGGCCGGTTTCGACCCAGGCCAGTACACCACTGGTACTGATTTCGACGCAGCGGCAGAGACCATTTTCAACCGTTTGAGCCAGTTCGAACGTGGCGGTACCGCAGTTGTGCCAGGTCTGGCCACCAGCTGGGATATCTCTCCCGACGTGCTGACCTACACCTTCCATTTGCGTGAAGGCGTCAAGTTCCACACCACGCCGTACTTCAAGCCTACCCGCGAGTTCAATGCCGATGACGTGCTGTTCACGTTCAATCGCATGATCGACAAGGATATGCCGTACCGCAAAGCGTACCCGACCGAATTCCCGTACTTCACCGACATGGCCATGGACACCAACATCGCCAAGATCGAAAAAGTCGACGATCACACGGTCAAGTTTGTCCTCAAGACCGTTGATGCCGCGTTCATCCAGAATATGGCGATGAGCTTTGCCTCGATTCAGTCTGCTGAATATGCTGCGCAACTGCTCAAGGAAGGCAAGGCTGCGGACATCAACCAGAAGCCGATCGGCACTGGTCCGTTCGTGTTCAAGAGCTACCAGAAAGACTCCAACATCCGCTACACCGGCAACAAGGATTACTGGAAGCCTGAAGACGTGAAGATCGACAACCTGATCTTCGCCATCACCACCGACGCTTCGGTACGTGCGCAAAAGCTGAAGAAAGGCGAATGCCAGATCACGGCCTACCCACGTCCAGCCGACCTCGCGCCACTCAAGGCTGACAAAGACCTGAAGATGCCGGATCAGGCAGGCTTCAACCTGGGTTACATCGCCTACAACACGATGGACAAGATCAAGGGCGACGACAAGCCGAACCCTCTGGCCATCAAAGAAGTACGCCAGGCGCTGGACATGGCCGTGAACAAGCAAGGCATCATCGATGCGGTGTATCAGGGCGCGGGCCAACTGGCCGTCAACGCCATGCCGCCGACCCAATGGTCGTACGACACCACCATCAAAGATGCTCCGTTTGATGTCGAAAAAGCCAAGGCACTGCTCAAGCAGGCGGGCGTCAAGGAAGGCACCGAGATCACCCTGTGGGCGATGCCGGTTCAGCGTCCCTACAACCCGAACGCCAAGTTGATGGCCGAAATGCTCCAGTCCGACTGGAAGAAGATCGGTATCAACGCCAAGATCGTCAGCTATGAGTGGGGCGAGTACATCAAGCGCGCCAAGGCCGGCGAAAACGGCGCAATGCTGATTGGCTGGAGCGGCGACAACGGTGACCCGGACAACTGGCTCGGCACCCTGTTTGGCTGTGATGCCGTCAACGGCAACAACTTCGCCAAATGGTGTGACAAGCCGTTCGATACCTTGATCCACCAGGCCAAGGAAACCCCGGACCAGGCCAAGCGCACCGAACTGTACAAACAGGCGCAACACCTCCTCAAGGAAGCCGTGCCGATGACGCCTATCGCGCACTCGACGGTTTACCAGCCTATGCGTACCTCCGTTCAGGACTTCAAGATCAGCCCGTTTGGTCTTAACTCCTTCTACGGCGTAAGCGTTAGCGGCAAGTAACAATGATGTAATTGCGCCACTACTGTGGCGCAATTACGTTTGTTACCCGCAAGCAGAAAGTTATTCGACAAGTGGCAATTTGTTCCTCTATGGAAATTTCCTACTTTATAGACGACTTATTCCTACGAACTGCGTCTGCATAATTTCCATTTACTGTATTGGCCGACCGACATACCTTCGACGCCGGCAGTAATTGCCATTACCCCTATAAAAACAATCAGGAAGAATTCCGGATTGGAGGTTTCCTTTTGTCAGCGATTAACGATGGACGATTTCGCTTCGTCCCGCGTTCGTTGCTCACTCGTTGAAGGACAAGGAGCATCATGAATAAAAATATCGTCATGGCGTCAGTGTTCGGCCTTGGTTTGGCCAGCGCACCCTTTGCCCAGGCCGCCAGCAGCCTGGTGTTCTGCTCTGAAGGCAGTCCCGCCGGTTTCGACATTGCCCAATACACTTCGGGCACAGACAACGACGCAGCCGAGCCGATCTACAACCGGCTCACCGAATTCGAACAAGGCGGCACCGGCGTGGTTCCGGCGCTGGCAACCAGGTGGGACGTCTCGCAAGACGGCCTGACGTACACCTTTCACCTGCGCGAAGGGGTGAAGTTCCATAGCAATGCCGCTTTCAAACCGAGCCGCGATTTCAATGCGGACGACGTACTGTTCACCTTCAACCGCATGCTCAAACCTGATCATCCGTTTCGCGTTGCTTACCCGACCGAATTTCCGTATTTCAGCAGCATGGGCCTGAACAAGAACATCAAGTCAGTGGAGAAAACCGGTCCGCTGACCGTGGTCTTCAGCCTCAACAAGGTCGATGCCGCCTTTATCCAGAACGTAGCGATGAACTTCGCGTCGATTCTGTCCGCCGAATATGCCGATCAATTGCTCGCTGCCGGCAACATGCGCGATATCAACCAGCAGCCGATCGGCACTGGCCCGTTCGTATTTCAGCGGTATCAGAAAGATTCGCAGATACGTTACAAGGGCAACAAAGAGTTCTGGGACCCGAGCCGGGTCAAGATCGACCAGCTGATTTTCGCGATCAATACCGACGCGTCGGTGCGCCTGCAAAAGCTCAAGAAGAATGAATGCCAGGTGACGCTCAACCCGCGTCCCGCTGATGTTCAGGCCCTCAAGGAAGACAAGCAACTGAAGGTCGTCGAGGAGGCTGGTTTCAACCTCGGTTACATCTCCTACAACGTGCGTCATGAACCGCTGGGCAAGCTGGAAGTGCGTCAGGCGCTGGACATGGCCGTGAACAAAAAGGCCATCATCAACGCCGTTTACCAGGGCGCAGGCCAGCTGGCTGTCAATGCCATGCCGCCGACCCAATGGTCTTACGACGACACCATCAAGGACGCGGGCTACAACCCGGAAAAAGCCAAGGAGCTGCTGCGCGCTGCAGGCGTCAAGGAAGGCACCGAGCTGACCCTCTGGGCCATGCCGGTCCAGCGTCCGTACAACCCGAACGCCAAGCTGATGGCTGAAATGCTCCAGGCCGATTGGGCCAAGGTCGGCATCAAGGTCAAGATTGTCAGCTACGAATGGGGCGAATACCTCAAGCGCACCAAAAACGGCGAACACGATATTTCGCTGATTGGCTGGACCGGCGACAACGGTGACCCGGACAACTGGCTCGGCACGCTGTACAGCTGCGCGTCGATTGGCGGCAATAACTACTCGATGTGGTGCGACGAGAAATACGACGCCCTGGTCAAGGCCGCCGTTGCCACCGCCGACAAAGCCCAGCGCATCGACCTGTACAAACAGGCCCAGCAGTACCTGAAACAGCAGGTGCCGATCACGCCGATTGCGCATTCAACGGTCAATCAGCCATTGCGCGCTGAAGTTCAGGGTTTCCACGTCAGTCCGTTCGGTCGCAACAACTTCTCCGGCGTCAGCATCGCCGAATAACCACGCTGATCCATCTGGAGCTCGCTGCCTTTATCGCAGGCGGCGCGCTCCGCTGTTCCAGAGATTCATGTTTTCGATAAAAAAAGCCGGGCCACAAGTCCGGTGCCGTCAAGCCAGACCATAAAAACTGGCGTTAATAAGAGCAGTAAAGGGAGCGTTACCGTGAAGAAAGTCAACACCGCTGCATTCGCCTTATCCATCGCCACCTTGAGCGCAATGGTTCAGGCAGAGTCAACCAGCCAGGCATTCGTGCCCACCGAGCTCAGCTCGAAAAGCGCACAGGGAGAAGCCAACGGCTTTTTCGAAGACCAGCACCTGACCGGCACCACGCGCAACTGGTACGCCAACGAGCTGGCACGTCGCGACACGAGCTTCTCGTACCGCAAAGGCGGCGACACGCCGACGCCAACCTCGCGCCGGATCAACTGGGCCCAAGGGACCATCGTCAATTACACCTCGGGTTTCACCCAGGGCACCGTAGGTTTCAGCACCGAAATGGCGCTGTACAACGCCATTGCCCTGGATCGTGATCGTAAGGACATGGCTGGCGGCTCGAACCGTACCTTGACCGAAAACGACGGCGACGCCGTGGGTCAGTGGAGCAAAATGGGCCTGGCCAACGTCAAGGCGCGGATCTCCAACACCACCCTGACCGGCGGCCGCCAGTCGGTTAACACGCCAGTCATCGCCTACATCGGCAACCGTGCGCTGCCATCGAGCTTCAACGGTTTTGCCCTCAAGAGCGACGAGTTCAACAACCTGTCGTTCCAGGCCGGTAGCTTCGACCGCGTTTCGCCACGTACCGAACAGAGCCTGACCAAGTTCCGCTCCGAATACGCCAGCACCACCGCCTTTGCCGATCGCATCGACATGGCCGGTGTTGACTACAAACCGTTCGAGAGCCTGACCACCAGTTTCTACGCCTCGAACGTTGAAGACTTCTGGCACCAATACTACTTCGCCTTCACCCACGAGCTGGGTGACACCGATGTACTGGGCCTGAGCACCAACCTGAACTACTACAAGACCAAGGATGCCGGCCAGCGCAAACTCGGCCCGATCGACAACGACACTTACAGCCTGTCGTTCACCGCGACCCACCAGGCGCACAGCCTGACGCTCGCGTATCAGGAAGTCGAAGGCGACGAATACTTCGACTACGCCCACGAAACCAACGCCATCTTCCTGGCCAACTCCCTGCTCTCGGACTTCAACGGCCCGAACGAGAAATCCCTGCAGATCGGCTACGTGCTGAACATGGCCGAATACGGCGTGCCGGGCCTGAAGTTCAACGTTTACCAGGCGCGCGGCTGGGGCATCGACGGTACCCATTACAAGGGTACTGCCTATGACGTGAAGAGCATGGACGGCGAAAAACACTACGAATATGGCGTCGGCACTTCTTATACGGTACAAGACGGCCCACTCAAGGCCACAGCAGTGCGCGCGACCTACACCACGCACCGCGCCAGTGAATTCCAGGCTGATGGCAGCCTGAACGAGTTCCGTCTGGTCACCACCATTCCATTCAACATCCTGTAAGCGGCATCGGCAAAGCCGGACGGGCGCCCAGCGCACGTCCGGCTCACAGGCGTCACCTTAATGGAGGGTTCCTATTGAAACTGTTATCACTACGCAACTCGATTGCTCTGGCACTGTTCAGCGTCGCGGTCGGCGTCTCGGCAAAACCGCTGGTGGTCTGCACCGAAGCCAGCCCCGAAGGCTTTGATATCGTTCAGTACACGACAGCGGTTACCGCCGATGCCACGGCAGAAACCCTCTTCGACAAGCTGGTCGCGTTCAAGCCCGGCACCACGGACACCGAACCGAATCTGGCCGAAAGCTGGGACATCAGTGAAGACGGCCTGACGTATACCTTCCACCTGCGCAAGGGCGTCAAGTTCCAGACCACCGATTACTTCAAGCCGACCCGGGAAATGAACGCCGACGATGTGCTGTGGAGCTTTCAGCGCCAGCTGGACCCCAAGCATCCGTGGCATGCGAAATCCCTCACCGGCTTCCCGTATTTTGAAAGCATGGGCTTCAATGACCTGCTGAAAAACATTGAAAAACTCGACGACTACACCGTCAGGTTCACTCTGACGCGTCCGGAGTCGCCGTTCCTGCGCGATCTGGCGATGCCGTTCACTTCGATCTATTCGGCCGAATACGCCGACCAGCTGCTCAAGGCCGGCAAGACCGCTGAACTGAACAGCAAACCCATTGGCACCGGGCCGTTCATCCTGACCCGCTATGCCAAGGATGCCCAAGTCCGATATAAAGCCAACCCTGATTACTGGAAGGGTGTGGTGCCCAGCGAAGCGCTGATTTTCGCCATTACGCTGGACAGCAATGTCCGTCTGCAGAAGCTCAAGGCGAACGAATGCCAGGTCGCGCTTTATCCAAAGCCGGACGATATCACCAGCATCAAAGCTGACCCCAATCTCAAGATCGACGAGATGGAAGCCATGATGACCAGTTACATCGCGATCAATACCACACATAAATACCTCAGCGATGTACGTGTGCGTGAAGCGATCAACCTGGCTTTCGACAAAAAGGCTTATATCCGGGCGTTGTTCGGCGAAGGCAAGGCAACTGAAGGCGTAAACCCTTATCCGCCTACACTGTTGGGTTATGCCACCGATATTCAGAATCCACCGCATGATCTGGAGAAGGCACGGGCATTGCTCAAAGAAGCAGGCGTACCGGATGGCTACGAATTCAGTCTGTTCCTGCGCAATGGCGGTGCGGTGACCAACCCGAATCCGGCACTGGGCGCGCAAATGATGCAGGCGGACCTGGCCAAGGTCGGGATCAAGCTCAATCTGCGGGTGCTGGAATGGGGCGAGATGCTCAAACGCGCCAAAGGTGGCGAACATGACATGGTGTTTGCAGGCTGGGCAGGCGACAACGGCGACCCGGATAACTTCCTGACGCCAAACCTGAGTTGCGCTGCGGCCAGTAATGGTGAAAATTACGCGCGCTGGTGTAACAAGGCATTTGAGGAAGCGATTTCCAAGGCGCGGGAAAAGACCGTTCCCGCAGAACGCGCCGCGTTGTACGAGCAAGCGCAGCAAATCGCTCGCAAGGACCTGCCATGGATAAGCCTGGCGTATCCGAAACTGTTTACTGCAATGCGCAAGAACGTCGAGGGCTATCAAATCAGCCCGCTGACCAATAACAACTTCGCCACTACCAGGGTGAAGTAGAAGAATAATCCGGCGGGCTCATAACCCGAGACCCGCCGGAACACGCCTAACCGGCCGATGAGGTACACGAGAAGATGTTTAGTTTTATTGCCCGCCGAGTGGGGTTGCTGATACCCACCTTCTTCGGCATCACCTTGCTGACCTTCGCCCTGATTCGCCTGATTCCTGGCGATCCGGTCGAAGTCATGATGGGTGAACGCCGGGTCGATCCGGAAATGCACGCCCAAGCCATGGAACGTCTTGGTCTCAACAAGCCGCTTTATGCGCAATACATCGATTACGTCGGCAAGCTCGCTCAAGGCGATCTCGGCGAATCGTTGCGTACACGGACCAGCGTCTGGACCGAGTTCACCGCACTGTTCCCGGCAACTCTGGAACTGTCGCTGGCGGCTCTGATCTTTGCAGGCATTCTCGGCTTGCTGGCCGGGGTCATCGCGGCGTTGAAGCGAGGGTCCCTGTTCGACCATGGGGTGATGGGTATCTCCCTGGCGGGATACTCGATGCCGATCTTCTGGTGGGGCCTGATCCTGATCATGTTCTTCTCGGTCACCTTAGGCTGGACCCCGGTTTCCGGGCGTATCGACCTGCTGTATGACATTCCGCCAAGAACCGGCTTCATGCTGATCGACACCTTGCTCAGCAATGAAGAAGGCGCGTTTCTCGATGCCTTGCATCACCTGATTCTGCCGGCCATCGTGCTGGGGACCATTCCGCTGGCCGTTATCGCCCGGATGACCCGCTCCTCGATGCTCGAAGTGCTGCGTGAAGACTACGTGCGTACTGCCCGGGCCAAAGGCCTGTCGCCGGCGCGCGTGGTATTCGTCCACGGCCTGCGTAACGCGCTGATTCCGGTGCTGACCGTGTTCGGCCTGCAAGTCGGCACACTGCTGGCCGGTGCGGTACTGACCGAAACGATCTTCTCCTGGCCGGGTATCGGCAAGTGGCTGATCGAAGCCATCGGCGCGCGGGACTATCCTGTCGTGCAGAACGGCATCCTGCTGATCGCCTGCCTGGTGATCCTGGTCAACTTCGTGGTGGACATCCTCTACGGCTTTGCCAACCCACGCATTCGTCATCAGCGCTGAGATCATTCCTATGACCACCACTACTCCAGCGGTAGCAGTCGATCAAAGCCTGCTCTACCCCTCGCCGTACAAAGAATTCTGGCAAGCATTCGCCAAGAACAAAGGCGCCGTTGCCGGCCTGATGTTCATGATCCTGATTGTGTTCTGCGCACTGTTCGCGCCGTGGGTCGCGCCACATGATCCAAGCGAGCAATACCGCGACTTCCTGCTGACCCCGCCGGTCTGGCTCGAAGGCGGCCAATGGCAGTTCCTGCTCGGTACCGACGAACTGGGTCGCGATCTGCTCTCGCGTCTGATCCAGGGTTCGCGCCTGTCGCTGCTGATCGGCCTGTCATCGGTTGTGATGTCGTTGATTCCGGGCATTTTCATGGGCCTGCTGGCGGGCTTCTTCCCGCGCATCCTTGGCCCGTCGATCATGCGTCTAATGGACATCATGCTCGCCCTGCCCTCGCTGCTGCTGGCTGTGGCCATCGTCGCGATCCTCGGCCCTGGCCTGATCAACACCGTGATCGCTATCGCCATCGTGTCGCTGCCTTCTTATGTTCGTCTGACCCGCGCTGCGGTGATGGGCGAGCTGAATCGCGACTACGTGACCGCCGCACGTCTGGCGGGTGCAACCCTGCCACGCCTGATGTTCATCACCGTGCTGCCCAACTGCATGGCGCCGCTGATCGTGCAGGCGACCTTGAGTTTCTCCTCGGCGATTCTCGATGCCGCTGCGCTGGGCTTCCTCGGTCTGGGCGTACAACCGCCGACGCCTGAGTGGGGCACCATGCTCGCTTCGGCCCGGGATTACATCGAACGCGCCTGGTGGGTGGTAAGTCTGCCTGGCCTGACCATTTTGCTCAGCGTGCTGGCAATCAACCTGATGGGCGACGGGCTGCGCGATGCGCTGGACCCGAAACTCAAAAATGCCGCCTGAGGAGATTCGCATGTCACTTCTAGAAATCAAGAATCTCAACGTCCGCTTCGGCGACGCGACGGCGGTGCCGGTTGTCGACGGCTTGTCCATCAGCGTCGAGAAAGGCGAAGTCCTGGCCATTGTTGGCGAATCGGGTTCCGGTAAATCCGTGACCATGATGGCGCTGATGGGCCTGATCGATCACCCCGGCGTCGTCACTGCCGACTCGCTGAACTTCGACGGCAAGGAGCTGCTGCAGCTCAATTCACGCCAGCGTCGCAAGATCATCGGCAAAGACATGGCGATGGTGTTCCAGGACCCGATGACCGCTCTGAACCCCAGCTATACCGTGGGCTTCCAGATCGAAGAAGTTCTGCGTCAACACTTGAACATGTCCGGCAAGGCCGCACGTCAACGTGCCCTTGAACTGCTGGAAAAGGTAGAAATCCCCGGCGCCGCTGCGCGCCTGAATGCCTACCCGCACCAACTGTCCGGCGGCATGAGCCAACGCGTGGCGATTGCCATGGCGATTGCTGGCGAACCGAAGCTGCTCATCGCTGACGAACCGACCACCGCGTTGGACGTGACGATTCAGGCGCAGATCATGGACTTGTTGCTGAGCCTGCAAAAAGAGCAGGACATGGCCCTGGTGCTGATTACCCACGACCTGGCCGTCGTCGCCGAAACCGCCCAGCGCGTCTGCGTGATGTATGCCGGTCAGGCGGTGGAAGTCGGCAACGTTCCCGGCCTGTTCGACGTCCCGGCGCATCCGTACAGCGAAGCACTGCTGGCGGCGATTCCGGAACACAGCATGGGCGCCGAACGTCTGGCGACCCTGCCGGGCATGGTTCCCGGCCGTTATGACCGCCCGCAAGGCTGCCTGCTTTCGCCGCGCTGCCCGTACGTGCAGGACAACTGCCGGACCCAACGCCCTGGCCTGGACCCGAAAGCCCATAGCCTGGCCCGTTGCTTCTATCCCCTGAATCAGGAGGTGGCGTAATGAGCGTCGTCTTAACCGCCCGTGACCTCACCCGTCACTACGAAGTATCCCGCGGCCTGTTCAAGGGTCACGCGCTGGTGCGCGCCCTCAACGGGGTTTCGTTCGAGCTGGAAGCTGGCAAGACGCTGGCAGTGGTCGGTGAATCCGGCTGCGGCAAGTCGACCCTGGCCCGCGCCCTGACGCTGATCGAAGAGCCTTCATCGGGCTCGCTGAAAATCGCCGGCAACGAAGTCACCGGCGCGACCAAGGAGCAACGCAAGCAATTGCGCAAAGACGTGCAGATGGTTTTCCAGAGCCCGTATGCGTCGTTGAATCCTCGGCAGAAGATCGGCGATCAGCTGGGCGAGCCGTTGCTGATCAACACCACGCTTTCCGCCAAGGAACGCCGCGAGAAAGTGCAGGCGATGATGGCTCAGGTCGGCTTGCGCCCTGAGCATTACCATCGTTACCCGCACATGTTCTCCGGTGGTCAGCGTCAGCGTATCGCGCTGGCTCGGGCGATGATGTTGCAGCCAAAAGTACTGGTGG
Organism: Pseudomonas sp. DSP3-2-3; assembly: GCF_049898225.1. NCBI lineage: Bacteria > Pseudomonadati > Pseudomonadota > Gammaproteobacteria > Pseudomonadales > Pseudomonadaceae > Pseudomonas > Pseudomonas sp. DSP3-2-3. The sequence continues at coordinate 682 of NZ_JAFCXH010000036.1, read as the reverse complement.
CGGACGAACCAACCTCGGCGCTGGACGTGTCGATTCAGGCGCAGGTGCTGAACCTGTTCATGGATCTGCAGCAGGAATTCAACACGGCCTACGTGTTCATCTCCCACAACCTGTCAGTGGTGCGTCACGTTGCCGACACGGTATTGGTGATGTATCTGGGCCGCCCTGCGGAAATGGGCCCGAAAGAGGAGATCTACAACCGTCCGCTGCACCCGTACACCCAGGCGCTGCTGTCGGCGACTCCGACGATTCATCCTGATCCGCTGAAACCCAAGATCAAGATCATCGGCGAGCTGCCCAACCCGCTCAACCCGCCCACCGGCTGCGCCTTCCACAAGCGCTGCCCGTATGCGACCGAGCTGTGCGCCACCGACGAACCGGCCTTGCGTCTGGTAGATAACCGCCAGGTTGCCTGCCACTACGCCGAGCAGTTTGTGGCGGCGTAAACCGCTAGCCCGTAGGAACGAGCTTGGTGGGAGCGAGCTTGCTCGCGAATGCAGTAAAACAGCCTCTATAAATATTGAGGATGTATCTGCCTCTTCGCGAGCAAGCTCGCTCCCACACAAGCCTCGCTTGTATGTTTAGACTTGAAGGGGTGGGTGGGACTAAAAGCCTAGCTTCTGACTCATACCAGTACAGACCGTTGGAGACTTCGTCCCACCCCTTCACCAAATGCGCCGAT
>NZ_JAFCXH010000035.1:0-48550 GCF_049898225.1 Pseudomonas sp. DSP3-2-3 | reverse complement strand
CCCAATGTTGGCCAGAAGCCGATGATGCTTCCTCGAATAGGCCTTATACATAGATGCAACCGGGTAGCAGTGTTCAAAAGCAGGTTGAAAGTGTGGGCGAGTCCATACATAGGAGCGAGCTTGCTCGCGAAGGGCACTTCAGGTTGCATTCGGCAAATTTCCCGACCTGAGATATCGCTTTCGCGAGCAAGCTCGCTCCCACATTAATTACCGCGCTGTCACGCAGTCGGAAGCAGCGGCGCATTCCCTGGCTCGACAGCAATCGGCTCAGGCTGCTTCGGCAATTCCCGGGCAACGTTCCACACCACAATCGCAGCCACCACATCGAAGATGGCCAGCACTACGAACAGCGGGCTGTAGCCGATCTTCGTCACCAGCACGCCAAACACCAGGGTGAACGCCGCTGCGCCGAGATAGCCGAACATGCCGCCCATGCCGGTTGCGGTGGCCACTTCGTTTTTGCCGAACGAGTCCGAGGTGATCGAATACAACGCGCCGGAAAGCGTCTGGTGCGCAAAGCCACCCACACACAGCAACGCGATGGCGGTGTACGGGCTGTCCACCAGACCGATGCACGCCGGGCCGATCATGCAGGACGCGCCAAACAGCAGCACCAACTTGCGCGAAGTGAACAGCGAGACTTTGCAGTACTTATGGAAGAACGGGCTCAAGTAGCCGCCCAATACGCAGCCGACATCCGCCGCCAGGAACGGCAGCCAGGCGAACATGGCGATTTCCTTGATGTTCATGTGCCGTTCGGTCATCAGATACAGCGGAATCCAGGCGTTGAACGTCTGCCAGGCAGGCTCGGAGAGGATTCGCGCCGAAGCGATTGCATAGAAATTGCGGCTGGTGATGATTTTCTTCCAGCTGCCTTTCTGGGTTGGCACATCCTTGAGGTGCGATTCCTGGCCGCTGAGGATGTAATCGCGCTCGGTATCGCTCAAGCGTTTTTGATCACGAGGATGTTTGTAGAGCAGCAACCACAGGCCGCTCCACAGAATGCCCAGCGCGCCGACGATCAGGAACGCCAGCTCCCAGCCACTTTGCAGAATGGCCCAGACCACCAGTGGCGGTGCCAGCAGCGCGCCCACGGACGAACCGATGTTGAACCAGCCGATGGCCACCGAGCGCTCTTTGGCCGGGAACCATTCCGTAGTGGCTTTGACACCGGCCGGCAAGCCTGCGGCTTCGGTCAAACCCAACATCCCGCGAAAGATCGCCAGGCTCTGCCAACCTGTGGCAAACGCTGCCGCCGCACAGGCGGCAGACCAGGCCACGGCGAATATCGCGAAACCCATCTTGGTGCCGATGGCATCAATGATGTAGCCCGCCACCGGTTGCATCAGCGCATAGCAAACCTGCCAGGCGACGACGATATGCGAGTACTGCTCGGTGCTGATGCTCAACTCGCTCATCAGCGTCGGCGCGGCCACGGACAACGTGTTGCGCGCGAGGTAATTGACGATCAGGCCGGCCGTGACCAACCCGACCATCCACCAGCGTATTCCTTTGATTTTCATCTCTTCACCCTGTTGTTTTTGGAGTGGTGGCGAGCGTCTCCCGGTGAATACCGGGGGGCGTTTGTATTCAGTTATGAGTGACCGATTGCCGCGCGCGAGTCGACCGCGCCGAATGGGCGATGAATGAGGCGCTGCAGGGAAAATCCCACCCGAGGGTGAAGAAAGGGACGTTCATGACGTTGTTACCATTTGTATTATTTTTATGGTGGACGAAAGCCGATTTCGCCTAGTCATCGTATGACTTGAGTGATTTAAAGACACATCCTGTAACAATGTCAACAGGAGAAAACCGGGGTACGACTATTGGCTATAGGGTTTTGGGGGGTTGCGGAGGGGAAGGATTTGGTGACGACGTTATACGACGACTAATGACTGAGCGGTCATGATTGATGTAGCAAGACCTGCTCCCCCCGCTGGAGATTCTATGTCCGGGGGCAACCGCCAGGCGCCAGACGTATTGTCTGAACCGACGCCTTCCCGGCTAAAGCCGGCCCCACTGTGGGACCGGCTTTAGCCGGGAATACGGCATTCCAGTAGACGCAAATGCATTGGCTGTACGTCCAGATCCGTTGGAGATTCTATGTTCGTGAGCAACCCCCAGACATGAAGTTTGGGGTGTACTCCGTTTGGTTTTTCATTAGCGCAAATCAAACGCTTCCAGCACTGCCAGCTGATAGCCCACGTCACCCACGGTATGGATCAGCTTGGGCAGGTAGCGTTCGTCGATCTTCGAGCGCAAGCGATGCACGGCGACGTCGATGGGGCGGGTGTCGCCAGCGAAGATCTGGGCTGCGATAAGCGTGCGGGAAAGGACATCGCCTTGGCGACTGGCGAGCAATTGCAGTAAGGCGAATTCGTTTTCACTCAGGGAAATCCGCTGCCCGCCCCGGCTGACGCGCTGCCGGGTCATGTCGATTTCAAGGTCGGCAATGCTGTAGCTCGCGGCATCGCCGGTCGGCCCGCGACGCAACAAGGTACGCACGCGAACCAGCAAGTCATCGAAAGTGAACGGCTTGAGCAGATAATCGTCGGCACCCAGTTCCAGGCCGCGCAAGCGATCTTCGATGGCGTCGGCGGCGGTCAGGAACAACACCGGCGTGGTACCGCGCTGACGTATCAGTTTCAGCAATTGCCAGCCATTGAGGCCCGGCAACATCACGTCGAGGATGATCAGGTCGTAGGTTTGCTCTTCGACAAAGTGCCGGCCGTCCAGGCCATTAAGCGCCACATCCAGGGTAAACCCCGATTTGGAGAAGCCTTCAGCCAGGTTGTTTGCCGTCTTGGCATCGTATTCCACTAACAGCAGCCGCATGACTCACCTCGTTGTCTGAGCCGTCAGCATAACGATTTGGCACGCATGAAGTTGGCTGCCTTGCGTAATTTCACCACATCGAAGATTTCCACCCGGTCCGCATCGAGCCGCAGGATCTTGCGCGTGTGCAGTTCCTGAAGCACTTCAAGCAGCGCCGGACGCGACAAAGCCGCTGTGCGCATCGACTGTATATCGTCCAGCGTGATCAAGCGCCGAGCGTGGCTCATGGGGCCATAACCTTCGGACAACAGCAGCAGCCGCCACGCGACCCGCGCCTTGGCGGGCAGTAGCTTGATGCGTTCGGAATGCAGCAGCGTCAGGCCCAGTTTCTGACTGAGCAACTCGGCAAAAAAACGCCAGTACGCTGGGTTTTTTTCCAGGATATCGATCAGCACCGCATGGGGAATATGCAGAAAAATGCTGTTGCCCTGGGAATACGCGTCATGAGTGCGCGACAGGCCGTCAAACAATGAAACCTCGCCAAACCAGTAAGGCATGCGAACCTCTTCCAGCCTCGGCGCCAGGCGCTGATCCACAACGCTGCCCATGCGAAACCCGCCTTCGAGCAGTACGTAAAAACCACAAGGCGCGTCGTCTTTTTCAAAGAGCAATTTGCCAGGGGTTCTGCGGCGCTGCCGTGAAGCGTTCAACAGGCTATCCTGCAAATCGGCGGGAAGATTGGCGAACCAATAGTCGGTCATCAATCGCGACCGCCATGCAGCTCCGTTTGACATGTTTTCGCTTGCTCCCTGTGACGCCAGATATTTTTTATGGCCGAAACCGTAGCAAACTCCGAGCGTCAGCCAAAGAGGAAAAATAATGAAAAACCTCGTCGATCACCTCAGCCAATACGCGTCCTACCATCGCGATTCCCGAAATATTGTCAGCCATTTCATCGGTATTCCGCTGATCGTTCTGGCGGTTGCGGTCCTGTTGTCGCGGCCTGGCTGGCTGTTGGGCGGTTTGTGGCTGTCGCCGGCAGCGCTGGTGAGTCTGGCGTCGGTGATCTTCTATCTGCGTCTGGATGGTCCGTTCGGCGTGGTGATGGCGGCATTGCTCGGACTATGCGTTTGGCTAGGCGCGCATCTCGCGCAGCAGTCGACCTTGATCTGGCTGAGCGCGGGCGTCGGGATGTTTCTGGTGGGATGGATCATCCAGTTCATCGGCCATTATTACGAAGGCCGCAAACCGGCGTTTATCGATGACGTGACCGGCTTGATCATCGGGCCGCTGTTTGTCGTGGCCGAGCTGGCGTTTTTGCTGGGGCTGCGCAAGCCGTTGCAGCATGCAATCGAGGAAAGGGTTGGGGTGGTGCGCAAGCGCACGTTAAAGCCAGTTATCTAACCGACCCAGTGGGAGCGAGCTTGCTCGCGAAAGCGTCAGATCAGGCGATACAGATGTCGACTGATAAATCCATTCGCGAGCAAGCTCGCTCCCACCGTTCGCCGACTTAAATATTCGCCACTTTCTGCCAGACCTTCGGCTTGAAGAACAGCGTTTCGCCACGCGTCAGGCCGACCAGGCTGTCGTGATCCTTGACCACTTCGGCTTCGATCAGCTCGCTCTGGCCTTCCACTTTCAGGGTTACCCGAGTCGTGGCGCCCAGCGGACGGATATCGCGCACCAGCGCAGCGTGGTGGTCTTCCAGCTCATGCCGTGACAACGACACTTCGTGAGGGCGGAACAACACCTGATCTTCGCCCAGGTGCAGGCGATTGGAGTCGCCCAGGAAGTGGTAGACGAAATCGCTGGCCGGGTTCTCGTAGACTTCGCCCGGCGAGCCGATCTGCTCAATCACGCCTTTGTTCATCACCACGATGCGATCCGCCACTTCCATGGCTTCTTCCTGGTCGTGCGTCACAAACACCGACGTCAGGTTGATGTCCTCGTGCAGGCGCGCCAGCCAGCGGCGCAGCTCTTTACGCACTTTGGCGTCCAGCGCGCCGAATGGCTCGTCGAGCAACAACACTTTGGGCTCTACCGCCAGCGCGCGCGCCAGGGCAATCCGCTGACGCTGGCCGCCCGACAACTGCTCCGGATAGCGATCAGCCAGCCAGTCCAGTTGCACCATGTTCAACAACTCATGGACCTTGACCGCGATCTGGGTTTCGTTGGGGCGCTGATTCTTGGGTTTCATACGCAGGCCGAACGCGACGTTGTCGAACACCGTCATGTGCCGGAACAGCGCGTAATGCTGGAACACAAACCCGACGTTACGATCACGCACGTCATGGCCGGAGACGTCTTCGCCGTGGAAGACGATGCTGCCCTGATCCGGAGTTTCCAGACCGGCAATGATGCGCAGCAAGGTGGTCTTGCCACAGCCGGACGGGCCGAGCAACGCCACCAGCTCGCCACTCTGGATGTCCAGATTGATGCAGTTCAGGGCCTTGAAGGCGTTGAAATTCTTGCTGACATTACGGACTTCGATCGACATGAATTATTCCTCCGCCGCACTTTGGCGCAGACGGTTAATGCGCGCTTCGCTCCACTGCTTGAGCAGCAGGATGAACAGCGCCAGGATCAGCAACAGGCTCGCCACCGCAAAGGCTGCGACGTGGTTGTATTCGTTGTAGAGGATTTCGACGTGCAGCGGCAGGGTGTTGGTGACTCCTCGAATGTGCCCGGAAACCACCGACACCGCGCCAAACTCACCCATCGCCCGCGCGGTACAGAGCACCACGCCGTAGATCAGGCCCCATTTGATGTTCGGCACTGTGACGTACCAGAACATCTGCCAGCCGTTGGCGCCGAGCAGACGCGCGGCCTCCTCTTCCTGCGTGCCCTGCTCCTGCATCAGCGGGATCAGTTCACGGGCCACGAAAGGCACGGTGACGAAGATGGTTGCCAGCACGATGCCGGGCAGCGCGAACACGATCTGGATGTCGTGATCCTGCAACCACGGCCCGAACAGGCCTTGAGCGCCAAACATCAACACATAGACCAGACCGGCGATGACCGGCGAGACCGAAAACGGCAGGTCGATCAGTGTCACCAGCATGCTTTTGCCGCGAAACGAGTACTTGCTCACGCACCAGGCCGCGCTGACACCGAACACCACGTTGAGCGGCACCGAAATCAATACAGCGATGACCGTCAGCTTCAGGGCTGACAAGGCATCTGGTTCGAGAATCGCAGTAAAGAACGCGCCCAGGCCGTTTTTCAAACCCTGGGACACCACGATGAATAGCGGCAAACCGAGGAACAGAATGAACACCAGCCAGCACAGGCCAATCAGGATACGACGCGACACCGCGCTGCCACGACGGGCAGCATTGGCGGAGGCGGCGGCTGAAACAGATGAATAGGACATGCTCTGCGCCTCCTCAGGATGGGGTTTCAATGCGCCGCTGCAGCAAGTTGATCAGCAGCAGCAGAATGAAGGAAACCACCAGCATCATCACGCCGATAGCCGTCGCGCCGGTGTAATCGTACTGGTCGAGCTTGACCATGATCAGCAGCGGCAGGATCTCTGTTTTCATCGGCATGTTGCCGGCGATGAAGATCACCGAGCCGTACTCGCCGACGCCGCGGGCAAACGCCAGGGCGAAACCGGTCAACCAGGCAGGCAACAACGCAGGGACGAGGATGTGGCGAAACACCTGCAACGGACGCGCGCCCAGGCATGCGGCGGCTTCTTCGACTTCCCGGGGGATGTCAGCCAGCACCGGTTGCACGGTGCGCACCACGAACGGCAGCGTCACGAAGGTCAGCGCCAGAGTAATACCCAACGGCGTGTAAGCAATCTTGAAACCCAGGTCCGCGGCAAATTGCCCGACCAGCCCGGTCGGCGTGTACAACGCGGTCAAGGCGATACCGGCCACGGCAGTCGGCAAAGCGAACGGCAAATCAATCATCGCGTCGATGATCTTGCGACCGGGGAAGGTGTAACGCACCAACACCCAGGCCAGCAACACGCCGATCAGGCCATTGATAACCGCCGCATAGAACGCGGTGCCGAAGCTCAGTTTGAGCGCAGCCAGCACGCGAGGCGCGGTGATGATTGCCCAGAATTGATCCCAGGTCAGCTGCGCGGCATGGATAAACATGGCGGCCAGCGGAATCAGCACAATCAGACTGAGGTACACCAAGGTGTAACCCAGCGTCAGCCCGAAGCCGGGTATGACGGGGGAGGTACGTCGCGACATAAAAGTCCTTGGTTGACACACGGAACCCGCAAACGAATGCGGGTCCTTTGTTCAGCTAATTGTGTGTGTTGGTGAGACCGCTTTTGTGCAGGCTGTGTGGGACCGGCTTTAGCCGGGAAGACCACATTGGCCTTAGCACACATGTGTTGAATGTACCGACCTCTTCCCGGCTAAAGCTGGTCCCACAGAAGCCGGTCCCACAGGCCCTCACAGGTTTTGCATCACTGCGCCTGATAGATCTGGTCGAACACACCGCCGTCATTGAAAAACCTGGGTTGAGCAGTTTTCCAGCCGCCGAAGTCTTTGTCGATAGTCAGCAGGTTCAGTTTCGGGAACTGCTTTTCATATTTGGCGGCGACTTCAGCGTTACGCGGACGGTAGAAGTTCTTCGCGGCGATTTCCTGGCCTTCCTTGCTGTACAGGTGCTTCAGGTATTCAGTTGCGATTTCGGTGTTGCCTTTCTTTTCAGCGTTCTTGTCGACAACAGCGACAGGCGGCTCAGCCAGAATCGACAGCGAAGGTACGACGATGTCGAACTTGTCCGCGCCGCCGTCTTCTTTCAGCGCCAGGAACGCTTCGTTTTCCCACGCCAGCAGCACATCGCCCTGACCGTTGTTGACGAAGGTGATGGTCGAGCCGCGAGCGCCGGTGTCCAGCACAGGCACGTGCTTGAACAGTTCTTTTACGTACTCGTTGGCCTTGGCTTCGCTGCCGCCGGTCTTCAGGCCATAGCCGTAGGCCGCCAGGAAGTTCCAGCGCGCACCGCCGGAGGTTTTCGGGTTAGGCGTGATGACCGAAACATCTTTCTTGATCAGATCACCCCAGTCCTTGATGCCTTTAGGGTTGCCCTTGCGCACCAGGAACACGATGGTCGAGGTGTACGGCGTGCTCGCATCCGGCAGGCGGGTTTGCCAGTTTTCCGGCAAGCCTTTGCCCAGTTTGGCGACCTCATCGATGTCACCGGCCAGGGCCAGGGTCACGACGTCAGCGCGCAGGCCGTCGATCACCGAGCGAGCCTGCTTGCCCGAACCGCCGTGGGATTGCTTGATGTCGACCTTGTCGTCCGGATGAGTCTTTTTCCAGAAGCTGATGAACTCGGCGTTGTAGTCCTGATACAGCTCACGCGTCGGATCGTACGACACGTTGAGCAGCTCGTAATCCTTGGCAACAGCGGAACCGGCAAACACGGCACTGGCGAGTGCGGCCAGCGCATAACGGCGAATGGACATGGATCAAGCTCCTGGAAATTCTGGTTGTGTTGGTTTTTCTAGTTTTAATGTGGCGGCGATTGGTGTTTGTGCGAGCGAGCTTGCTCGCGAATTGGGACTGTCAGACGCCAGGTTGGCTGCCTGATCTGACGCTTTCGCGAGCAAGCTCGCTCCCACAATGGATCTTGGACAACGAGGCTATTCAGCTCGGCTTGGTACCCGGATTCTGTAAACGGAACTTCTCTTTACGCTCGATCTGCACGACCTGTGCGTTGTGAACAGTGATTTCAACCGCTCCGAAACGCAGGTCGCGCAGCGCACTCTGAATCTCGCGCAGAATCGCCGCTTCGTCCTGACCGTCAACGCTACGCAGAGATGCGCTCATGATCGTGCTCCTTGAATTGAGAGGCCTGCAGTACCGGTTCTGGGCCCGGACTGCTTGTGGCATGGAGGCAATATTAGAGACGCGCGGTTATTCTTAAAAAGACTATTTAAGAATCTATATATAACCAAAGTGAATTTAGGTTAAAAACCGAGGCGCTGGAGGACTAGATGACAGGCTCGCGAACCCCCGGAGCGCGCAGCCAATCGATCTGCTCGGCCGGCATGGGGCGCGCAAACCAGTAGCCCTGGCCTAACTGACAACCGTTGGCCAGCAGGAAACTGGCCTGCTCGGCATGCTCGATGCCCTCGGCCAACACCCGCATGCCCATGCTTTTTGCCAGGGCGATGATCACCCGGACAATCGCGATGTCGTCTTCATCACTGGGCAGCCCGGCGACGAATCCTTGATCGATTTTCAGCTTCTGCACGGGCATCCGCTTGAGGCGCAGCAAGGATGAATAGCCGGTGCCGAAATCATCGATGGACAGGCTCAGGCCCAGGCCGCGCAGCCGGTGCATCTGCTCAATGGCTTGCTCTGGATCTTCCATGACCGCGCTTTCGGTGACTTCCAGCTCCAGATAAACCGGGTCCAGACCGGTTTCAGCCAGAACCTTCGCCACCTGGCGCTCCAGGTCGCCGCGACTGAACAACCGGCTGGAAACATTGACAGCCACAAAGGAAATCGCCACGCCCGCCGCCAGCCAGCGGGTCATCTGATAGCAGGAGGTCTTCAGCACCCAGGCATCAATGTCGGCGATCAAACCGCTTTGCTCGGCGATGGGGATGAATTCCCCCGGCGGCACCAGGCCGCGCTTCGGATGCTCCCAACGCACCAGCGCTTCGACGCCGATGATGCAGCTGTCTTGCAGATTATGAATGGGCTGATAAAAGACGCGCAGCTCCTGATTCTCGATGGCGCGGCGCAGCTCGCTGGCCAGTTGCACCCGTTGCTGGGCGTGGGCGGTCAACTCTTCGGTGTACAACGCATACCCTTCACGGCCGTCGCTCTTGGCCTTGAACAGTGCGGAATCGGCGTTTCGCAACAATTGTTCAGCGCTCAACGCATCACTGGGAAACAAACTGATGCCCACACTCGCGCTGATAAATAATTGCTGCTCATTGACCAGAAAAGGCGCCTTGAAGCCGTCGATAATCTGCTGCGCATAGCTGGCGGCCTGCACCACTTGCTGGCAGTTTTCGATCAACAAGCCGAATTCATCACCGCCCAGACGCGCCAGGGTCAGGGTTTTATCGAAAAAACCTTCAAGACGCTCGCCCACGGCCTTGAGGATTTCGTCGCCGACGTTATGTCCCAGGCTGTCGTTGATGTGCTTGAAATGATCGAGATCGATCAGCAGCAGCGCGCACCCGCGTTTGCTGGAACGAGCGGATGCCAGCGCCTGGCTGGTGCGGTCGATGAACAGCAGGCGGTTCGGCAGCCCCGTCAACGCGTCGTAATGCGCCAATTGCAGCAGCTCATGCTCAGAGCGCTTGATGGCGGTGATATCGGAAAAAACCGCAACAAAATGTTTTATCTTGCCGTTGTCGCCCTTGATGCTGCGGATGCTCTGCCATTGCGGGTAAATCTCGCCGCTCTTGCGCCGGTTCCAGATCTCGCCGCTCCACTGCCCGGCACTGAGAATCGAGCGGTACATCTGCCGGTAGAACTCAGGGCCATGCCGGCCTGACTTGAACTTGCTCGGATTCATGCCCAAGACTTCGTCCTGCTGATAACCGGTAATCTGCATGAAAGCGCGATTGACGTGGACGATGAGCCCCTCGCTGTTGGTGACCACGACGCCTTCGTGGGTGCTGTCAAACACCGCCGCCGCCAGGCGCAAGCGGTCATGATCTTCACTTTGACGGCGCAACTTGTCGTCAAAGCCCATGCATTTCAGCAGTCGGCCGCGCGCAACAAATACCAGAACGGCACTGGCCAAAACCCACGCGTAGCCGCTTATCTGCTGCGCGAAGGCCAATTGCGCGGGATTCTCGATGATATCCGGCAGCAGATAGTCGCAGAATGCCAGCCACAGGACGGATACCAGTCCGTACAACAGGGCCGCACACAGGGCGTCTCGGGAAGATTCAGTCATAAGAAAACGAAAAGCCTTACGAAAGGTAGGATTATAGAGTAAGAAACATCTGGCGACTCTTATCTGAAAGGCTGACTGGTTTTATCTGACGGCTAAGTGATAATGCGCACTGCTACTTTTTTCTTCACGCGCGTCACTTCGAGGGCAACACAGCCTATGTGGTACAACGGTCTGCTCGATCTTTCCGTCTGGCAGTTGGTGGCAGTCACTCTGGCGATGACCCATGTGACTATCGTCGGCGTCACGGTTTATCTGCATCGCTACTCGGCCCACCGCTCGCTGGAGCTGAATGCAGGTCTCAAACATTTCTTTCGTTTCTGGCTGTGGCTGACCACGGCGCAGAATACCCGCGAATGGACAGCTATCCATCGCAAGCATCATGCCAAATGCGAAACGGTCGATGACCCGCACAGTCCGGTCATCAAAGGCTTGTCTACCGTGCTGCGCAAAGGTGCGGAGCTGTATCGCGCCGAAGCGGAAAACCCGGACACCTTGCGCATCTACGGGAAAAACTGCCCGGAAGACTGGATCGAACGCAATCTCTATACCCGCTTTCCGCTGCTGGGCATCACCATCATGGGCGTTATCGACCTGATGCTGTTCGGCGCGCTGGGCATCACCGTCTGGGCGATCCAGATGATGTGGATTCCGTTCTGGGCCGCTGGCGTGGTCAACGGACTTGGGCATGCCGTCGGCTATCGCAACTTCGAATGCCGCGATGCCGCGACCAATCTGGTGCCGTGGGGCATCATCATTGGCGGCGAAGAGCTGCACAACAACCATCACACCTACCCCAACTCAGCCAAGCTGTCGGTCAAGAAATGGGAATTCGACATGGGCTGGGCGTGGATCAAAGTGTTCAGCGCCCTGCATCTGGCCAAAGTGCAGCGGGTTGCGCCCATCGCCCATCGGGTTGAAGGCAAAGGCAATCTGGACATGGACACCGCGATGGCGATCCTCAACAACCGCTTCCAGATCATGGCCCAGTACCGCAAGCTGGTGATCGGCCCGCTGGTGGCGCAGGAACTGGCCAAGGCCGACGCGTCGGTACGTCATCAATTCCATCGCGCCAAAGCGCTGTTGTCCCGGGAAACCAGCCTGCTGGACGACAAGCATCACCTGCACATCCAGTCCATGCTGGAACACAGCCAGGCGCTGAAGGTGATCTACGAAAAACGCCTGGCCCTGCAGCAGATCTGGCTCAAGACCAGCAGCAATGGGCATGACATGCTTGCGGCGATCAAGGACTGGATCCATGAGGCCGAAGCCAGCGGCATTGCCTCGCTGCGCGACTTCGCAGATCAGCTCAAAACCTACTCGCTACGTCCTGCCCACGCCTGACACCGTTGATCGGCGCGCCCTTCTCGGACGCGCCTTTGCGGAACTTCACCCCTTAAAATCACTCTGAACATCAGCCCATAACCTTCGTGGGAAATGTTGTGGCTGTGCGCCGCACTTCTTCTTGAGATGCAGTGCCATGGACAACCAGAACCCCGCTCCCCCCGCCTCGACTGTCGACATGCCCCCTGCAGCGGAAACACTGCTGGCGTTGATGCATGCCCAGGCAGAAGTCGCGCGCCTGAGCGAACGAGAGCAATTGTTCAGTTCGCTATTGGTCAGCGTTAACGCGGTCTTGTGGGCGTTCGACTGGGCGACTCAACAGATGATTTACGTCAGCCCGGCCTATGAACGGATTTTCGGGCGCTCGGCCGGCTTGCTGCTGGCCGATTACGGCGAGTGGCGTGACAGTATTTATCCGGACGACCTGAATTACGCCGAACGCAGCCTCAACGAGGTGATCGAAAAAGGCTCCATCGAAGATCGCGAATACCGCATCATCCGCGCCGATGGCGAAATACGCTGGCTCAGCGACAAATGTTTCGTCAGCCATCAGGCGGACGCCGGGCATCGCTTGATCGTGGTCGGCATTGCCGAAGACATCACCGAAAAGAAGCAGCTGGAGAGTGAATTACAGCGTCTGGCCACCACCGACGTGCTCACCCAGAGCAGTAACCGTCGGCACTTCTTCGAATGCGCCCAGCGCGAATTCGAACAGGCACGCCTCAACGGCACGCCACTGGCGTTCCTGCTGCTGGATATCGATGACTTCAAGCTGGTCAATGACACTTACGGCCACCAGGAAGGCGATCTGGTGTTGCAGCGCATCGCCGAGTGCGGCCGAGGAACGTTGCGCCGTGGTGATCTGTTCGGGCGCATTGGCGGTGAGGAATTTGCGGCGGTGTTCCCCGGCTGCGCACCGGACATGGCCAAACAGATCGCCGAACGCCTGCAACGGGAAATCCAGCGCCTGAGCTTCCAGCGTGACGGCGTGACGTTTGGCATCACCGCCAGCCAGGGTTTGACCAACCTGGGCGACGCCGATCAAAGCCTCGAAGCCCTGTACGGCCGCGCCGACGCCGCCATGTACCAGGCCAAACGCCAGGGCAAAAATCAGATCGTGTTGGTGTAACAGACGTCAAACTGTTGGAGCGTGGCTTGCCCGCGATTCAGGCGTCTCGGTGGAGACTCACCGCGTTAACGTTCTTCGCAGGCAAGCCTCGCTCCAACGCAATCCACGCAATCAGCCCTGCCCCGGCTCATCGGCAACTTCCGCTTCCGGCACAGCCTCCACCAGCATCACAACAGGCGCCAGCAGGCTTGGATCGGTGACGCCAGTCAGCTTTTTGCGCAGCCGCTGCAAGTCCGCAACGTTCATCTTCAGCAATCTGGCAGGCTTGGTCTTGAGCAAGGGCGTAACGCTGTCATCGTTGCCGAGCCGCGCCATCTGCCCAGCCAGGTTCATCACCAACACTTCCCGGGTGTAAACGCCGGTGTTGTATTGGTAAACCGCCGCAATCAGTTCTCGCAGCTCAAGGGGCAAACGCCAACGCCTGCGCAACGCAGAACCGAACGCTCCCGCATATTGCTCCAGTGATTGCCTGATCTGCTCATCATTCAGTTCGCCGCCAGCCTGCAACCATTCCTGCAGGCAACCCACCACAGCCAGATCGCCCAGCACCTGTAACAACCCGGCGCAAAAACAGCGTTCTGCATCCACCTCAAGCATGCGCGCCAGAATGCGTCCGTATTCAGCGGTACGTTGCGACAACGTCCACAGCTCACTGGCCTTGGCCAGCAGCGCGTCATTGGTCAACACCGACGTGCGCTTCTTTTCCAGCCCGGAAACGATGTCGGCGCCCTGCACACCACCCAGAACAGCCAAGGCTGCGGGCAGTGTCTGCACCGGCGTGCCCAGATGCTGCTCCGCGCTGTTGGCCGCCGCGATGAGCACCGCCGTGATATGCGGGTCGTTGCGCAGCTCCTGCTCCAGCAAGGTGGTATCGACGCGCGCGGCGACCTTGCTGAGTTTGATCGCCGTCGCGACATCCACGAACAAAGGCGCACCGTCGGTGGTATCACGACGTTGCTCCAGAAACCTGGCGAGTGTCGCACCAGGAATCAACGCCGGAACCGCATTCGGCATCGGACACACCAGCAACAGGCGCTCAAGGCGCAGGCGCAGCCCTTCGGTATTCAGGGGCTTGGTCAGGTAAGCCGTCGGCGCCAGCGGCACGGCCTCACGGACACTGGCGCTGTCGCTGCGATTACTGATCAGGATAAAAGGTATGACTGGCTTGCGCTGTAACCCGCGGACACCGCGCAACAGGCTCAAACCGTCGATGACAGGAAGTTCTCTGGCAGCAATCACCAAGTCAGGCAGCTGCTTTTTTATCCATTCGGCAGCCTGCTTGCCATCGGTGCAGATCTCAAGGTCGATATCAGCGCGCACGCTCAGGAGCAACTCACTCAGGGTTTCGCGAACCCAGGGATCGGATTCGGCAATCAATACGCGAGGTACCGCGGGTAAATCTACAACTGTCATCAGCAGTCTCCGACATCGATGCGTTCACCTTAGCCAATGCATCCGTTTGGAGATATACCCCAAAAGCGTTATCTGCCCCCTCAAAACGCAAAAAAACCCGCCGAAGCGGGTCTTTTTTGTCCATTTGGTCACATTTTAATCAATGCGACCCCGGCGCTCTCACGCCAGTTCAGCGAAGCACTCTTCAAGAATTGCCAAGCCTTTATCCAGTTGCTCGTCCGGCGAAGTCAGCGGTACCAGGACTCGCAAAACGTTGCCGTAAGTGCCACACGACAGCAGGATCAGCCCCTTGTCGCGAGCCTTGGCCACAACCTGCGCTACAGCCGCAGCGTTCGGCTTGTGGGTGTCGCCGTTTTCGAACAGTTCCAGCGCGATCATCGCGCCCAGCGCCCGCACTTCACCGATCACCGGGTACTTGGCCTGAATCGCCTTGAGGCCCGTCACCAGACGTTCGCCGACAGCCTTGCAGCGATCCAGCAGGTGTTCTTCTTCGAACACTTGCAATACCGCCAGCGCAGCCGCGCAAGCCACCGGACTACCGGCGTATGTGCCGCCCAGGCCGCCCGGAGCGATGGCGTCCATGTATTCAGCCTTGCCGCACACACCGGCCAACGGGAAACCGCCAGCGATGGATTTGGCGAAAGTGGTCAGGTCAGCGCTGACGCCCATCTGTTCCATGGCGAAGAAAGTACCGGTACGACCGGCACCGGTCTGCACTTCGTCAGCGATCAGCAGGATGCCATGCTTGTCGCACAACTCGCGCAGGCGAGCCATGAACGCCTTCGGCGCCACATAGAAACCACCTTCGCCCTGAACCGGCTCGATGATGATGGCAGCGATGTCGCGCGGCTCGGCGTCGTTCTTGAAGATGCGCTCGATGCTGGCGATGGAGTCGTCGACGCTCACGCCGTGCAGCTCACACGGATAGATCGCGCGGAAGATGCCGCCTGGCATCAGGCCCATGCCGGCCGAGTAAGGCACGACTTTGCCGGTCAGGCCCAGGGTCATCATGGTGCGGCCGTGGTAAGCGCCGGTGAACGCGATCACGCCGGTACGCCCAGTGGCGGCACGGGCGATCTTCACGGCGTTTTCAACCGCTTCGGAACCGGTGGTCACCAACAGGGTTTTCTTCTCGAAATCACCTGGCACCTTGGCGTTGATTTTTTCGCACAGCTCAACGTACGGCTCGTAAGCCAATACCTGGAAGCAGGTGTGGGTCAGCTTGGTCAGCTGCTCTTGCACGGCGGCAATGATTTTCGGGTGCAGGTGACCGGTGTTCAGTACCGCGATACCGCCAGCGAAGTCGATGAATTCACGACCTTCAACGTCGGTCACGGTAGCGTTCTTGGCCGAAGCAGCGAAGATCGGGTGGATCTGGCCAACACCGCGTGGAACAGCGGCTTCGCGGCGTTTCATCAATTCTGCGTTTGTTTGACTCATGGTTTCCTCATTCGCCGCTCATCGGTCGGCGTTGGTCAAGGATTAAGCAGTCGGGGTGGGTTGCAGCAGCATACGATGATCGACTGCTGCAACTTCCGGCTACCGGATGGAATTGCGTGTGAAGCTACTGCGCGGGCGTTAAACGCTCAGGCACAGGTATTTGATTTCCAGATAATCTTCGATGCCGTACTTGGAGCCTTCGCGGCCCAGGCCCGACGACTTGATCCCGCCAAACGGCGCGACTTCGTTGGAGATCAGACCGGTGTTGATACCCACCATGCCGTATTCCAGCGCTTCAGCAACACGGAACACGCGGCTCATGTCGCGAGCGTAGAAGTACGAAGCCAGACCAAACTCGGTGTCGTTGGCCATCGCAATCACTTCAGCTTCATCTTTGAAGCGGAACAGCGGCGCCAGCGGGCCGAAGGTTTCTTCTTTGGCGACGGCGGCATCCTTCGATACGTTGACCAGAATGGTCGGCTCGAAGAAATTGCCTTGCATGCTGTTGCCACCCAGCAGCACTTTCGCGCCTTTGCCGACGGCGTCAGCAATGTGCTCCTTGACCTTGTTCACGGCCTTTTCGTCGATCAGCGGACCGGTCGTGGTGCCCTCTTCCAGACCGTTGCCGATCTTCAGCTTGCCCACCGCGGTTTTCAGCTTCTCGGCGAACGCGTCGTAAACGGCGTCCTGCACATAGATGCGGTTGGCGCAGACGCAGGTCTGGCCGTTGTTGCGATATTTGGAAATGATCGCGCCTTCAACGGCCTTATCCAGGTCCGCGTCGTCGAACACGATAAACGGCGCATTGCCGCCCAATTCCAGCGATACCTTCTTGATGTCCTTGGCGCATTCGGCCATCAACTGACGACCGATTTCAGTCGAGCCGGTGAACGATAATTTGCGCACGATGGGATTGCTGGTCAGCTCGCTGCCGATATCGCCAGCGCTGCCGGTCACCACGCTGAACACGCCAGCCGGGATGCCCGCACGCTCAGCCAGTTCAGCCAGGGCCAATGCCGAGTAAGGCGTCTGCGACGCAGGCTTGAGGACCATGGTGCAACCAGCGGCCAGCGCCGGACCGGCTTTACGGGTGATCATTGCTGCCGGGAAGTTCCACGGCGTAATGGCCGCCGTCACGCCAATTGGCTGCTTGAGCACGATCAAACGCTTGTCCGGCTGATGGCCCGGAATCACATCGCCATACACGCGCTTGGCTTCTTCAGCGAACCACTCGATAAAGGACGCCGCATAAGCGATCTCGCCCTTGGCCTCGGCCAGCGGCTTGCCTTGTTCGAGCGTCATCAGGCGCGCGAGGTCGTCCTGATTCTCGATCATCAGCTCAAACCAGCGACGCAACTTGTTGCCGCGCTCTTTGGCGGTCAGCGCACGCCAGGCCGGCAGCGCCTTGTCAGCAGCTTCGATGGCACGACGGGTTTCGGCAGCGCCCATTTTGGGCACAGTGCCAAGAATTTCGTTGTCAGCCGGGTTGTTGACCTTGATCGTCTGACCACTGTCCGCGTCCAGCCAGACACCATTGATATAGGCTTGTTGGCGGAACAGTTTCGAGTCTTTAAGCTGCATGTCGGCCTCCTAAACAGCACCGCGCAAGAGGCGGAGCAATTATTGTTGTGCAAAGGCGCCTCGAACGAGACTGCCGTCAGGAAATATTCGCCGGGCTCCGCAACGAAGGGTCGCCAAAAGTGCGGGAGAACCGGACAAGAGCGTTTGAAATCTCAAACGAATCCTAGGGACTGCTGGGGTAAAGGACAATAGGCTGTTCGAAAAAAAGAACGCATTTGCCAGATTCCTGCAGATTTTCTGATAAACGTCATCCACAGCCGCAAAAACGTGCGAAATCAACAACAGCCTCTCGCCAGCATGGACGCATGCCAATCAGATGAGTATCATGGCGGCCGCATTGCACCAGTAGCTCAGCTGGATAGAGTACTGCCCTCCGAAGGCAGTGGTCATGGGTTCGAATCCCGTCTGGTGCACCAAATTCGATGTCAGGACGCGTAAGCAGTTCTGAGACTTTCAAAGCCCGCCTTGTGCGGGCTTTGTTGTTTCTGGTCTCCAGTCCTTTGTGGAAGAGGACTTGTCCTGGTAGACACCGGGGGATGCACGCTGCGAAACGCTGGCATTTTTGTTCAATCCACCAACCACGCATTTCGCCACGCAAACAGGTGTTCGTCCTTGAGCATCCAGTTGTCGAGTACCACGCTGCGCAGGGCATCTCCGGCGCTGGCGTTGGCGTCGGGTTCAGCGAGGTGTTCGCGAATGGCGGCGATCCAGTCTTTCGGCTTGTTCCTGACCCTGGTCACCGGGAAGTCACCGTGATAACTGAGGATGTCCGAGCAGATCACCGGGAAGCCACAGGCACCGTATTCCAATAGCCGTAAATTGCTTTTGCAGACGTTGAAAACATTGTCTTTCAAAGGCGCCAACGCCAGGTCCAGGTTCAAGCTGGCCAGGCGTTCCGGGTATTTCTCGATGTTCACGCCCCTATGGAATTCGTGGACAAAGGGACGCAGCGTCGGTGGGCACATGCCCATGAACACCCATTCCACTTCCCCTGCCAGTTCACGAACCACTTCGGCGAGGACGTGCAAATCATCGGCGTGGCCCGAACCGCCTGCCCAGCCGACCCGAGGCTTGCGGCCTTGTTGGCGATGGCTGGTCAGGTCGCTCCACCACGGGCTTGGCAGGCGATTCTCCACCACGCGAATGTCGGCATTAAAACCTTTCAGCGCATTGGCCAGCGGTTGCGTCGACACCACCAGTCGGTCGCACAGACCCACGGCTTTCTTCAAGCGCTTGGCAATATCCTTGGGAAGCAGTTCGCGGCCCGGGTTGCCGGTGGGCATGTCGAGAATGTAGTCATCCAGTTCGTAAACCTTGAAGGCCCTGGAGAACGCCTTGGTGCTCTGCATCAACTCCAATTGAGGCGTCGTGTACTGTCGCTGGTAAATGATCGTGTCCGGCGCCAGGCGTTCCAACTCTACGGGTTGAAGCCCCCAGTCGCTCATCGCGCCGTCGACCAGCTGCGCGGCTTTCATCGCAGCGAAGGGCTGGCGCACTCGATAATGTCCGCAGCCGGAAAAGTCGCCGGGATAGCACAGTGCAAAAGGCAAAGCGCGACTGGCGAACGGTTGCCAGCCAGCCTCGCTGCGGCAATTGGGGGCGAACCCACTGCCTTCCAGGGTCAGGTTGCGGTTGTAGGCCGGGTCGTTGGCGAGCAGCGGCAGCCAACGCTGGTACATCACCGCTTGTTCGCGCTTGAAGCGTTCGCGCTTGGCTTCCTGCCTTGTGGTGTCGACCTTGTGCTGGCTCACGCTGGATTCATGCATGAGCAGCGCATAAGGCGTCCAGACAATCAGTCGCCCGGCCTGGCCGACTTTCAGGCACAGATCTACGTCGTTAAAGGAAACCGTCAGGTCGGCTTCGTCCAATCCGCCCACCTGATGGTAGAGCTCGGTGCCGATCATCAGGCAGGCGGCGGTCACCGCGCTGTAGTTCTGGTCAACCTGCAAACGGTGAAGGTAGCCGTTGGACTGCATTGCATCGCGCAGGAACGGGTGGTCTGCGACACCACGCAAGCCAAGTACCACGCCCGCATGCTGAATAGTCCCGTCGAGGAATAACAACTTGGCGCCGACTATCCCCACTTCCGGCCGCTGGGCGTGATGGAGCAGTGCGTCAAGCCAGTCGCCATCAATGACGGCGGTGTCATTGTTGAGCAGCACCAAGTATTCGCCAAGGGCCTGACTGGCGGCAAAATTATTGATCGCCGAATAGTTGAACGGGTGGGGGTAACGCAGGATGCGCACCTTGGCGTCGTTCAAGCTCTCCACGCCCGTGAACCAATCCCGGGCTTCGGCGGTTTCACTGTTGTTGTCGACGATGATCAGTTCGTAATTCGTGTAGCGGGTTTTCTCCATGATGCTTTCGATGCAGCGGATCAGCATCGGCAGGCAGTCCTTGGTGGGTATCACGATGGACACCAACGGCTGCCCGGCGTGTTGGTAAACCACGCGGTTGATCATCGACAAAGGCCCGACACGCAGTTCATGAGCCACGCCCAGGCGCTGCAAGTGCGCCTGAACTATCGCCGCGGAGTGCGCGCTGACCTGGGGTTCGCCGAGCCACTGGCCGAAGTTGATTGCCTGATGCACCAGCACCTCGGCAAAGTGCCCGACGGTGCCCAGCCCGTGAGTTTCAATCAGTCGATAGAGCAGGTCATGGGGCGCCAGTTCGGCGAAGGCGGGATTGAAGCCATCCACAGCCAGCGCGGCCTCGAGACTGAAAGCCAGGGCTCGGCCAACATACGGATAGCTGCGCAACAGATCCAGGTTCAGGTCCGGCTTGAATACCGGGTCCTGGCAGCCGGTTGCGGTCAGCGAATCTTCATCGCTGTAGCAAGCGCTGATGCCAGGATTCAGGGCGATGCCTTCGGCGAGCAATAGCAGCGCGTGGCGATCAAGTTGGTCGCCGCCGCGCAGCAGGTAGCACCAGTCGACCTGGATACCCTGCAGCAACTCATTAAGCTGGCTCGGCCAGGATTCAGCCAGCGGTAGCCAGACCAGGTTGTCGGCCGGCGTCACCCCAACCGGTTCGGTATTGGACAACACCACGATAGCCGCCGCCCGATAAAGCTGGCGGTCGATGCTCTCCAGGCTGGAGCGCAACAACGCGATGTCACCGGTGGTATCGGTCAACACCAACATCACGTCCGGTTGCAGCGGCCAACTCGCAAGTCGCGCCGGCAAACCTTCCCGCTCGGCAGCAGCCAGTTGCCGGGTGTCCAGCCAGCGCCGATACAGATCGATATTGCGCTGCTGTTGGCCAGCATCCGCCAGCATGCCGAAAAAGCGTTCCAGGGCATATGCCAGGGTGCCTTCAAGCTGGCCGTCTTCAGTTTCGAAATCCTTGCCCGTCAGGTGCATCTGCTCCAGGGGAGCCAATGCCTCGGTACGCATAAAGAACATCGTGCCGACAAAAAAATGCGCATCGTCGATTGCTCGCGGGTCAAAGCCGGCACGCTCGGACAGGGTGACCAAATGTGTGCGGGTGCTTTGATCAAGGTTTTCGCTGACCGGCAGCCAGTACTTGTCGCTGCCGAGCAATGGATGGCGCGCCGGGTCGGCAAGATGTTCCACAGATTGGCGGAAGCGTACGGGGCTTAGCAGCTCATCGAAGAGGTCATGGGCCAAGGAGTTCGCCACGCTCAGGCGCACCGCGCTCTGGGTATGCAGCTTGAGCAGTGTGTGAATGTTATCGGCACGTAAAAATGGCAGCACCTGCAGGAATGGCAAAACATCCCTCCCGTGATCGGGCACCCGGTACAGCGAATAACTCAGCCCACTGGCCGCCAGCTGTGCACGCACCGTATCGTCACGGCCGGCCACGCAGGTGACGTAAAGGTGCAGGCGTTCATGCAGGTCAATCAGACGGACCAGAATGTCTCGCAGCACATCGGGGTGATACGCATGGATGACCACGCCAACTGGCGGCTCGCCGTCTTCGAAAAGTGGCTGCTGCACGACCAGCACTTCACACGCCTCGGCCAACGAGCCTGCGCTGCTGTCTGCGCCGATGGGCAGCGTTTCAGAAGCCAGGTAAGCATCTTGGCCAGATGGGGTATTTGTCATGTTCACACCAATTTGAATAACCACTGGTAAAGAGCCAGTCGGCTGAAGGGCAAGCGCGTTCAGGAAGTTCTGGATATAAGCTTGCAGCGGGTGTTTGTCGGGGGACCGGCACTGTATCGAAATCGATTTCGGCGTGATGCAGCCCATTGAACAGCAGCCGGTGAAAATGCCCCGGCACCCAACCGTCAATGAAATGTTGCTCGTTGTTATCCAATAAGAGGCCAAGCAGGAAGCGTTCCAACTTCGAGCATTGACGCCAGTAGCGATTGCACTCGGATCGTCAGCCGACGATCATTTTCAGATGCGCAACGTCGCGAGAATCGTTAGGGTGGTTTGGATCAATCCAGCCCATTCAAGGACCGACTCATGCCGTTGATATTTTCGCGCTCTGCCCTCGCCTCCGCTCTGGCGCTTGCTGTCACTTTTGGTGGCGGCTCCCTCGCTCAGGCGGCGACTCCCGACAAACTGGTTCAGGCTGGCGCCGAGCAATCCAGGGAGCCGGCGCTGAAGCTGTTGGAGCAACTGGTGAATATCGATTCCGGCTCCGGTTATGAGCCGGGTCTGAGCAAGGTGAGCGCAATTGTCGTCGAGGAACTGAAAAAGCTCGGTGCGACCATTGAGACTTTTCCCAATACCGCCCCGGACAAAAGCAATCATGTAATTGCCACGCTCAAGGGCACAGGCAAAGCGAAAATATTGCTCATGGCGCACATGGATACGGTGTTCAAGGAAGGCTCGGCGGCTGCACGTCCTTTCCACATCAAGGACGGACGCGCTTATGGTCCGGGCGTCATGGACGATAAGGGCGGCATTGTTGCCGGCATCTACGCGCTGCAGATTCTGAAAAATCTGAATTTTACCGACTACGCGCAGATCACCTTCCTGTTGGACGCCAGCGAAGAAACCGGTTCGGACGCAGCAACCGACCTGATCAAGAAAACCGCCAGGCAGCACGACGTGACATTGAACCTGGAGCCAGGTCGTCCGGCCGATGGGCTGGTCGTCTGGCGCAAAGGCAGTGCGACCGCAGTGGTCGACGTGAAGGGCAAAGCCTCCCACGCGGGCGTCGCACCGGATCTGGGCCGTAACGCGGCGATGGAAGCGGCGCACCAGATCCTGCAGCTGGGCAAACTGGGCGATGCCGAGAAGAAGACTACGATCAACTTCACTGTCATCAATGCTGGCGACCGCACCAACGTCATTCCTGATCAAGCCACCGCCAAGGCCGATGTGCGTGCTGCGGTGCCGGAAGAATTCGACCGGATCGAGAAGGATCTTGCGCGAGTTTCGGCGGACAAACTGATCCCGGAAACCGAAGTGTCGACGAAACTGATTCGTGGCCTGCCACCCATGCCGCAGACCGCCGAAAGCGACAAACTGGTGGCTATCGCCCAAGGCATTTATGGCGAACTGGGCCGCACGCTGACCATCGAAGGCAGCGGCGGCGCAGCCGATGCGAGCCTGGCCGCCAGTGTTGGCGTGCCTACGCTGGATGGTTTCGGCATCGTCGGCGGCAACATCCACACGCCCGAAGAATACGCAGAAGTCGAAAGCGTCTCGCCACGGATTTACCTGCTGACACGCATGATCATGGAGCTTTCACGCGCCACACCTAAGCAGTGATTGAGCGGCGTTTGCGCAGGGAGCAGTGGCTACTGCGCAGACGCTGAACATAGCATTTGGGCTGTTCGTTACTGGAGCGGATGGCGTAACGCGCTGGCGAATTCAGAGGCGCGGGCGGATGTACCGGCCTCTTCGCGGGCAAGCCTCCAACGGATCTACGCAACGTTCGCGATAGGACATACAGCCGATGCATTTGCGTCTACTGGAATGCCGTCTTCCCGGATAAATCCGGTCCCACAAAACCAGCGCGATCTAGTGGGACCGGCTTTAGCCGCGAAGGCGTCGGTTCAGACAATACATCTGCGGCGCCTGGCGGTTGCCCTCAGACATAGAATCTCTAACGGAAATTGCGCAGTTTCTGTAGGAGCGAATTCATTCGCGAGGCGGTTTTTTGAGTTTGGAAGTGGGCGGATGTACTGGCTATAGATCGATTTACAGAATCGCCTGACAGCCTCCGTCTGCTTCGCATCCTTGTTGCTCCGGGGTCAGAGCTAATAGAGTTCGCCGGTCGCTGCAAACGTAGCGACCGGGCTTGGCGGCCCATACAGATATAGGCGAAACAAGCGCCCCGCTTTAAGATTGCAGGCGCTTTTTTACGCGTGTGGCACCGTTTAATGACGGGTTGCACGGGGACTCTTCCGAGAGTGCCGGGTCCTATATCTCCGGTCCGCCAACCCTGTGCAATCCGTCACCTTTTCCCGCTTGGCGGCGGGAAAACGACGGTTCATCAAGATATAGGAGCTTACCGATGACCATCCTTAATCAACCGCAAACCCTCGGCACCGTCACCTTCTCCACCTGCGGCGAAAACAACCAGCCGCTGTTCCGCATAAATCCCGAAATCCGCATCGAATCCGCCCTGGAACAGGCCTCAAATCTGTTGGCCTGTATCAGCGAAATCAACCTCGACGCAGCGCTGGGCGATGCAGGAAAACAAAGCGTCTGGGCGGCTCATTATTTGAGTGAGATGGCGAAGGCGATTGTTGATGACGCGTTGGCGAGTAGCGCAGCGGCCCGATGCGTCGAAGGTTGATCGCCTGAGCCGATGACGTCGACCAGAGCAATGCCACTTTTGTAGGAGCGAATTCATTCGCGAAGCGATTTATCCGTTTTCGCAGGACCAGCGCCTCGCCAACAAGTTGGCCCCTACGGTATTGCAGCTGCCCACCGTCTCGTTGGCGAGGCTTGCCCGCGAAGGCGGTGTTTTGAGTTCGGAAAAATGGGCGGATGTACCGGCCTCTTCGCGGGCAAGCCTCCAACGGATCTGGACGTACAGCCGATGCATTTGCGTCTACTGGAATGCCGTCTTCCCGGCTAAAGCCGGTCCCACAGTGGGACCGGCTTTAGCCGGGAAGGCGTCGGTTCAGACAATACGTCTGGCGCCTGGCGGTTGCCCCCGGACATAGAATCTCCAACGGAATTTGCGAAGTTCTTATAGCTTCCGTCTTGACCCTCACCTCACCAACAACCTGATTTCCACAGCTCTCCCTCAAAACAAATGGCACAAATGTTCAAAACCTCCATCCATTCGAACTCTTCAGTCATCGTACATCTAGGCCAGACGGGCTGCGGGTTTCAGCTGGGAAGCCCGTTCTAGAGCCCTGCGTGACAAGTGCATCAGATAGCACTTTGCCTGTTTTAGATGTTGCCGAATGTTTCGCGATGTGAAACATTCCCCTCGTTTTGTGCGACACCCTGTCGCATGCGCTGAGCCGATGCCACCGTGGGCGTTGGTTCTGACCAAGCGCGTTAGCCGAATCCGAACCTCGAAAAGCCAGGCCGCAACTGCCTAAGGTAAACAAATGTCACGTTACGCTCGTGAAGGACGAGGCCTGCCCAAGGCCTTTGCTGGATTGCTGTGCCTGCTCGTCTGCATGGCGGGATCGGCCTTTGGCCAGGAACTGGAGGCCACGGCTTCTGCCGGCAAGCGTCTGGCGGTCGCCGCCGACTGTGTCGCCTGCCACACCGCGCCCGAAGGCAAGCCTTTTGCGGGCGGTTATCCGCTCAGCTCGCCGATGGGGGTGATTTACTCGACGAACATTACCCCGTCGAAAACGGCTGGCATCGGCAACTATTCCAACGAGCAGTTCGCCCGCGCGGTGCGTGACGGCGTGGCGGCGGACGGCACTCATCTGTATCCGGCGATGCCGTACACGTCCTACGCGAAGATGACCGATAGCGATATCGCTGCGTTGTACGACTACTTCATGAAGGAAGTGCAGCCAGTCGACACGCCTTCGCCGAAGACCGCGCTGGCGTTCCCGTTCAACATTCGTGCTTCGATGATTGGCTGGAATCTGCTGTTCCACAGCGACGCCCGCTTCAAGCCGGACGCGAGCAAGTCCGCTGAAGTGAACCGTGGGGATTATCTGGTCAACGCCCTCGCCCACTGCGACACCTGCCACACGCCGCGCAATTTCCTGATGGGCGCCGATAATGGCAAACCACTGGGCGGCAGTTCGCTGGGCAGCTGGTACGCGCCGAACATCAGTTCGGACAAGATCAGCGGTATCGGCGCCTGGTCCAACGAGGAAATCGTCGCTTATCTGCGCACCGGTCACGTGGCTGGCAAGGCGCAAGCGGCTGGGCCGATGGCCGAGGCGATCGAGCACAGCCTGCAATATCTGGGCGACAGCGATTTGAAGGCGATTGCGGCCTATCTGCAGCAAACGCCAGCGGTCAAATCCGGCGAGAACAAAGCTCGTCACGAATTCGGCGCGGCCTCCACCGATGAGCTGACCTTGCGCGGCACCAAGCCAGAAGACAATCCGGGCTGGCATATCTTCAGCGGCACTTGCGCCAACTGCCACCAGGCCAATGGCCAAGGCACCCAGGAATACCCGTCGCTGTTCAACAACACCGCCACCACGCGCGCGGACAACCTGATCGCGACCATCGTTTACGGTGTGCATCGCACCGTTGATGGCGTTGCTGTGGACATGCCGGCTTTCGGGCCTGACGCGCTGTTCACTGATCGCCTCAATGACCAACAGATTGCCGACGTCAGCAACTACGTGCTGTCGCGCTATGGCAATTCAGAGCTGAAAGTCACGGCTGCCGATGTCGCCCAGAGTCGCGAAGGCGGCCCCAAGGCGCCGCTTGCCGTGCTGGCCAAATTCACGATCCCGGCAATCATTCTCGTATGCCTGCTGATCGGCCTGGTGGTGTGGATGTTCGCCCGCCGTCGCAAGGGAGCTTGAGCAAATGGATACCTCAATGAGCAACAAGCAGACCGCGACTGAATCTGCAACGCCAATGGGCTTGTCGCGCCGCAACCTGCTGCGCGGCTCGGTAACGCTGGGCCTGATGACGCTGGTGGGCAGCGTGCTGCCTTGGCAATCGGTGCTGGCCGCCGATGCGCCGACCGCCGATTTCATCGCGCTTTCGCAGTTTCTGGTCAGCCGTCCGGCCAACCCGGTTCTGGCGTCGCGCTATTACGCGGCTCTGGCCCGGCGCGCGCCGAACTTTGCCGGGAACGTGACGACTCTGAAGCAGTTGATCGCCGATAAGCAGCTCAAACACGTCGATGAGTATCTGGCGCTGCCCGACGCCGATCCGTCGCTCAAAGCCACGGCTGTCAGCATCATTTCCGCCTGGTACCTGGGCATCGTCGGCGAAGGCGCTGACGCGGAAATGGTCAGTTACTCCGAAGCCATGATGTACCAACCGACCCACGCCACGCTGATCATCCCCACTTACGGTGGCGGCCCGGCTACATGGGGCGCAAAACCAGCAGATACAAAGGATTCCAGACTATGAGCAACGCTGATTTCGACGCCGACGTGGTCATCATCGGCTCCGGCGTCATGGGCGGCCTGATCGCCAGTGAGCTGTCCAAAGCGGGCAAATCGGTGATCGTGCTGGAAGCCGGTCCTCGGGTTAATCGACGCGACGTGGTCGAAACCTTCCGCAATGCGCCGATCAAATTGTCCCTGGCCAATGCCAAGCTGCAAGGTGCCGGCTCGCCTTATCCGAGCCTGCCGCACGCGCCGTCCACCTATGGCGATTACCTGCAACAAGTCGGCCCGGTGAAATACAACACCTCGTACTTGCGCGTGGTGGGCGGCACCACCTGGCACTTCGGTTCGTCGCTGTGGCGCATGCTGCCCAACGATTTTCGCCTGAATTCCTTGTACGGCCGTGGCCGCGACTGGCCGATCAGTTACGACGAGCTGGAACCGTTTTACGCCCGTGCCGAAACCGAGCTGGGCGTGTCGGGCGTGGATGGTCAGGATGAAAGTGGTCAGGGTGGCGCGGCTTATCCGCCACGTTCGATTCCGTATCCGATGGAAGGGCTCAAACCGAGCTACATGTTCAAGCGCCTGACTGAGCTGCTGGGCAAAGGCGGCTACAACGCGATTCTGGAACCCAACGGCCGCGCCACTCGCCCTTACGGCAAGCGTCCGCCGTGCGCGGGCAACAACAACTGCAACCCGGTGTGCCCGATTGCCGCCAAGTACGACGGCTCCATGCACATCGACGAAGCCGAGCGCCACGGCACGAAAGTGCTGGAGAACTCGGTGGTGTACAAAGTCGAAGCAGGCGACGATGGCAAGATCACCGCGATCTGGTACATGCGCCCGGACAAGTCCCAACACAAACTGACCGCGCGCTATTTCGTGCTGGCCGCCTACGGCATCGAATCGCCGAAGCTGTTGCTGATGTCCACGTCCGATAAATACCCGAATGGCATCGCCAACTCGTCGGATCAGGTTGGTCGCAACCTGATGGACCACACCGGCATCAGCATGAACGTGATGACCAAGGAAGACATGTGGCCCGGCGAAGGTCCGACGCAGTTGCTGGTGTATCTGAATAGCCGCGACGGTGCGTTCCGCAAGGATTATCCCGGCTACAAGATCAAGGTGCGCAACACGGTGCCGACTTCACAGATCACCTCGACGCTGATCTCCAAGGGCGTGCTGGGTTCGAAACTCGACGAGCAGATTCGTCTGCAATCGGCGCGCTCGCTGAACTGGGCAGTGGACTTCGAAACCCTGCCGCTGCCGGAAAACCGCGTCACGCCGAGCAAGACCAAATTCGATGCGATTGGCTTGCCGGTACCGGAGATCTACTACAGCGTTCCGGACTACTGGCACGCCGGTAAAGAGAAGGCGCTGGAAGACTTCAAGCAGTTCGCCAAACTGCTCGATGCCGACATCCTCAGCACTGACGTCGGCTTCCAGAATCGCCAGCACATCATGGGCACGACGATCATGGGCGACGACCCGAAGAACTCCGTCGTCGACCGTGACTGCCGCACCCACGACCACCACAATCTGTTCATCGCCGGCACCAGCGTCATGCCGTCGTCGTCCTGCGTGAACCCGACCCTGACCGGCGCCGCGCTGAGCCTGCGGGTGGCGGATGCGTTGTTGAAGGAGGTTTAAAGGTCCGTTGGAGCGAGGCTCGCCCGCGAACGGGACGACTCGGACTTGCAGCACACCGCGTTAAGCTCTTCGCGGGCAAGCCTCGCTCCAACGAATCAATGCGATACTGGCAATAAGCCTCTATCCGGTCTAACCTTTGCCCCGAAGCGCAATGGATGCGCGGCCTATCAAGGACGGCTGTATGGACACGAGCAAGGATGACCCTGATTCATATGAGCGTTTCAGCGCTGATGATGATCTGACTCCGCGTGCGCGCCGACGTCGCCCGACGAATGCGTCCAACCTTTTGCGCAATGTCTTCGCGCTGCTGCTGTTTGCGACGGTCAGCGGCTACCTGTTCAGCCGCCACATCCCGGTTCCGCAGCTGATCCCTCAGGCTCGCATCGCGCCCGGCCCTTCCGCCGTCTCCAGCCCCGTGCCACCGATCTATACCGCCGACGCCCTGCTCCTTCCCAAGCCCTTGGCCGAGTGCATCAAGCCGGACAATATCATCGACGAAGCTGTTGCCACTTGCCGCTATGGCCAGTTCCCTCGTGCCAGCCAAAAAGAAGTCGCTCAGGGCATGGTTTCCGCCTCATACCTGGCCAGCTACAAGGCCGAGCAACAGCCAGCGCGCACCAAACGCGTGATTGCTCAGAACGTTGAGAGGGACACCGTTTGGCAATGGGACGGCAAGCGCACCTACGCTGCCCAATGGACGGTTATCGACGATCGCATCGACGGCACCAGCGTCTGCGCCAACTATCGGCGCGGGTCGATTGAATACCGGGAATGCCGCAAAGGCGCCAAAGTGTATTTCCGGGAAAAATGCCGGGAATGGTCGGCGCGTGCAAGCAAGGACCGCGCGGATTTCAGTCTGGCGATCAAGCAACGTTTTTGCAGCGCCGCAGACGGCTTCAATCCGTTGAGTTGAGCCTTGCAGACGTCTGCCTTGCGCGTTAGAGCTACGTACATCACCCTCAATGTGATTTTTTCTTCACTTTTTTTCGAAATCTTTTGTAACGGCTTAGCCCCCAAAAACAGGGCGCCATGTCCATACGAGTGCGACATCCGGTCACAGGTGGCGCTCGCTCATGCGGTTGCCACCATGACTTTCACATGGGATAAAAGAAAGGCAAAAGGGCTCGAAAATCTATAAAAAACATAGATTCATGGGTCAATAAAGTCGTATTCCGGCGATCCTGCATCCGATAAAAGTCCGACCGTTCTGCTCGCTCACTTGCGAGCTGCGCGTTGGTCAATCCTGCCTATCAACCTCATCGAGGCCATTCATGCGGCGTCACCAAACGCCGTGCTGTACCCAAAAGAAGGACCGGGAAATTGAGCGATCAATCCACTCCGAACACCGCACTCGCCAGATTCTGCGCTAAAACCGGCATTCCCTATCCCATGTTCTGGGGCTTCGTTGGCCTGTTGATCTTCATGATCGGCGATGGCGTCGAGCTCGGTTACCTCTCCCCTTTTCTCAGCGAACGCGGCATGCCCGCCGATGAAATCGCCATGGTGTTCACCACCTACGGCATCACTGTTGGCATCTCGTCCTGGCTGGCTGGCGCACTCTCGAATATCTGGGGCCCCAAGCGCGTCATGCTGCTCGGCCTGATTATCTGGAGCGCCTTCGAAGTCTTGTTCCTGATCTATGGCCTGCAAGAACTCAGCTACTCGATGATCCTGCTGACTTACGGCCTGCGCGGTTTCGGTTATCCGCTGTTTGCTTATGGCTTTCTGGTCTGGATCGCCGCCGCCACGCCGTCGCGCAAAATGGGCATGGCCGTGGGCTGGTTCTGGGTGGCTTATGCCGCCGGTTTGCCGACCCTGGGTTCGCTGGTGGCAAGCATCAGCATCCCGCTGATTGGCGCGATGCAAACGTTCTGGCTGTCCTTCGCCCTGGTGGTTATTGGCGGTGTGATTGGCCTGGTCGGCATGCGTGAAGCTCACGGCATGCAGCGTCTGGCGCCCGAAGGTGAAAGACCGATGGTGTCGATGGCGAAAAACATCACCATTATGTGGAAAGTACCCAAGGTGTCTCTAGCCGGTCTGATACGTGTGATCAACACGTCGTCGATGTTCGGGTTTCTGGTGGTCATGCCGGGCTTCTTCATGCACACCGTCGGTTTCACCCTCGAAGAGTGGCTGCGCCTGCTGACCATCGTTTTCGTGTTCAACATCATCGGCAACCTTGGCTCAAGCGTCATCAGCACCCGGTTCGGCTATCGCAACACCATCCTCTGGCTGGGCGCAGTCGGCAGCACGATCAGCACGCCGCTGTTCTTCTTCATGCCGCAAGCCTTCCCCCATGACTTCCTGATTGCCTCGGTATTCGGTGCCTTCTACGGCCTGACGCTGGCCTGCTTCGTGCCTCTCTCGGCACTGGCCCCGGCCCTCGCCCCGCAGAACAAGGCCGCAGCGCTCTCGGTATTGAGCTTGGGTGCAGGCGCATCGACCTGGGTTGGCCCGGCCGTGGTTGCGATATTTCAAGACAGCTTTGGCCTGGAAGGCGTGGTCTGGGCATTCACCGGGTTGTACGCGCTGAGTGCCGTGATGACCGCGTTCCTGCAAGATCCGGAGCCCGTCTGGGAACCCAACCTGACCAGGATCAAACGCAAAATCCGCATCAGCATCCCGCGCCTTGATAAACGCTGGGCGCATGCGAGTGACAGCAAGTAAAGAGTTGCAAGAAATCCCACGTGGGACCGGATTTATCCGGGAAAAGGTCGGTACATCCACTGCATTTTCCTCGTCAGGAATACCGCCTTCCCGGATGAATCCGGTCCCACGGATCCTCGTCAGGCCAGATGGATAGGTGTGGTCGCTCCCACAAAATCGTCAATCGCCCTTCGCCCACTCCCTCAATAAATACTTCTGGATCTTGCCCGTCGAGGTTTTTGGCAGGGCGGCGAAGACCACGGTTTTCGGGACTTTGAAGCCTGCCATGCGTTCGCGGCAGAACTGGATGATTTCCGCTTCGGTAACGGCTTCATGGCCGGGTTTCAGGGTGACGAAAGCGCAGGGTGTTTCGCCCCATTTTTCGTCGGGCTTGGCAACCACGGCCGCTTCAAGGACGGCGGGATGTCGATACAGCGTGCTTTCGACTTCGATGGTCGAGATATTTTCGCCGCCGGAAATGATGATGTCTTTGAGCCGGTCACGGATTTCCAGATAGCCGTCCGGGTGCCAGACCGCCAGGTCGCCGGAGTGAAACCAGCCGCCATCGAAAGCCTGCTCGGTGGCTGTCGGGTTACCGAGATAGCCCTTCATCACCGTGTTGCCGCGCATGTAGATTTCGCCAATAGTCGTGCCGTCTTTTGGCACCGGTTGGTGGGTCAACGGATCGGCGACCATCACCCCTTCCAGGGTCGGGTAGCGCACGCCTTGGCGGGCCTTGATCGTGGCACGGTCGTCGGCGGCCAGTTCTTCCCATTCGGCTTTCCAGGCGCAAACGGTGACCGGGCCGTAGGTCTCGGTCAGGCCGTATGCGTGGGTGATGCAGATGCCCATAGCTTCGACCGACGCGATGACTTTAGCCGGCGGCGCGGCACCCGCGGTCATCGCATGCACCGGATGCTCGAAGCTGATATCGGCAACGTCCGGTAAATTCGCCAGGCCATTGAGCACAATCGGCGCGCCGCACATATGGCTGACGCGATGCTCGCGGATCAGGCTGATGATTTTCTGCGGGTCGACCCGGCGCAGAAACACATGGGTTCCGGCCTGGGCAGTGATGGTCCACGGGTAGCACCAGCCGTTGCAATGGAACATCGGCAAGGTCCACAAATACACGGGATGCAAACCCATGCCCCAGGCCATCTGATTACCGATGGCATTCAAAAACGCACCGCGATGGTGATACACCACGCCTTTGGGGTCGCCGGTGGTGCCGGATGTGTAGTTGAGCGAGATAGGTGCCCATTCATCCTGCGGCCATTGCCACTCGAACTCGGGATCACCATCAGCAAGCAGCGTTTCGTAGTCCAGATCGCTGAGCTGCTGACCCTGGCCGTATTCAGGATCGTCAACGTCAATCAGCAACGGCGGGTTGTCCAATAGCGCCAGGGCGTCGCGCACCACCGCGTGAAACTCGCGGTCGGCGATCAAGACTTTGGCCTGGGCGTGCTTGAGCATGAAGGCGATAGTCGGTGCATCCAGGCGCACGTTCAGGGTATTGAGTACGGCCCCAAGCATGGGCACGCCGAAATGCACGTCGAGCATCGCCGGAATATTCGGCAACATCACCGCTACCGTGTCGCCTTCTCCTACGCCGCGCTGGCTCAAGGCCGAAGCCAGTTGTCGGCAGCGCGTGTAGGTTTGCGCCCAGTTGCGCCGAATCGCGCCATGGATCACCGCTGGATAATCGGGATAGGTCGCGGCGGTCCGCTCGATAAAGCTCAGCGGCGTCAGCGCGATATGGTTGGCCGGGCCCTTATCGAGCCCCTGGTGATAAATGGACATGTCAGCACCTTGGCGAATTATTAGCTCTGAACCCTTCACGCAAGATGAAGGGCCGGTGGTTTCAATTGATTGCTCTCCCACGTTATAGCTTGCCTGCCATCCGCTGCGCTGGCTCCTTTGGGTCAATTGCGCTTTTAGACCGTTTGTGCAGCCCCAACGTCGCCAGCTATAGCGAAAGGCTTACACGAGCTGATGGCGATTGGCTCTGTGCGCACCTCGCCGGGAAGCCTAAGATTGGATCCAACAACTGATGCGCAGGACGCGCACAGGATCAAGGATGATCGACCATGGCCCGGAGGGCTTACCGACAGGATGTTGGAATGGTCTTGAAGAAAACCCGCCTCGGCGGGTTTTTTGTTGTGCGCGGGAAAGTTCGTTCGCGCGTAGATCCCGTTGGAGCGAGCGGCGATCCGACTTGCCCGCGAAGGGCTGGTACATCCGCCCATTTCCAAATTTAAGGAAACTTCGCGGGCAAGCCTCGCTCCTACAAGTATCAACTTGCTTACAACAAGAACACAATCAACTAACAATCCAATGTCAATGTAAATAATATGAAAAGTCGTTCATCCAAGACTGAGTAAGTTGTACGCTTGCGACTTCCTAACTGTATCGCTTCAGGTCATTACTTATGAACCGCCTCCTCTGGAAGTTGATTCCAAAGACGCAGCGCGAACTCTTGCTTGAGCGTCTTCCGGTCATTGACCGACAAGTCGTGAACAAGACATTGTCCGGCAAGAACCGCTTCCCTGCGGAGTTCGACGCGCTGGAGTGTGTGTTCATCCACGTCCCGAAATGTGCCGGCAGCAGCGTGGCCACGGCCTTGTTCGGCAGCACGCCGACGGGGCATATGCCGCTCTACTGGTACGAAAAACAGTTTAACGAGCGCTTCCAGAACTATTTCAAGTTCGGTTTTGTACGCGATCCGTTACAACGCGCCTGGTCGGCTTATATTTACTTGTTGAACAACACGCAAGACCGGGACAAGGCCGCCCAGGCGCTGGTCAGCCGCTACGACAGCTTCGATGATTTCGTCCATCATTGGCTGCGCACGGAAAATATAACTAAACAGATACATTTCACGCCCCAGCATTACTTTCTACAAGATGCCATGGGCCATCTGAATGTGGATTTCATCGGACGTCAGGAAACCCTGAAGGAAGATTTTCGCAAGTTGTGCATTCATCTGCACGTCAAAGCCGAACTGCCTCATATCAATCGCTCTTCGGCCCCCGACAATCAATTCATTCAGTTTTGCTCTCCCGCCACCCGCCGTCGCGTGCGCGAGGTCTATGCCCGTGACTATGAGTTGTTCGCTTATGACTGAGCGCAAACCGCTGATCATTGCGCCGAATCTGTTGGTGAATCAGATGCAACGTGAAGACATGAAGCAGCAGCATGCCTGTTGTATCTGGCTGACGGGTTTGTCTGGCGCCGGTAAATCAACGCTTGGCATCGAGCTGGACCGCACCCTGCAACACAATGGTTTGCACAGCTATTTGCTGGATGGTGATCGATTGCGCCAGGGAATCTGCCGGGATCTGGGCATGAGCGATGCCGATCGCCACGAAAACGTGCGGCGCGTCGCCGAGGTTGCCAGGCTGATGGTGGATGCCGGACTGATCGTGGTTGTCTGTGCGATTTCACCCTTCCGCGCCGACCGCGATGCCGTGAGGTACGCTCTGGCCGCCGGTGAGTTCATTGAGGTGCATGTCAGCACGCCCTTCAGCGAATGCGCACGGCGGGACACCAAAGGGCTGTATCGCGCCGCGCAGCAGGGCCGGATCAAGAACTTCACGGGCTACGACAGCCCGTATGAAGCGCCGCTGCAACCGGAGTTCAGCGTGGATACCAGCGTCGATGATTGCCAGGCCTTTATCGATCAGATCGTGGCCGGGCAATTGGGCGACATGGCATCACCTGCGTTTCGCGAAGCGACCCAGGTGCTATCGCGCAAATCTTTCTGAGCCTGATGGGCTGGGGAACGATCCCGAGCCGCAGGGCTCACATTTTGCAGGCAGCTATCGCCATCGAGGTCGGCGGACGGCTTTAGGTCAACTCCAGAGTCTCCGCTCGACTTAAAGTCATTTCTGCTGCGAGTACCATCGATGGAACACTTGTTGCCCCAGAGCTGGCTGGAGCTTTTGCCCCTGCCGTGGCTCAGAACCGTTATCGTCGCCTGCTTCGCCGTACTGGTCGCTCTGTTGATTCGCTGGGTGGCGTTCACCGTATTGCGGCGCATTGCCAATTCATTCGTGTTGCCTCAACAACTGTTGCATCGCGCGGCAAACCCGACCGTGTGGCTGCTGCCGCTGCTGGCCCTGCAGACGGTATGGACTGCGGCGCCCGACGATCTGCTGATGATCGCGACGGTGCGCCACGTCAACGGCTTGCTGGTCATCGCCGGCTTCACCTGGCTGGTGCTCAGTTGCGTCAATGCCGTGGGCGAAGCCGTGGCGATTCACAATCCGCTGGATATCGAGGACAACCTCAATGCGCGGCGGATTCAGACTCAGGTCCGGGTGTTGGTGCGTTGCGTGAACGCGCTGGTGCTGCTGTTCGGCACCGGGCTGATTCTCATGAGTTTCCCGGCGGTGGCGCAGATCGGCACCAGTCTGCTGGCCTCGGCCGGTCTGGCTGGACTGGCGGCGGGTTTCGCCGCAAAACCGGTGCTGGGCAATCTGATTGCCGGCCTGCAAATCGCCATTTCCCAACCGATCCGCCTGGATGACGTGGTGATCGTCGAGGGCGAATGGGGGCGCGTCGAGGAAATCAGCGGCACCTACGTGGTGATCAAGATCTGGGACGAACGGCGCATGGTGGTGCCGTTGCAGTACTTCATCGAAAAGCCTTTCCAGAACTGGACCCGCGCCACCTCCAGCCTGATTGGCTCGGTGTTCGTCTGGGTGGATTACTCGCTGCCGGTGGAAGAGCTACGCGCCGAGGTGCAGCGCATCTGTGAAGACATTCCGCATCTCTGGGATGGTCGGGTTTGCGTGCTGCAAGTCGCCGACACCAACGCCAAGGCGATGCAGTTACGCGTGCTGTTGAGTTCTGCGGACTCCTCGCGCAGTTGGGACGCACGCTGCCATATGCGCGAACGCCTGATTGCGTTTATCGCCAAACAGTACCCGCAAAGCTTGCCGATGCTGCGCACCGAAATTTCCTCGCGCAATGTGCGTCCTGAGATCGAGGGCCATGAAACCCCAACGGAGGTACCACGTCAGCCGCCGGTTTAGGCAGTGGACAACGCTCCAACGGGATTCTCGCGGATTTGCGCTCTGTGCTGGCACTTTGCTTCCTGTCAGAAGTGACAGTAGCGAGCAAGCGTCATTTGGGGCGATGCTGCCGATGCAGCAAATTGGCATGGAGCGCCATCATGGACGATCTGAACTTCATCAATATCGGCACCGATAAAATCACTGCGCTATTTGATGTGGCGATGCGATACGGGGTGGTGATCCTGCTCAAGATAGTCACCGCGATACTGCTCTGGATCGTGGGACGCTGGTTGATCGGGGTCGTCGTCAATATGGTCCGCACTTCACTGACCCGGCAAAAATTCGATCCAACCGTGCTGCGCTACCTGGGTTCGTTTATCACTGTGGTGCTGAACATTTTCCTGGTCATTGCGATCCTCAGTTACTGCGGCATCGAGACCACCAGCCTTGCGGCATTGCTGGCGGCCGTGGGCCTGGCCATCGGCATGGCGTGGTCCGGGCTTCTGGCGAATCTGGCGGCAGGCGGGTTCATCATCGTGCTGCGCCCGTTCAAGGTCGGCGACCTGATCAGCGCGGCGGATGTGACAGGAACGGTCATGGAAATCGGCTTGTTCGTCACCTCGATTAACACACTGGATAACGTGCTGACGATGGTGGGCAACAACAAGGTTTTTGCTGGCAATATCGTCAACTTTTCCAGCAACCCGTTCCGGCGCATGGAGTTGACGGCAACGCTGCCCGCCTCAGTGGACGAGCACGCGGTTATTTCAACGCTCAAGCAACAGATCGGCAGCATTCCCGATGTGCTGGCCAATCCGGAAGTGGACATCAATCTCTCGGCCATTTCCGCAGACGCCTTGACCCTGTCGGTCAGACCTTATTGCCACAACGACCATTACTGGGCGGTGTATTACAAGTCCGTGGAAGTGATCCGGGACTTGCAGCGCAACATTTCGAAATTCCAGACTGCTGGTTGAGGCGCGGCGAGATCGGGGCTGATGCTGATCGCTCAGCCCTGACGTCGGGGTTTATTGACCGGACATCCCGCCAACCTTGCCCATGATCATCGCGACAAACTGCTGCGGGGTCATTTTGACGCCGTTGAAGTCCACGATGTTATTGGCGTAATGCAGGTCGGAGATCACGTTGTCGCCATCGACCTTGGCCAGTTGCAGCACCACCGCCATACCGCCGACCATGTCGCTGGCAGCCTTGGCTTGCTCGGCAATCGCGGCAGCATCGGTCAGACCGGCAGCGCGCGCTTGCAGCGTGGCAAGATCCTGGATCATTGGCTTGGACAGCACGACTTTGGCGTCCAGCTGGCCAATGCTTTTTGCCGCAACAGCGGACGAAGGCTGATCAAGTGAGCCCGGATCTGCCAGATCGACAGCAACCCGCACATGGCTTTCACCGTTGGCGGTTTTCAGCGACAGCTTCTCAAGCTCGACATGCGGCTTGCCAGCCAGCAGCTTGGCCATTTCTGCATCCAGCAACTGTTGATCAGCAGGCAGCAGCGCCAGTTGCAGAGGTTCACCCGCAGCGGCGGCGGCCTGTTGTTGCGGCAGGATTTTGGTCTGGTACAGCTGATACAGCGCTTGCGTGGCCACGACATCGAAGTTGCTGACTTTGAATGCCAACTGCGCGGCGCCCACATCGTTGCCCTGATAGTTGATCATGCCGACGTTGTAATTGACCTGTGCTGCAAATTTGCCGTCGTCTTCCTGCGCCAGGTTGGTGTTGACCACATCCTTGAACAGCATGGGCGGCTGACCGGCAACCTGAGCCAGTGCGCTGGCGATTTTCAGATTGCTGTGGCCCAGGTAGAAACCGGATTTTCCCTTGGTGCCGCCGCTGTCGAACGTCAGGCCCTGCATACCCAGGACGACCTGGCCGTCGGGGCCGGTAACGTCCAGTTTCAGGTTGTCCATGTTGCCGGTGAGCTTGACCTTCTCGGCATCGGCGCTGGCGTCCACATCGACGGCCAGCCCGGAGAAGCTGAACGTGCCATCCGTATCGTTCATTTCCAGCGGTGACAGGCTCAGCCTACCGCTGACTGCGCGGTCGTAGCCGACACTCGCGTAACCCGTGACCGGCGCGGCGCCTTTGCTCATGGCAAACCACTTTTCAGCGCTCGGACTTTTTTCCATCTCGAAGTTGCTCTGCGCCATGACCGGCAGCAGTTTCAGCGACTTGATACGAGAGAACGGCAACGGGCCATGCTCGATGCGATCCACGAACAGGAACTCGGCGCTGGTGCCATCGGTGGACAGGTTTGGATCCTGAACAACAAAACGGTAATGCGCGGTACTGCTGAATACATGGCGATCAATCGAGAGCAGCTCGATGGTCATGCTGCTGTTGCTGCCGGTCAGGGAATTCTTCAGCTCTTGGTTGGCGTTCTGGATCGAGTCGCGCAGTACGCCTTCGAGCCGGGTGCCGGTGTACCAAGCGCCGCCAGTGGCCAGGGCTCCTGCGACGACGATGACGCCTACTGCGATGCCTGCTGATTTATTCATGTTCGACTCGAGGATGTCCGTTTCTGGATGTTGAAAGAAGTCTTCCCTGAACCAGGGCGGGTTTTGATGGCCTCAGACATGCCAAGCAAAATCATGCGTCGCCTCGGTGAAAAGTTGCGAGAGATTATCATCGACGGCTTGTAACGGCCCAGCGATGTTGCCCTGTTATGTGTACGAATGCTCCTTTTCGACAGGGGTTGGGCAGCCACATGGCTATTTGGTTGCAGCCACTCCAGATTCATACGCGGGTAGCAATAGCCTTCCTACAGACGTTAGGCTGACGTCAGGTTTGAAAAAAACAGGATTCGAGAACATGACTGAACTGCAAAGCGAGCGAGGCCCGATCAAGGCCGTAATTTTCGATATGGACGGCTTGTTGCTGGATACCGAAGGTATTTACACCGAGGTCACCCACCTGATTGCCAGCCGCTATGGCCGCACGTTCGACTGGGCCGTGAAACAGCACACCATCGGCCGTGGCGCGCGGGACTTTGCCGGGTTCGTGATTCAGGAGCTGGAGTTGCCGCTGTCGGTGGACGAGTTTCTCGACACCCGCGCGCCCATGCTCGACGAGCGCTTCCCCAAGGCTGCGGCCATGCACGGTGCCGAAGCGTTGGTGCGTCATCTGGCGCAGAACAACATTCCCATCGCCGTGGGCACCAGTTCTTCGATCCACTACTTCAAGGCCAAAACCGAACTGCACCGCAGCTGGTTTGAGCTGTTCGAAATCGTCGTCACCGCCGACGACCCGGAAGTGGGCGCAGCCAAACCCGCGCCAGACATCTTCCTGGTTGCCGCGCGCCGTCTGGGCATCGACCCGGCCGATTGCCTGGTGTTCGAAGACTCACCCTTTGGCGTGACCGCTGCCAAAGCCGCCGGCATGTATGCCGTGGCGGTGCCTGATTCACATATGCCAGTCGAGCAGTATGAACATGCTGACTTGCTGCTGGGGTCGCTGGCTGACTTCCCGCTTGAGGTCTGGGGATTGCCGGGAATGAAGGCTTAAACCGCCCGGGTCTTGTTGGAGATTCTATGAGGGCAACCGCCAGGCGCCGCAGATGTATTGTCTGAACCGACGCCTTCCCGGCTAAAGCCGGTCCCACTAGATCGCGCTGGTTTTGTGGGACCGGATTTATCCGGGAAGACGGCATTCCAGTAGACGCAAATGCATCGGCTTTATGTCCTATTGCGAACGTTGCGTAGATTCTTTTGGAGGCTTGCCCGCGAATCAGACGCCTCGGTGGACCAAAAGCACCGCGTTATCGTTCTTCGCGGGCAAGCCTCCAACGGGCCCTGCTTTCACTAATCGACGGGGCCTCCTA
The DNA here is from genome assembly GCF_049898225.1 of Pseudomonas sp. DSP3-2-3. Lineage (NCBI taxonomy): Bacteria > Pseudomonadati > Pseudomonadota > Gammaproteobacteria > Pseudomonadales > Pseudomonadaceae > Pseudomonas > Pseudomonas sp. DSP3-2-3. The sequence continues at coordinate 8,390 of NZ_JAFCXH010000035.1, read as the reverse complement.
CGGGTTTATCTTGCCGCGTGACGCCCCCCATGTAACATTTGCTTGCATCTTCGTCGTCGTTTTTTCGCATCTCATCCGTCTTAGTGGTATGCCCAAAATTTATTGGGACCGGCCTTGTCCGTTTTTTCGGACCGGTTGTCACTCTCAAGACAAGATTGCGCCCCATGTCCAAAAAGTCGCGTTCGCGTATCTGGTTTCTGGTTCACAGCTGGCTGGCTCTGCCCATCTGGTTCTTTGTGTTGATCGTGTGCGTGACCGGCACGCTGGCGGTGGTCAGCCAGGAAATCGTCTGGCTGGCGCAGCCTGAGGTGCGTGCGTCCAAACCTTCGGATGACGCCCCACTGCTGACCCTCGGCGAGGCGGTTATAGCCGTCAACAAGGCGCGCCCGGAACTGGTGATCAGAAACATCGTGCGCCCGGATGAATCACACTTCGCGCTGACCGCCAGCGTCAGCAATCCCGATGGCACGCTGACCACGCTGTACGTGAACCCCTACACCGGTGTCATTCAGGGCAAAGCTGCAACGTTCAACTTCCGCGGTTTCACCCGGGCGCTGCATGGTTGGTGGCTGGTGCCCTTTACCAATGGTTTCAGTTGGGGCTGGTATCTGGTGTCGTTCCTGGGTCTGCCGATGTTGCTGTCGCTGATTACCGGGCTGGTGGTCTACAAGCGTTTCTGGCGGGGTTTCCTGAAACCCAAGCTGCGTTTCAATCAAGGCTCCCGGGTTTTCTGGGGGGATTTCCATCGACTGTCAGGCATCTGGTCGATCTGGTTCATTGCGGTGATTTCCATCACCGGCACCTGGTTTCTGATTCAGGCGCTGCTGTTCGACAATCGCATTTCCATCTCTTCCGAAGGCGTGCCGATGTTTGTCGCCCGAGAAGAGGTGCCGATTTCGCCTTCCGGTGAACGGCCACCGACCTTCAATCTTGATCAGGCCATCAACGTCGCTCAACGTGAAGTGCCAGGCCTTGAAATCAGCTTCGCCGAGCTACCCGGTACCGCTTATGCGCCGCTGACCGTGGGTGGACGCGGCTGGTATCCGCTGATGTTCCAGACCGCCGAGATCAACCCGTACAACGGCGCAATCATTGGCCAGCGCCTGCTTGCGGACAACTCGAAGCTGGAATTCGTGACCGAATCCATGCGGCCACTGCATACCGGGGATTTCGGCGGGATCTGGATCAAGATGATCTGGTTCGTGTTCGGTCTGCTGCTGAGCATGATGGTGCTCAGCGGCCTGCTAATCTGGAGCAAACGCACAGCGCTGGCTACCGTCGCATTGCTCAAGCGCCCAGAGCGTGACATGCAGCGCCTGAAAGCAGTGAACGCCCTCAGAAAGGAACTCAACTCATGAGCCGGACCGCCACCGCCAACAGGAAAAAGCCTGCCCCGCCCACCACTCGACTCGGACGTTGGTGGCTCAAGTGGCGTTTCCATCTGAATATCCTGCTGCTGCTGATTCCGCTGGGCTTCATGCCGGCGTACTTCAAGAACGCCGCTTTCTTTCGCGGTGATGCCGGGCTTGGCGAACGGATGATCGGCGATATTCAGGTCGGCCCGTGGAGCCTGACGCTTGCTGAAGTGCATGACGAAGGCCCCGAGTCGGACGGCCCGGCGGGTTTCGTCAAGGAATTCAATGCGGCGCTCTGCCAGGCCTGTATCAGTCAGGTGAAGGTCGGCTACATGCGTGTAGGCAAACCTCGCAGCCTGCGCGCGGCCGGGGCGATTTTTGAAGGCAGTCCGTACCGGATGGGTGCAGAAGTGCCAGTGCCGACAACGACCCAAGCCGAGGATCAGTTGTGGATAACCCTGGAAGGTTGGGACGGTTCGGTGCATCAGAAAGCTATTCCGCTCAGCGAAGCCTCGCCGAAGACAATCGAGTGGCTGGCCAAGAATGGAGACAAACCATGATCCGCTTGAACCCATTGCGTCTGCTCGCTCTCGCCAGCCTGATCGGCCTTGGCAACAACGCCTACGCCCACGGTCTGGTGTGCAAGTGTGAAGAGTTGCCCGACCAGCAAGTGCGCTGTGTTGGCGGCTTTTCCAGTGGTGACGGCGTGCCCGACGTGACCGTGGATGTCATCGACTACAACGAACGCATCCTGATCCCCGGCAAATTCGGCCCTGACTCCACGTTCACCTTCAAACGGCCAAAAGGCGAGTTCTACGTATTGATGGATGTGGGCGCAGGGCATGTTCTGGAAGTCGATCATTTGCAGATCAAGCCAGCGCTTTGAATTTGTTGGAGCGAGGCTTGCCCGCGAACATAGAATCTCCAACACGTTATTCCAACGCCTTCAAATCAACCCCCAGCGCCGCGGCGAACGCTTTGACCAACGGGCTGCGGGGGGCGTTGTGGCGCAGGATCATGTTGAGGTTGGTGCGAATGTTGATCAGGTCGGGACGCAGCGCGCGCAACACGCCGTCACGGACCAGCCGTGCAGCAAAATGCTCAGGCAGAAAGCCGATGAAGCGCCCGGTCATGACCAGCATCGCCACTGCTTCAACCTGGGAAGCTGTGGCGGACTGACCGTCGAGGGTCACGAAGTTGGCCTTGTCGCCATGCAACGCATAACGATGATTGACCACTTCACAGCCGCGCAGCACATCGACATCGATCTCGCGCTCATCGACATCGAAAAGCGGATGACCCAGTGCGCAGTAGGCGTTTGAGGTTTCCTGATAAAGATCGAAGTAATCGAACTCCTCCCGACGCTGATAAACCGGGACAACACCGACGATCAGCCGCCCTTCGACGATCCCGCGCTCAATGTCATCCAGCGGCGAGGCATGCAGGCGTAATCTGACCTTGGGCGCTTCGTCATGCAGCACGCGCAACGCGGCAATCAGCGGCGAGTTGGGGTCCTGGAACGTGTTGTCGATCACCCCGATGTTCAGGTCTCCGGTCAGCTCATTCTGCGCAGAACTAAGGCGGTCGCGAAAACTGTCCACCGAGGCGAATAAATCGATGGAGGCCTGATAGACCAGCTTGCCCTCTTCGGTCAGACAAAAGCCTTCCCGACCACGGGTGCACAGGCGCATGCCGAGGCGAATCTCCAGATCGGAAATCTGTTTACTGATGGCGGCGAGGCCAACGTTGAGCTCATTTTGCGCAGCGCTGAAACCGCCCGCTTCGACCACCGCCTTGAACACCCGCAAAAGTTTGAAATCCATACCGCTGAGCGACAAAGGAGGGCGGTTTCCGGGCTTGGGGGGCAAGTTTCCAGAACCGGAAAGTGGAGTGTCCATAAAGCTGATTGACCTCAGTTGCCTTTTTCCACAGGCTGCGAGCCACGATACGAACATAGCCAACGATGATTGGCAACTTCACCTCAAGGACATCAACCTCGCGTGGCCACTTACTCTCTCGTTATCCGGCGTTTGATGATCTGCTCGTTGACCATCGTCGTCAGCCGGGCGATTACCAGTCCGTTGCTGACATTGTTTCTGAGCACGCGATTGGGGCTGGATCAACAGGATGTCGGCTTGCTGATGGGCATTGCGGTGTTCCTGGCAACCTTGCTCGGGCTGTATGGCGGCTACATCATCGATCGCCTGGAAAAACGCAAACTGCTGATCGTGGCGATGTTTTCCAGCGCGATAGGTTTCACCTTGCTGACCTTCGCCCACGACGTGTACCTGACCACGCTGACGCTGGTGATCACCGAAACGGCATCGGCATTGTTCCTGATCGGCTCCAAAGCCATCATCAGCGAGAACCTGCCGATTGGCCTGCGCGCCAAAGCCTTCTCCCTGCGCTACACGCTCACCAATATCGGCTATGCCACCGGCCCGATGCTGGGCGTGATCATCGCCGGGTACTGGCCGCTGGCGCCGTTTTTTATCGCCAGCGCCATCGCCTTCGGCAGTCTGTTCCTGATGATTGGTATTCCGCCCACCCAACGCAGCGACGGGGTCAAACCGCAGAGCTTTCTCAGCACGCTGCGCACGCTGAAAAACGACCGAACGCTGATCCTGTTCACCAGCGGCAGCCTGCTGAGCACGATCGTGCATGGGCGGTTTACGCTGTATCTCTCGCAATTTCTGCTGGTGACCCAAACGTCGACATCGGATGCCTTGAAGATTCTGTCCGCCATGCTGGCCTGCAACGCAGTGACGGTGATTTTGCTGCAGTATCAGATCGGACGCTTTCTCAAGCGCGAGCAGTTGCCTTACTGGATCGTCGCGGGCACCGCGTTGTTTGTGGTCGGCCTGCTGGCTTTCAGTTTTTCCCACAGCATGCTGGCGTGGTGCATCGCGATGTTCGTTTTCACGCTGGGCGAAATGATCATCTATCCCGCCGAGTATCTGTTCGTCGACACCATCGCACCCGAGAACTTGCGTGGCAGTTACTACGGCGCGCAAAACCTGGCGGCGTTTGGCGGCGCATTAAGCCCGGTGATTTGTGGCTATTTGCTGATCAACACGCCAGCGCCGACCATGTTCTATGTCCTCGCCGGACTTACCGCCATGGGCGGCATGCTGTGTTTCTGGAGTGGACGCAGCGTGGCGCTGGTGCCCGATGTCCAGGACTTGGCGGATCAGACTTCCAACTGATTCACTGCCACGGCGCAGGCTCCCCGAAAAGTTGACCCTGCGCCGCCTGAATGCCCATCTCACGAATGACGCGCAACTCGCCCTCGGTCTCGATACGCTCGGCAATCAGCGGCAGATCGATGCTGTGGGCGGCGCGCTGCATCGCCTCGATAAACAGGCGTTTTGGCACTTCCACATCAATGTTGCGGATATAGCTGCCGTCGATTTTCAGGTAAGCGAGCCCCAGGCTTGAGAGGTCGCCAATCATGCTGAAGCGGCCGCCAAAGTGCTGCACCGCCAAGGCATAACCCAGCTCATGCAGGCGCGTGGTCAACGCTTGCAACCCGGCTTGCTCAGACATGCGCCGGGCGTCGATTTCAAGGGTTAGCCGCGAGGCGGCCGAAGCATGTCGACGCAGCAGCTCAAAGGCTTGCTCACGGGTGGCCGAATCCTCCAGCGTGGTGCCCGAGACGCTCAATGCCAGCGGTTTGTGATGCTGGGCCAACTGTTCGAAAACAGACTCAAGCATCAGCAGATCCAGCCTCGACGACCAGCCGAAGCGTTCAACCCAAGGCAGGAATCGACCGGCCGACATGAGCTGTCCGTGTGGGTCACGCAGCCGCGCGAGCACTTTGTGATGCAGTACCTGCGTGGAATCACGAGTGTCCACCACCGGCTGGAAAAACAGCTGAAAACTGCGCTGAGTCAGCGCCTGATCCAGCAAGCGATACCAGGCGTGATGGTCGTCTTCGGGGCTGGATACCGCGCTGCGCGGTGCCATGCTCCAACCCGGATCGTGCTGGTTTTCCGCCTCGACCAATGCCTGGTCCGCCAGCCCGATCACAGTTGAAGGGGTGTCGCCCGGGCTGAATGCCGCCAAGCCAATCGACGCGATGGGTGTGACATCAGAAGCGCCGGTTTCCTGCAGGCTGACCAGTCCGCTTCGCAGCTTTTGAACCAGCAGCAACGCATCTTCGCGGCCCATGCCCGGACCCAGCACGGCGAATTCACCGCCCCGATTACGCGCGAGCAAGTGACGCGTCTGAAGATGGGCAGCACAATGGCGCGCGAGCAGATCGCTGATCGCCAAGAGCAGCGAGTCGGTGCGATTGCCACCCAGACGCTCATTCAATCCTGCCATATCGTTGACCCGCAACAGCAGCAGATAACCCGGGCTGGAATCCTCTCGACAGGTCAGATACTCCGCGAGCTGCATATCGAAATAACGCCGATTACCCAGCCCGGTCAGGCTGTCTTGCCAGCACTCGACACGCAGCTGCTCGGTTCGCTGCGTGTTCTCGACAAACAGCGCTTGAAGCTTGTCGACCATCAGGTTCATGGCCTGAACCACCCGGCGCAATTCCGGGGTGCCGGGCAGCGCTGAGAGACTCAGGAACTCGCGACGGGCGATGGCATTGGCTTGCGCAACCAGGTAATCCAGCGGTCGAAGCCGGCGTTTGAGCAACAGGCCACCCAGCACTGCGCTGAGCAAGCCACAAATCAATAACCAACCCAGGCTGCCCAACGCGCTTTGCCAGAGCTTCTGCACAGCGAACAGGGGATGGCTGACCACTTCGACCCGTGCCGCCTGCTGCCAGCCGCGACTGATAATTGCACTCCCACCGGCAGGTTCCAGCGCAATCAATTTGATAAACCATGTGGGCACAGCGTTGGTATTGGGTTGCGCCTGGCGCTGGACCAGCGATTGCCCACTGGCTACGTCCACGACCTTGATGCTTGTGTAATACCCGCTGTCGAAAATCGCTGAAGCCATCAATTCGACCATCGCTGGATCATCGATCACCGGCGTTAGCGACAGCGCCAATGCTGTCGCCGCATCCTGGGCATGGGAGTGCAACTGGGCGACGTATTGGCTACGTGAGCTTTCCAGGCTGATCAAAAAGCTGCCGCTGAAGGCAATGACCAAAAACAGGCATATGGCGATCAATAGCTGTTTGAACAATGACATCGGCGCTCCTTGCTCCGGGCAGACTATCGTTCAGGTTCTGGCGGAAAGCCTTCGGCTCGCATTTTTTTCAGTACATCCTGCCAACGGGACAGACGCTTGCTATCGCCTGCCCTTGTATTGCCGGAACCACCCGGGAGCCATACACCTTCGCCGTTAAATGCATACACCGGCAGCAGATCCGGGCGCTGGCTTGCGGGCGTTATCACCTCAATCAAACTGTCCAGAACAAGGGGGTCGCCAGTTGGGGTGGCGTAATAGGTCAGCACCATATGGGCGCGATTGAGGCCTAGCGCCTTCACGTAAGTAATCAGCAATTTTTCACTGGGTACGCCCAGGCGCCGCAAGCTGAAGTATTTGGCAATTGCATAGTCCTCACAATCTCCCGCACCCTTGAGCAGCGATTCCACCGGCGTTGCCCAGTAGTCCGGCTGGTGCCACAACTCGCTATCTTCTCGATAATGCAGCTGGCGGTTGAAGAACCGATTGACCAGGTTCAACTGTTCCAGCTCGCTGGACTGCCTGCGTGTGCTCATCAGATTCTGCCAGGCGTCGATGCGCTCCCGCCCTTCTCCCAGCGGCCCATACAAAGCTTCGGCACGGTGGCTGATGACAGCAAAATCCCAGTCAGCATGAACCGCGCCGATGAAGCCCAAGGCGACCAGCACGAGCGCGATACAAGGCCCGCAGCCAAGTTGATCAAACGCCAATCGTGCCGCCATGCAGTGATTCCGTGTGGCTGGCCATTAGCGCTTGATGGTGCAGTTTCGTTCGGAGAAAAACAATGGCGCGGTGAGATCATCTTCTCGATAGATTGGCGACCGTGCGAAGGATCAACCGCGTTGCAAACGCGCCATGAAACGACTAATCCTTTGGCAGAGTTTGACAATACGTTGAGCTGTTCTAGTGTCAATTGGATCCATCCCGTAGCTCTCTCAAAGAAGTATGGTGATGCGTAATCTCGATAGACAAAGCTTTCTGCGCGGACTTCTCGGCGATGAACAGCCTCCAGCGCATCTGGCTAGAGCAGTTATCGAAGAAAGGTTGCGCAACGCTATCCTCGATGGTCGCTTGCCCGCCGGCATCGCGCTGCGTCAGCAAGAGCTGGCGACCTTGTTCGGCGTCAGTCGCATGCCGGTGCGCGAAGCACTGCGTCAGCTCGAAGCGCAGTCTTTATTGCGTGTCGAGACGCACAAAGGGGCCGTGGTCGCATCGCTGATCAATGAAGATGCCATGGACGCCTACGCGTTGCGCATTCTGTTGGAATCCGAAGCGCTGCGTCAGTCGATCCCTTTGCTGGACGAAGACGATCTCGCCCTGGCACGTCGTTGCGTGGAGCAACTGGAGATCGAAACCGATTACAGCGAAATGGGCAGGCTTAATCGAATCTTCCACATGGCGCTGTATGCCAAGGCACACAACAAGCGACTGATGATTCTGGTGGAACAAGGCCTGAGTGAGGAGGAGCGATTCCTGCGCTTTAATCTTTCGGCGATGGGCTTTCAAAAGCTGCCTCAGAAAGACCACTGGGATCTGTTTGAGCTGGCCAAAGACAAAAAGGTGGAGCAAAGCTCGAGCATCACCTCAATCGCGCCATGGAAGCCATCACCCGGTATCTCAGTAGCCGACCGAGTGCCAAACCGGCAAGACCGCCTGAAACAAAAAAGAGTAATAGCTGACACGGACGCGACTTGTGCGCGTCTGGCATCGCGTCACCGTTATTCGGTGCGCAGAAAAACAAAACCCCCGAACGCGTAAGCGATCGGGGGTTCTGGAATTCAATCTTGACGATGACCTACTCTCACATGGGGAAACCCCACACTACCATCGGCGATGCATCGTTTCACTGCTGAGTTCGGGATGGGATCAGGTGGTTCCAATGCT
>NZ_JAFCXH010000034.1:0-50251 GCF_049898225.1 Pseudomonas sp. DSP3-2-3 | reverse complement strand
AGGGAGTTACTTTTGGTCGTATGCTTTTTCATGGACTCGCCCTCGCTGTCGTTGGCTTCTTAAGAATGCCACCGTGGCGCTACAGACGCCTCGGCTTGGGCGAGTCCATCCAATTACAGTCCGATGTTGTCCTTTAACCAAGCATCGCCTTATACCCTTCCCGATACGTCGCATAACGCGGCACCCAGCCCAGCGCTTTGGCGCGGGCGTTGCTGCAGCGTTTGCTGCCGGAACGGCGCAGTGCCGAGTTTTCCGCCCATTCGGTGACGCCCAGGTAGTCGCGCATCCAGTCGACCACTTCCGCCAGCGGCGCGGGCGCGTCGTCGACGCCGATGTAGCACTCTTCCAGCGCAATTCCCCGGGAATCCGCCTCAAGCAGATACGCCAACAGCCCCGCTGCATCATCGGCGTGAATGCGGTTGGCATATAAAGGTGGCTCGACGGCCACGCTGTAACCCTGACGAACCCGGTTGGCCAAATCGCTGCGTCCCGGCCCATAAATCCCGGTCAAACGCACCACGCTGGCCGGGAAACCGCTCTGCAACGCGACTTGCTCAGCTTCCAGCATGACCTTGCCGGAAAAACCGCTGGCGTCGGTCGGCGAGGTTTCGTCGACCCATTCACCGTGCTGTTGACCATAAACGCTGCTGCTGGAGACGAAAATAATGCGTTTGGGTTGCTGGCCATGTTGCTTGAGCCAGGCCAGCACGTGCTGCAAGCCTTCTATATAAGCTGCGCGATAACCGGCTTCGTCGCGTTCGCTCGGGGTGGCGCAATACACCAGGTAATCGAGGTCAGCTGCCGGCCAGTCGGCGGGGGGCTGGGGTTGAAACAGATCGCCTGCAACCCCGATAACGCCGACGGGCAGATGAGCGATTGTGCGGCGCAGTCCGTAGACGGTCCATTGCTGCGGCAGCAGCTGGTTAGCCAGACGGCTGCCGATATCGCCACAGCCAGCGATCAAAACTGAGGGGGCGGACATGTCGAATCTCCACAACAAATGGCGTGTTAAAGCAGCTGGCACGGGGGTGAAAGCCGATCAACCAACTGCGATTGATAGAAAAAAAGATACTGTATTACTTTTGTTAACAAGAATTACTTGCAATAATGACGGCCCGTTTGTTCTCCTTCCTGCGTCGAACGCATCGCGCGACGTAGCAGAACGACCCACCTTTTCTTTTCTCAGGTCCGGCCAGCATGACACGTATCAACTCTTCCGCTTCGCCTACCAAACTCCCCAGCCTGCCGCGCGCATGGCGGGCAATCGCAGCGTTGCTGCTGAGCCTGATGATTGCCCCTGCTGTGTTCGCCGATCAAACCGCGCCAACGATACCCGGCACGCCAGCGACTTCCGCTGCTCCGGCCCCGGCCGCAACGCCGGTTTTGCAGGAGAACACCGCGCCAGTTGAAGGCCCGGCAGTTGTTGAAGAAGATAACAGCCTGGGCATGGCGCATGACCTGTCGCCGTGGGGCATGTACCAAAATGCCGACATTATCGTCAAAGCGGTGATGATCGGCCTGGCCATTGCCTCGATCATTACCTGGACCATCTGGATCGCCAAGGGTTTCGAATTGCTGGGCGCCAAACGCCGTCTGCGCACTGAAATCGTCAACCTGAAAAAGGCGCGCACCCTGACCGAAGCCAGCGAAACCGCCGCCAAACAAGGCACGCTGGCGAATCTGCTGGTCCACGACGCCCTGGAAGAAATGCGTCTGTCGGTCAACAGCCGTGAACGTGAAGGCATCAAGGAGCGCGTCAGCTTCCGTCTTGAGCGTCTGGTTGCAGCCTGTGGCCGCAACATGAGCATGGGCACCGGCGTGCTCGCGACCATCGGTTCCACGGCGCCGTTCGTAGGCTTGTTCGGTACCGTCTGGGGCATCATGAACAGCTTCATCGGCATTGCCAAAACCCAGACCACCAACCTCGCCGTGGTTGCGCCGGGTATCGCCGAAGCCCTGCTGGCGACCGCGTTGGGCCTGGTTGCCGCGATTCCTGCGGTGGTCATCTACAACGTCTTCGCCCGTTCCATTGCCGGTTACAAGGCACAAGTGTCCGACGCATCGGCTCAAGTCCTGCTGCTGGTCAGCCGTGACCTCGACCACCAGCCGAACGAACGCTCCCAGTCGCCGCACATGGTCAAGGTGGGCTAAACCTTGGGCATGCATCTGAAGGAAGGCGACGACGATCTCGCCGAAAACCACGAAATCAACGTAACGCCGTTCATCGACGTGATGTTGGTCCTGCTGATCATCTTCATGGTGGCCGCGCCATTGGCAACGGTCGATATCAAAGTCGACCTGCCGGCTTCGACCGCCAAGCCGCAACCAAGGCCCGAGAAGCCGATCTTCCTCAGCGTCAAGGCTGATCAGAGCCTGTTCCTGGGGGATGACAAGGTCTCCCGTGAACAGCTCGGCCAGATCCTCGATGCCAAGACCAAAGGCAAGAAGGACACGACGATCTTCTTCCAGGCCGATAAAGGCGTGGATTACGGCGATCTGATGGAAGTCATGAACGCCCTGCGCGGTGCGGGCTACCTGAAAGTCGGTCTGGTCGGTCTAGAGACGGTTGGTAAGAAATGATCAATTCGCGCCAAAAACTGACGCGCTATGGCGGTAGTCTGTTGTTGGTGCTTGCCGTGCATGCCATCGCAATCGTTGTTGCGCTGCGCTGGCCGGCATCCCAGGCAATCGAGCTACCACCGGCGGCAATGATGGTCGAGCTGGCTCCGGAACCTGTTCCGGCGCCGCCGCCTCCGCCTGCCGTGGTGCAGCCACCGCCGCCACCAGAGCCCGAGGAAGAGCTTCCCGAGCCGAAAGTGGCTGAAGCGCCAAAGCCGGAAATCGCCATACAGAAACCGGTGGAGAAGCCCAAGCCCAAGCCAAAACCGCAGCCGCCCAAGCCGATCAAGAAACCTGAGCCGCCTCAGGAAAAACCGGTCGAAGAAAAGCCGATGGACACGCCGCCGACGACCGCCAAGGTCGAGAAATCTGCTGCGCCGACCCCACCGAGCCCGCCTTCGCCGCCGAGTACGGCGTTGCCAAGCTGGCAAGGCGATTTGCTGCGCCACCTGGCCAAGTTCAAGAAGTATCCCGAGGACGCACGTCGTCGCGGCATGCAGGGCGTCAGTCGCCTGCGTTTTGTGGTCGATGCCGAAGGCAACGTCTTGTCTTATTCGATTGCCAGCAGCTCAGGCAGTCCGGCACTGGATCGGGCCACGATGGAAATGATCCGTCGCGCCCAGCCGTTGCCCAAGCCGCCAGCGGAAACCTTGAACAATGGCACTATCGAGATCCTGGCGCCGTTCGTTTATTCGCTGGATAAACGCTGAAGCGCAGTTTTGATACACAGGAGTGGCCTTGATAACGTGCGTCTATCGATTGCAGCCGCTATGCTGGGACCGCAACTTCATGGACGCACGCTATGACCCTCACAGAATTGCGCTACATCGTTACTCTTGCCCAGGAACAGCATTTCGGCCACGCCGCTGAGCGTTGCCACGTCAGCCAGCCGACATTGTCGGTGGGCGTCAAGAAGCTGGAAGACGAACTGGGTGTGCTGATCTTCGAACGCAGCAAGAGCGCCGTGCGCCTGACGCCGGTTGGCGAAGGCATCGTCGCTCAGGCGCAGAAGGTTCTTGAGCAGGCCCAAGGCATCCGCGAACTGGCGCAAGCCGGCAAGAATCAGCTGACTGCCCCGCTCAAGGTCGGCGCGATCTATACCGTCGGACCTTACCTGTTCCCGCATCTGATTCCGCAGCTGCATCGCGTTGCGCCGCAAATGCCGTTGTACATCGAAGAAAACTTCACCCATATCCTGCGCGACAAACTGCGCAACGGTGAACTGGACGCGATCATCATTGCGCTGCCGTTCAACGAAGCCGATGTACTGACGCTGCCGCTGTACGACGAACCGTTCTACGTCTTGATGCCCGCCGACCATCCGTGGACCAAGAAAGACTCCATCGATGCCTCGGCGCTCAACGACAAGAGCCTGCTGTTGCTTGGCGAGGGTCACTGCTTCCGGGATCAGGTGCTTGAAGCCTGCCCGACGCTGGCCAAAGGCAGCGAAGGCGCGAGGCACACCACGGTGGAATCCAGCTCGCTGGAAACCATCCGGCACATGGTCGCGTCGGGCCTGGGCATTTCCATCCTGCCAATGTCCGCTGTCGACAGCCATCACTATGCTCCCGGCGTGATAGAGGTTCGTCCGCTGACGCCACCAGTGCCGTTTCGTACCGTTGCCATCGCCTGGCGCGCAAGTTTTCCACGGCCCAAGGCGATTGAAATCCTCGCTGACTCCGTGCGCTTGTGTTCCGTCGCGCGTCCGAAAGCCGAAGCGAGCTAAGTCGGGCCATGGGCGAGCTTTCCACGGTTTCGGTCACGGCGCTTAAAGGCGTCGGCGCGGCCATGGCTGAAAAACTGGCCAAGGTCGGTCTGGAAAACCTGCAGGATGTGCTGTTTCACCTGCCCTTGCGTTATCAGGACCGCACCCGTGTCGTGCCCATCGGTCAATTGCGACCCGGACAGGACGCGGTGATCGAAGGTGTGGTCAGCGGCGCCGATGTGGTCATGGGCAAGCGGCGCAGCCTGCTGGTGCGTCTGGGCGATGGCACTGGCACCTTGAGCCTGCGCTTCTACCACTTCAGCAATGCGCAGAAGGAAGGCATGAAGCGCGGCACGCATTTGCGGTGTTTTGGTGAAGCCCGCCCCGGCGCGTCCGGACTGGAAATCTATCACCCGGAATACCGCGCCCTGACCGGCGATGAACCCGCCCCGGTCGAGCAAACACTGACACCGATCTATCCGACCACCGAAGGCCTGACCCAGCAACGTCTGCGTCAGTTGTCGCAGCAGACATTGGCGATGCTCGGTCCGAAAAGCCTGCCTGACTGGCTGCCTGAAGAGCTGGCGCGGGACTATCAACTGGCGCCGCTGGACGACGCGATTCGTTACCTGCATCACCCGCCGGCCGACGCCGATGTCGAAGAGTTGGCTATCGGACACCATTGGGCGCAACACCGCCTGGCCTTCGAAGAGCTGCTGACCCATCAACTCTCGCAGCAGCGCTTGCGTGAAAGTCTGCGTTCCCAGCGCGCCCCGGCGTTGCCGCTGGCGAAGAAGCTGCCGAAGCAATTCCTCGAAAACCTTGGATTTCCGCCCACGGGTGCTCAACAGCGCGTCGGTAATGAAGTTGCCTATGACCTGAGCCAGCCCGAACCGATGCTGCGCCTGATTCAGGGTGATGTCGGCGCCGGGAAAACCGTGGTTGCAGCGCTGGCGGCATTACAGGCGCTGGAAGCGGGTTACCAGGTGGCGCTGATGGCGCCGACGGAAATCCTCGCCGAACAGCACTTCATCAATTTCCAGCGCTGGCTTGAGCCGCTGGGCATCGAAGTCGCGTGGCTGGCGGGCAAGCTCAAGGGCAAGGCGCGGGTTGCGTCGCTGGCGCAGATCGCGGCCGGCACGCCGATGGTCGTGGGCACGCATGCGTTGTTTCAGGACGAAGTGCAGTTCAAGAATCTGGCGCTGGTGATCATCGACGAGCAACATCGCTTCGGCGTGCAGCAACGTCTGGCCCTGCGCAAAAAAGGCGTCGGCGGCCTGATGTGCCCGCATCAGTTGATCATGACCGCAACGCCCATCCCGCGAACCCTGGCCATGAGCGCTTACGCTGATCTCGATACCTCGATCCTCGACGAGCTGCCGCCGGGCCGGACTCCGGTCAATACAGTGCTGGTGGTCGACACGCGGCGCATCGAAGTGATCGAGCGGGTACGCGCGGCCTGCGCCGAAGGGCGGCAGGCTTATTGGGTCTGCACCTTGATTGAAGAATCCGAAGAACTGACCTGCCAGGCTGCCGAAACATCATTTGAAGACCTGACCAGCGCCCTGGGCGAACTGCGGGTTGGCTTGATCCACGGACGCATGAAGCCCGCCGAGAAAGCCGCGGTAATGGCTGAGTTTAAACAAGGCGCGCTGCAATTGCTGGTGGCGACCACCGTCATCGAGGTCGGTGTCGATGTGCCCAACGCAAGCCTGATGATTATCGAAAACCCCGAGCGTCTGGGGCTCGCGCAACTGCACCAATTGCGTGGCCGTGTCGGTCGCGGCAGCGCAGCCAGTCATTGCGTCCTGCTTTACCACCCGCCATTGTCACAGATCGGCCGTCAGCGCCTGGGCATCATGCGCGAGACCAACGACGGTTTTGTCATTGCGGAGAAAGACCTTGAACTGCGCGGGCCCGGCGAAATGCTTGGCACTCGGCAAACCGGTTTGCTGCAGTTCAAGGTGGCTGACCTCATGCGCGATGCAGACCTGCTGCCCGCCGTGCGCGACGCTGCTCAAGCGTTGCTCGAACGCTGGCCGCAACACGTCAGTCCGCTGCTGGAGCGCTGGCTGCGACACGGCCAGCAATACGGTCAGGTGTGATGCGGGTCAGGCTTTGATGAGTGCTTCATACTCTCAATAACGAAGCTGGTTATACTTCAGCCATTGTAGGAACTTGGATACAGACCATGACAGAAGTCGCCCACGTTGATGACGCTCCCCATGCGCCGACCGTTATTCGTCAATTGCTTGGCAAATTAGCGATCAGCTACAGCGAAGTTCTTGACGACACCCGCCTGCCTGCCGCGCGCAAAGTGCAGGCGGTGTTGGTCGAGGACGCTGTCGGTGCGCTTCTGATTCTGTTTCCGCAAAATCAGTTGCTGGATCTGAACCGAATTACCGAGCTGACCGGACGCAAGCTGACGGCGGTCCCTCATGATCGCTTGCTGCGCATGCTGGCCAAACACAGCCTGCACACGCTGCCGGGCATCCCGGCGCTGACCAGCTCACCGTGCCTGTATGAAGAACGCCTGCTGCAAGAGTCGACCGTGCTGGTCGGTTCCGGCGAGCCGGGCATTCTGTTGGAAATCAGCAGTGAAGACTTCAAGACCATGCTCAACAAAGCCAGCGCCGCGCATTTTGGCGAGCTGTTGAGCGCGATTCACCCCAACCTGGATCGTCCTGACGACGACCGCGAAGAAATCACCCAGGCCATGCAGGCCTTCACGGCGCGGCGTATCCAGCAGCGCCTGGAAGCGACCCTGGAAATCCCGCCTCTGGCCGAAACGGCGCAGCGCATCATCAAACTGCGCGTCGATCCTGATGCCACTATCGATGACATTACCGGCGTGGTCGAAACCGATCCGGCGCTGGCGGCTCAGGTGGTGAGTTGGGCGGCGTCGCCGTATTACGCGTCGACCGGCAAGATTCGCTCGGTGGAAGACGCGATTGTGCGAGTCCTGGGTTTCGATCTGGTGATCAATCTGGCGCTGGGCCTGGCGCTGGGCAAAACCCTCAGCTTGCCCAAGGATCATCCGCAACAGACCACGCCTTACTGGCAGCAGTCGATCTACACCGCTGCGGTCATCGAGGGCCTGACCCGCGCGATGCCTCGCGCCCAGCGGCCCGAAGCCGGCCTGACTTACCTGGGCGGTCTGCTGCACAATTTCGGTTATCTGCTGCTGGCCCACGTATTCCCGCCGCATTTCTCGCTGATCTGCCGCCAGCTTGAAGTCAATCCGCACCTGCATCACAGCTATGTCGAGCAGCATTTGCTGGGCATCAGCCGCGAACAGATCGGCTCCTGGCTGATGCGTTACTGGGACATGCCGGACGAACTGGCCACTGCGCTGCGCTTTCAGCACGACCCCACGTATGACGGCGTTCACTGTGAGTACGCCAATCTGGTGTATCTGTCCGTGCGTCTGCTGCGCCAGAACGGCATCGGTTCCGGCCCCAAAGAAGATATCCCCGAAGAGCTGTTCGGCCGCCTGGGCCTGAGCCGCGAAAAAGCCGAAGACTCGGTGCGCAAAGTCCTGGAAGCCGAAGTGTTGCTGCGTGAACTGGCTTCGCAGTTTGCGCCGCAGTAAAACCGGCGTTTGACGCTTTTGTGGGACCGGATTTATCCGGGAATGCGGTATTTCTGACGCCGAAATGCAGTGAATGAACCGGCCTTTTCCCGGATAAATCCGGTCCCACGGTTTCCTCGTCGGGCAGATGCTTATGCGGTGTTTGATGAGCGGGTTAAACGGGCGGGCGCCCGAAGGGATGAAGTCGCCCTTACAGCGTCTCCCCCGGCTCGCCCGGCAAATGCTCGTCCAGATGCAGCCACGGCAAGCGGTTGTCGGTCCAGATGTGGCGGTCGGCGGGTGCTTGTTCCGGGTGATCGAGGGTAGCGATGGTCACGTCCATCTCTTCGGGGCTGTTGCGGGAAAACAACGCCAGCTGCGCGCCACAGTTGCCACAGAAGTACCGCACGCACGTCGGTCCGGAGTCGTAGCTGACCGGGCTACCTTCCGTCCATTTGAATGACGACAACGGCACCGTTATCCAGGTCATGACAATGCCGCCCGAGGTCCGTCGGCAGATCGAACAATGGCAATGGGCGATGTCCTGCAAGGGCGCATCGAACTCATAACGCAGGCTGCCGCAATGGCAACTGCCGGAATGTATCTGGCTCATATCCCCTCCTCTTTGCTGTCAGCACCGACACAGTCTGTGACAGCCGCTGCCGGTAATTGTCTTAGCGCCAAATGATCAGTGGTTCGGGCGGCGAAAGCTGGATGAAAGCTTGGCCCATTAGGATCCTCTCACCGCCGGCAACAGACCGGTCAGCCAAACGAGTGTTTTTCTCGCACTCAACGGCCCAGTCAACAACAACAATGGTGAACCTGATGCCCTGCACTACCCTCCTGCACGCCCTGACTCCGTTCCGACTCCACGCGCCGCTCCTGTTGAGCTGATTCGTCGCCTTCGCCTTTTCCCAAGTCGCGTTACGCCTGGAGTAATTCCCTATGTTGACCTTCCTCGGCTTTGCCATGGTTGTCGCCTTCATGTACCTGATCATGAGCAAACGCCTGTCGGCGTTGATTGCCCTGATTCTGGTACCGATCGTGTTTGCCCTGTTCGGCGGCTTCGCGTCCGACATCGGCCCGATGATGCTGACCGGCATTACCAAACTTGCGCCAACCGGCGTGATGTTGATGTTCGCCATCCTCTATTTCGCGCTGATGATCGACTCGGGCCTGTTTGACCCGGCGGTGCGCAAGATCCTGCAGCTGGTCAAAGGCGACCCGGTGAAAGTCTCCGTGGGCACCGCCGTGCTTGCGCTGGTGGTTTCCCTGGACGGTGACGGCGCAACCACTTACATGATCTGCGTCGCGGCCATGCTGCCGCTGTACAGCCGCATCGGCATGAGCCCGCGAATCATGGCGGGCCTGATCATCCTGGCCGGCGGCGTGATGAACATGACGCCTTGGGGTGGCCCGACTGCACGCGCCGCCAGCGCCCTGCACGTGGACCCTTCCGACATTTTCGTCCCGATGATCCCGGCCATGGCCGCCGGGGTGATTGCGATTCTGGTGATTGCCTACTTCTACGGCAAACGCGAGCGTGCTCGTCTGGGCGAACTGCATCTGGTGGATGACGAAGTCGATCACAGCGAAATCAGTGTTTCCCAGTTCCCTGGCGCACGTCGTCCGAAACTGATCTGGTTCAACGGTCTGCTCACCCTGGCGCTAATGGTCGCGCTGATCATGGGTCTGCTGCCGTTGCCGGTGTTGTTCATGATCGCCTTCAGTGTCGCGATGATCGTCAACTACCCGAACCTGCAGGATCAGAAGGATCGCATCGCCGCCCACGCAGGCAGCGTGCTGGCAGTGGTCGGACTGATCTTCGCGGCCGGTATTTTCACCGGTATCCTGTCCGGCACCGGCATGGTCGACGCCATGTCCAAGAGCCTGCTGGCAGTGATTCCGGAGGCGCTCGGCCCTTATCTTGCAGTGATTACTGCGCTGGTCAGCATGCCGTTCACGTTCTTCATGTCCAATGACGCCTTCTACTATGGCGTGTTGCCAGTGTTGACCGAAGCCGCTGCTCACTACGGCATCAGCCCGGTGGAAATGGCCCGCGCCTCGATCGTCGGTCAGCCGGTTCACTTGCTCAGCCCGCTGGTTCCGTCGACTTACCTGCTGGTGGCATTGGCCGGTATCGAGTTCGGGGATCACCAGCGCTTCACCTTGAAGTGGGCAGTTCTGGTTTGCCTGTGCATAATGTTTGCCGCCTTGCTGATGGGGATTTTCCCTCTGTACAGCAGTCTGTAAAGTCGGATCACTTACCTCAAGGCCTGCCATTGCAGGCCATGAGAGTTTAACCGCTCAAAGGAATACCTATGGAATGGCTGACCAATCCTGAAATCTGGATTGCTTTCTTTACCCTGACTGCCCTGGAAATCGTCCTGGGCATCGACAACATCATCATGATTTCGATCCTGGTCAGCCGCATGCCCAAGCATATGCAGCCGCGCACCCGGATCTTCGGCCTGGCGCTGGCCATGGTCACGCGAATTCTGTTGCTGCTGTCGATCACCTGGGTCATGCGCCTTACGGACGAACTGTTCTCGATCATGGACAAGGGCTTCTCCGGCCGCGACCTGATCCTGTTCTTCGGTGGCCTGTTCCTGCTCTGGAAAAGCTCGCAAGAGATCTACCACGGCCTGGAAGGCGAAGAAGAAACCATCGACGAGCCCAAAGGCAAGGGTGGCCAGTTCATCTACACCATCATCCAGATCGCGATCATCGACATCGTGTTCTCGCTGGATTCGGTGATTACCGCAGTCGGCATGGTTTCCCACGTGCCGGTCATGATTGCCGCCATTGTCGTTGCCGTGCTGGTGATGATGGTTTGCGCGGGCGCCATCAGCAGCTTCATCGACAAACATCCATCGTTGAAGATGCTTGCCCTGTCGTTCCTGATTGTCGTCGGTACGGTGCTGATCGCCGATTCGTTCGGTGTGCATGTGCCAAAAGGCTATGTGTACTTCGCCATGGCGTTCTCGCTGGCGGTGGAAGCCATCAATATCAAGATGCGCATGGCCACGGCCAAAAAACGGGCCCAGAGCGACCCGGTGAAACTGCGTAAGGATGTGCCCGGCCAATAAGCCGTTACACTCTAGGAAGCGGGGCTCCATGCGAGCCCCGTTTTTCATTGTGCGAAGGCTAGAACACTGATTTATGACAGATTTGTTTCAATCGATCCGAAGCCTATGCGATGCTTGCAGGCCATTGGCCCTAGTCAAGCGCTGCCCATAAACGCTTCGCTCGCTACACGCTGCACCTTCACTCTTTTGCCCGGTTGGGCAAACCTCAGGGGGCTTTTTGTATGCTGACCCTGCTCGATTTGCTGTCAGCGGTCGCCCTGTTGATCTGGGGCACACACATCGTGCGGACCGGCATCCTTCGGGTGTACGGCTCGCAACTGCGCCAAGTCATTAGCCAGAACATGGCCAAGCGGCCGCTGGCATTCATTGCTGGCATTCTGGTCACTGCGCTGGTGCAAAGCAGCAACGCCACGGCCATGCTGGTCACCTCGTTCGTCGGTCAGGGCCTGATGGCGCTGACTCCGGCCCTGGCGATCATGCTCGGCGCCGACGTCGGCACCGCGCTGATGTCGCGAATCCTCACGTTCGACCTGTCATGGCTGTCGCCGCTGCTGATCTTCCTCGGGGTGATTTTCTTCCTGTCGCGCAAGCAGACGCGCGTCGGCCAGCTCGGGCGTGTCGGTATCGGCCTGGGGCTGATCGTGCTGGCGCTGCAATTGATCGTCACCGCTGCCGCGCCGATTACCCAGAACGCCGGGGTCAAGGTGCTGTTCGCCTCGTTAACCGGGGATTTGCTGCTCGATGCGCTTGTCGGTGCGATGTTCGCGCTGATTTCTTATTCCAGCCTGGCCGCCGTGCTGCTGACAGCGACCCTGGCTGGCGCTGAAATCATCAGCCTGCCGGTAGCCATCGGTCTGGTGATCGGCGCCAACATTGGCAGCGGCCTGCTGGCGTTCCTCAGCACCAGCATGCAGAACGTGGCCGGGCGGCAAGTTGCGCTGGGCAGCCTGCTGTACAAATTATTCGGCTTGCTGCTGATCATTCCGGTGCTCGATCCGCTGGTGCGCTGGATGGACACCCTGGGTTTCAGCCCGCAAGACATGGTCATCGGCTTCCACCTGACCTACAACACCGCGCGCTGCCTGCTGATGCTGCCCACGGTCGGTCCGATGGCGCGGCTATGCTCGGCGATTCTGCCGGAGCGGCCTGAAGTCAACGGCCTGGCCAAGCCGCGCCATCTGGACCTGACGGCGCTGTCGACACCCAGTCTGGCGTTGGCCAACGCGGTGCGCGAAACCCTGCGCATGGGCGACCTGATAGAAGGCATGCTCAGCTCGATGCTCGAAGTGCTGCGCGGCACGCAAACAGCGGTCACCCAGGAAATACGCCGCCTCAATGATGACGTCGAGGCGCTGTACAGCGCGATCAAACTGTATCTGGCGCAGATGCCTCGGGAAGATCTCAGTGAGCAGGACAACCGACGCTGGGCGGAAATCATCGAGCTGACGATCAATCTGGAGCTGGCGGCCGGGCTGATCGAGCGCATGTTGCGCAAGATCCAGCAGCAAAAAACCTCGCAGCGACGTTCCTTTTCCGAAGTCGGCCTCGAAGAACTGGCCGGGCTGCAGACACAGCTGTTGTCGAATCTGCGCCTGGGCTTATCGGTGTTTCTCAGCGGCGATCCGGAAAGCGCACGTCAGTTGCTGCGCGAAAAGCGTCGCTTCCGTGCGCAGGAGCGGCGCCTGGCCCACGCTCACGTCAGTCGTCTGCAACGTAAAGTGGTGCAGAGCCTCGAAACCAGCTCGCTGCACCTGGAGCTGATTGCCGACATGAAGCGCCTGAATTCGCTGTTCTGCAGCAGCGCCTACGCGGTGCTGGAAACGGCCGATACCGGCGCGTTGTCCAGTGAAAGCCAGCCGGACCCGTCGGCGTAAACCGACTTGGGGTGAACGTACCGGGCGCATCGAAGTCTGTTAAACATACTGGCCCGCAAGGAAGCACGTTTTATGCGTTGCCTGCTGTTCGCTTGTCTGTTTCTGCTTTCATCGGTGTCACATGCGCTCGACCGCTTTCAGGTCGAGGGTTATCTGCTGCCCAACGGTTTGCAATTGCTGCTCAAGCCCGGCTACGAAAAGGGCCATGTGGCGATTCGCCTGGTAGTCGGCATCGGTTTTGATGATTTCAGCTGCGCAGACAAGGAACTGCCGCATTTGCTCGAGCATTTGCTGTTCAGCGGCATTGATGACAGCGGCGAAGGCGGCCTGGAAGAACGCATGCAGGCGCTCGGCGGCGACTGGAACGCGTTCACCAGCAACACCGACACGACGTTCGTCATCGAGGCTCCGGCGCAGAATCAGCGCAAGGTGCTCGACCTATTGCTGGCTGTGCTGACCAAAACCCATCTGGATCAACCTGCGCTGGACACCGTTAAGCGCATCGTCGAGCGTGAAGACGGCGGTCATTATTCACACCTGCAACGCTGGCTGGATCGCAAGGATCTGGGCCACAGCGCCAGCAGTCAGCTGGCCGTCGAGCTGGGTTTGAAGTGTGCCGAGCGTCCGGAAGTGGACCATCTGACGCTGGAGCAGATCGAGGACGTCTACAAAAGCTGGTATGCGCCCAATAACATGACGCTGATCGTGGTCGGCGATCTGGATCGATTGCTGCCCAGCTATCTGGAGCGCACTTATGGCGAACTCGATGCTGTTGACCCCATCGATCATCCGCCGCTGGACCAGGCGCGCAACACGGCCCAGGCCGAGCGCACACTGATTCGCGGCGGTATTGGTGAAGGTGCGCGGTTGCACTTGATCCTGCCGGAGCCGCAGCTGGACGATCAGCCCGATGAAACCATGGAGCTGGTCAAGGCGTATCTGGACTGGACGCTGTACAGCGATTTGCGCCTCAAGCACGGTTTGTCTTACGGCCCGTCGATTGAGCGCGAGGTATTTGGTGACAGCGGCTTTATGAGTCTGAACGCCGATGTCGAACGTGACGACATCGATGAGGCCCAGGACGTTATCCGCGCAGCGCTCACGCGTCTGCAAAAAGATGGCTTCGACCCGGCGACCTTCGCCCGCCTGCAACAGACCGCCATCGCCAAGCAGGCCTGGGCGGTGCAGGGCAACAGCGCGCTGGCTGACTATTACTGGGGCGCGCTGAACGACTACGAGAAAGGCCGCTTCGCCGACCCGTCCAAGCGCCTCAAGTCCGTCAGCCTGGACAACGCCAATAGAGCGATGCGCGTATTGCTGGACCAGCCGGGTTACTGGCGAATCGAGCAGCCGTTGCTGACGTACACCGGTTTGTATTGGCTGGGGGCGGCGCTGGTCGGGATTCTGGTATTGATTGTGTGGTTGGCCTATCGCCGAACCCACACCCGCCGATAGACCGTAGGAGTTATGTAGGTGGGAGCGAGCTTGCTCGCGAAAACGATAGTGAATCCCCCGAATATTTTTCGGATGTTCCTGCCTCTTCGCGAGCAAGCTCGCTCCCACAGTGATCACAGCACACCCAAACAACGATTTCCCCGGCAGCGCTGTTATCCTTCAGCCGCTTTTTTCCGTGACACCAAAGCAGATCGCTCAAATGCCTGAATGGAGTTCCTACATCACGCGTATCACCAATCTGATGAAGCGCTATCCTGGCCTTATCGCGGCGGGTGGTTTCATTTCGGGGATTGGCAGCTTCATTCTGGTGGATCGTCAGGAAGGCCTGGCGACCTGGATCGCGGTGATCATGCTGATCAGCTGGGTGTGGCTGATGATCGAAAGCAGCGCCGTGGTGCTATTCGCCAAGGTGTTCAAGCGCGAAATCCCCACCGGCCTGCTGCGCTACGGCACGCAGATGATCCACCAGGAAAGCCTGTTCTTCGTGCTGCCGTTTTTCTTCGTCACCACGACCTGGAACAGCGGCCAGTCGATTTTCACCGCTGTCCTCGGCGCGGCGGGACTGGTCTCGATCATCGATCCGCTCTACTACAAATGGCTGGCGACGCGCCGCTGGCTGTTCATGGCCTTCCACACGCTGACGTTGTTTGCGGCATTGTTGACCGCCTTGCCGATCATCGTGCACCTGACCACGGCTCAGAGTTACAAATTGGCGCTAATTATCGCCATCGTCCTGTCGTTTCCCAGTTTGATCTCTGCCCTGCCGATGACCACCTGGCGGCGGGGCGTGGCGCTGGTTCTGGCGGTTTTGCTGATGGGCGGCGCGGGCTGGTTGCTGCGCTCGTGGGTACCGCCGGCAACGCTCTGGTTGACCGAAGTCGCGGTCAGCACGGATTTTGATAACAAAAACCGCGCGCCCGGCGATAGCATCAGGCAGGTCAGCGCCAGCCAGGTCCGTAATGGCGGTCTCTATGCTTACACGGCCATCAACGCGCCTCGTGGTCTGGACGAGCGGATTTATCACGTCTGGCGCCATAACGGCAAAGAAGTGGATCGCATCGCCCTGGATATTCGTGGCGGGCGTAAAGAAGGTTATCGTGCGTGGACGCACAAGCAGAATTTCCCAGCCGATGCAGTCGGCAAATGGCAGGTTCGGGTGTTGACCGAGGACGGGCAGATGATTGGCGTATTGCGCTTTGAGGTCACCGGCACCGATCAGCCAGCGGTCATTCGCCCTGTCGGGAAAATCACCCGTTTGAAACCGGGTGGTGATGGCGGTGCGGCGGATGAAGAGCCGCCAGCGCCCAAAACCGAGGAGGCGAAACCCGCCACCGATGCGCCGAGTGCGCCGGCAGCTCCAGATCAGCCGGCGGTTCCAGATAACTGACAGGCCCGACCATGACCACGCGTACGCTGGCCACACCCACCGCAGTCAGCCCCGCCAGTGCCACGGCGCTGGCGGGCACGGCGCTGCTGGACACGACAACCAGCCCGGCCCAGTTGCGGATTGCCGGTGACTGGACGCTGGCGCACTACCGAACGCTGAAACAGCAGACCGACACGCTGGGCGGCAATTACGACGCCAGCGTCCCGGTGGACATGACGCGCCTGCACGCCCTGGATACCGCAGGCGCCTCGTTGCTGGTGGAATTGCTGGGTACCGAGCGCCTGGCCAAACTGTCGGTACAGGCCCCGGATCTGCCGCTGTCCAGCCGCGCCTTGCTGCAAACCATCCAGTCCGCACTGTGCGACTACTGCGCGCCAGTCAAGGATCCGGAAATCGCCGTCGGCATGCAGTTGTTGTCGCGAATTGGCTGCGCAGTCGACAAGGTGTGGACCGACACCCTGCAATTGCTGGGTTTCATCGGGCTGATCCTGGAAACCATCGTCTTCAATGCGTTGCGTCCGCGCCGCTGGCGCATGACGTCGGTGTTCGTTCATATCGAACAGACCGGCCTCGACGCCGCGCCCATCGTGGCGTTGCTGACGTTTCTGGTGGGCGCGGTGGTGGCTTTTCTGGGCGCTACGGTGCTCAAGATCTTCGGCGCGACGGTGTTCACGGTGGACCTTGTGGCGTTTTCGTTCCTGCGCGAATTTGGCGTGTTGCTGACGGCCATTCTGCTGGCCGGGCGCACCGCCAGCGCCTTTACTGCGCAAATCGGCTCGATGCAGGCCAACGAAGAAATCGACGCGATCCGCACGCTGGGCCTGAGCCCGGTGGAGCTGCTGGTGGTGCCGCGCGTACTGGCGTTGCTGGTTTCGCTGCCGATTCTGACCTTTGTGGCGATGCTCTCCGGGATCATCGGCGGCGGGGTGGTGTGCGCGATTTCCCTGGATATTTCCCCGGCGATGTTCCTGTCACTGCTGCAAGCTGATATCGGTGTGCAGCACTTTGTGGTGGGCATGGTCAAAGCGCCGATCTTCGCTTTCCTGATCGCTGCCATCGGTTGCCTTGAAGGCTTCAAAGTCAGCGGCAGCGCCGAATCCGTGGGCGCGCACACCACTTCAAGCGTCGTGCAGTCGATTTTCGTGGTGATTGTGCTCGATGCCATGGCTGCGTTGTTTTTCATGGAGATGGGCTGGTGAGGACGATGCCGAAAACGCGTGACCCGGTGATTGAAGTGCGCGGCCTGTGCAATCGCTTTGGCAGCCAGAGCGTGCACGAGAACCTCGATCTGGACCTCTATCGCGGGGAAATCCTCGCGGTGGTGGGCGGTTCGGGCAGCGGCAAGTCGGTACTGCTGCGCAGCATTGTTGGCCTGCGCCGTCCCGATGCGGGCAGTGTTCGGGTGTTTGGCCAGGACCTGCAAGGCGCGTCGGATCAGGAGCGCTCGTTGGTGGAGCGACGCTTTGGCGTGCTGTTTCAGAAGGGCGCTTTGTTCTCTTCGCTGACCCTCACGGAAAACGTCGCGTTGCCGCTGATCGAACATGCGGGCCTCAATCGCGACGAGGCCGAGCATCTGGCGGGGGTGAAGCTGGCGTTGGCCGGGTTGCCGTTGTCCTCGGCGCACAAATACCCGGCGTCGCTGTCCGGCGGCATGATCAAGCGCGCCGCACTGGCCCGCGCCTTGGCACTGGACCCGGATATTCTGTTTCTCGACGAACCGACGGCGGGTCTTGATCCGATTGGCGCGGCGGCGTTCGACCAACTGATTCTGACCCTGCGCGACGCTTTGGGCCTGAGCGTGTTTCTGGTCACCCATGATCTGGACACGCTGTACACGATCACCGACCGGGTCGCCGTTTTGTCGCAGAAGCGCGTGCTGGTGGCGGATCAGATCGACAAGGTCTCGGCCACCAACGACGCCTGGATCCACGAATACTTCCATGGCCCGCGCGGCCGCGCGGCATACTCCGCTTCCTTGCCTAAAGAGGTCTGACGATGGAAACCCGTGCCCATCATGTATTGATTGGCCTGTTCACCGTGCTGGTGGTGGCTGCCGCGCTGCTGTTCGGGCTGTGGCTGGCCAAGTCCAGCGTCGACAGCGCGTTCAAGGATTACGAAGTGGTGTTCAACGAAGCCGTCACCGGTTTGTCCCAGGGCAGCGCGGTGCAATACAGCGGGATCAAGATCGGTGACGTGATCACCCTGCGCCTGGACCCGAAAGACCCGCGCCGGGTGCTGGCGCAAATCCGCGTCACTGGCGAGACGCCCATCAAGCAGGATACTCAAGCCAAGCTCGCGCTGACCGGCATTACCGGCACTTCGATCATCCAGCTCAGTGGCGGCACGCCGCAGAGTCCGGAACTGGTCGGGCATGACGGCAAACTGCCGATCATCATAGCCTCGCCATCGCCGATTTCGCGGTTGCTCAACGACAGCAGCGACCTCATGAGCAGCGTCAATCAGCTGCTGCAGAACGCCAATCTGATGTTCTCGGCGGATAACGTGAAGAGCCTGAGTCGCACGCTGGACCATCTTGAGCAAACCACGGGCGCGATTGCCGATCAGCGCGACGATATTCGCCAGACCCTCAAGCAGCTCGCTCAGGTCGGTAAACAGGCCAGTGCGACCATGGAACAAACGGCAGCGCTGATGCGCAACGCCAACGGCATGCTCAACAGTGACGGCAAACAGATCTTCAACAGCGCTGAACAGGCGATGAAGTCGCTGCAACAAAGCAGCGCGACCATCAATCGCCTGCTCAACGGCAACCAGCAATCGCTGGACAGCGGCATGCAGGGTTTGGGCGAACTCGGTCCGGCAGTACGTGAACTGCGCGACACCATGAGCTCACTGCGCGCGATTTCCCGTCGCCTGGAAGCCAATCCCAGCGGTTACCTGCTGGGCAGCGACAAGAACAAGGAGTTTGAGCCATGAGGTTGTCCAAGACTGACGCTGAACCTGTGGGAGCAAGCTTGCTTGCGAAGGCATTAGGTCAGGTTCAAAAAATACGCTGGATGCTGCGCCCCCTTCGCGAGCAAGCTCGCTCCCACAGCCGTTACATTTCAACTGGCGTCCTGCTCGGCACCTTCCTGCTGACCAGCGCCTGTTCGATCCTGCCTAAATCCGAGCCAGCTGACGTTTACCGTTTGCCGATCAATTCGACGGCGGGCAAACCCACCAGCGCCCAGCCGATGAATTGGTCATTGCGCCTGGCGCGGCCCAAGGCCAGTGAAACCCTGGACAGCCCGCGCATCGCCGTGGTGCCGCAGGGCGATTTGATCAGCAGTTACAAAGGCGCGCGCTGGAGTGATCCGGCACCGGTACTGTGGCGCAATCGCCTGCTGGACGCGTTCGCTCGTGACGGCCGCGTGCCGCTGCTCAGCACCGATGACAGTAACTTGCAGGCCGACTTTGAAGTCGGTGGGGAGTTGCAGGCGTTCCAGAGCGAATACCACGGCGAGGCCGTCGACGTGGTGATCCGTCTGGATGCGCGGCTGGTCAGCGACAACCAACGCATTGTCGCCACGCGCCGCTTCGAGGTGCGCCAGCCGCTCAACGACAAGCAGCTACCCGCCGTGGTGGCGGGCTTTGGCAAGGCGGCTGATGTGTTGGCCGCGCAGGTCTTGCAGTGGACGGTCGAGCAGGGCCAGCGTCATTACGCAGCGGTCGCGCCGAAGAACCAGTAGCAGACGAAAATCGCCGCAATCACGCCGGCCAGTTCCGCCAGCAGCGCGCAACCCACGGCGTGGCGCGCCCGCTGGATGCCGACCGCGCCGAAATACACCGCCAGCACGTAGAAGGTGGTTTCGGTGCTGCCTTGAATGGTCGCGGCCACCAGCGCCGGGAAGCTGTCCACGCCTTGGGTCTGCATGGTTTCGATGAGCATTGCCCGGGCCGCGCTGCCGGAGAACGGCTTGACCAGCGCGGTCGGCAGCGCTTCGACGAAGCGCGTGTCCAGGCCGAACCAGGTAACCACATGGCGAATGCCTTCCAGGCCGAAGTCCAAAGCCCCGGAAGCGCGCAGCACACCCACCGCACACAGCATCGCCACCAGATACGGCAGCAAACTCTTGGCGACGT
Organism: Pseudomonas sp. DSP3-2-3; assembly: GCF_049898225.1. NCBI lineage: Bacteria > Pseudomonadati > Pseudomonadota > Gammaproteobacteria > Pseudomonadales > Pseudomonadaceae > Pseudomonas > Pseudomonas sp. DSP3-2-3. Next base: position 30,471 of record NZ_JAFCXH010000034.1, on the reverse strand, counting down.
CAAAACCTTCCTTTGCACCTTCGACAAACGCTTCGTAGACCTTGACCTTGCGTAACGCGCCGATGATCAGGAACAGCATGATCAGGCCGAACAGCGTCAGGTTGCCAAGGATCGACGACAAACCCGCCAACGCCGCCGCCGACATGGTCGCCAGCAAGGCCATGAAACCGCCGAGAATCAGCGCGCCGGGGATCAGATACGCCAACACCACCGGGTCCCACAAGCGCAGGCGTTGCATGAACGCCACCGACAGCAGGCCAACCAGGGTTGAAGCGCTGGTCGCCAGCAGAATCGGCAGGAATACCAGGGTCGGGTCCACAGCGCCTTGCTGGGCGCGATACATGAAGATCGTGACCGGCAGCAACGTGAGTGACGAGGCGTTGAGTACCAGAAACAGGATTTGTGCGTTGCTGGCGATGGTCTGGCTGGGGTTGAGTTCTTGCAGCGAGCGCATGGCCTTCAGGCCGATGGGCGTGGCGGCGTTGTCCAGACCCAGCGCGTTGGCGGCGAAGTTGAGGGTAATCAGGCCGATGGCAGGGTGCCCGGCCGGGACTTCCGGCATCAGGCGCAGGAACAGCGGACCAAGCGCTTTGGCCAACCATTCAACGATCCCGGCTTTTTCGGCAATCCGCAAAAAGCCCAGCCAGAGGGTGAGGGTGCCGAACAGCAGGACCATCACTTCGACGGAGAGCTTGGCCATGGCGAAAATGCTTTCCACCATCGCCGCGAAAATCCCCGCGTTACCGCCAATCAGCCACTGCGCCAATGCAGACACGGCCGCCACGACAAAAAAACCAAGCCATAGGCCATTGAGCATCAGTAAGTCCCCCCGAGATGCGGCGATGATAGCGGTGGGGGGATAAACAACAAAGCCCCACGCCAGGCGCGGGGCTTTTGTATTACCGTGGGACCGGATTTATCCGGGAAGACATCGGTTCAGCCAGCGCAACATTCGGAGCCTGTCCCGGCCGCTTCCCGGATAAATCCGGTCCCACAAAATCGCGCCGATTTCGAAATTGTGGGAGATTCTGCGGCTCTCAGTCTCAGTCAGACACCGTCTCACCCGCTGGCAACGGCTCCTTGCTGCGCCAGTGTGGCAGGGAGTTCCAGTAGCGTTGGCCTTTGGCGTCGTCGTACATGCCTTCCCAGCGGGAGATGACCAATACGGCCAGGGCATTGCCGATCACGTTCAACGCGGTGCGCGCCATGTCCATGATGCGGTCCACGCCAGCAATGAACGCCAGACCTTCCAGCGGAATGCCCGCGCTGCCTAGTGTCGCCAGCAAAACCACGAACGAAACGCCCGGAACCCCGGCGATGCCCTTGGAGGTGACCATCAAAGTCAGGACCAGCATCAATTGCGCGCCGATCGACAGATCAATGCCATACAGCTGAGCGATGAAAATCGCCGCGATGCTTTGATACAGCGTCGAGCCGTCGAGGTTGAACGAGTAACCGGTCGGGACCACAAAGCTGCAGATTGCCTTTGGCGCGCCGTAGGCTTCCATCTTCTCGATGACGCGCGGCAACACGGTTTCCGAGCTGGCGGTGGAGTAAGCCAGAACCAGTTCGTCCTTGAAGATACGCATCAGCTTCAGGACCGAGAAGCCGAACATTCTCGCAATCAGCCCCAGCACCACGAAGGCGAAGAAGGCGATGGCCACGTAAACCAGGATCACCAGCTTGGCCAGCGGCAGCAGCGAAGCAAAACCGAAGTTCGCCACGGTCACGGCAATCAGGGCAAATACGCCAATCGGCGCGTAGTTCATGATCATGTGGGTGACCTTGAACATGGTTTCCGAAACGCCCTGGAAAACCCGAACCAGCGGATCACGCACTTCGGCTTGCAGGCTGGACAAGCCCAATCCGAACAACACCGAGAAGAAGATGATCGGCAGCATGTCGCCACGGGCGATGGCCGCGAAGATATTCGACGGGATCAGGTTGAGGATCGTCGCGATGAACGCGTGATCGTGCTGAACCTCGGCGGTGGTCTTCTGATACTGCGAGATATCCACAGTGCCCAGCGTGCTCATGTCGATGCCGGAGCCCGGCTGGAACAGATTGGCCAGCACCAGCCCGACCAGAATGGCGACGGTGGTGACGATTTCGAAGTAAATGATGGTCTTCAGACCGATGCGACCCAGCTTCTTGGCGTCGCCCACGCCAGCGATGCCCACCACCAGGGAAGAAACCACAATCGGGATGACGATCATCTTGATCAAGCGAATAAAGATGTCGCCCGCAGGTTGCAGGATATTGCTGATCCACCACGCTTTCTCAGCGCTGAAATGATTAAGCAGTGCTCCCAGCGCAATCCCGAGAACCAGACCGATGAGAATCTGCCAGGCCAGGCTCAGCTTTGCCTTCTTCATGTCGTTACCTTTTTCAAGTGGCTAGGACATCTCTAAAACCGACGCGCTCGACGTTGCTCTTTCCACAGCAGCTACGAGGGCATGGATGCCTTTAGAGCTGTCCTGAGAAGGTCGCCGCAAACGAGCATCCTGGCTCTGTAGCGGGCGAAAAAAGGCGCAACTATTGGCACCGGAAGGCGCACCGTCTAATGCCGAAAACGACTACCCTATACCGAATCGGCATAATGTCGTTTTAGCCTGAAAGTGTCGCAAAGCGTCGGATAGATACCGCTATTCGGCTGGGAAGTGGCTAATACGTCGTCTGTGGCGTGATATGCCGACAACGGGATGAGGAATTTTCAGTGCGACACGGGGGATTGAGCGAGGATATTTCCTACAGATTTTGACTGACATGCGGCGATGTGACGCGCGGGCAGAACACCCCGGAAATGGTAAAGCGCAACGCAGGTCCCGGAACGACACTCGACGCTATTCGAGGAGCCAGTCATGGACTTGCGCTGCGGTTTTTCCTGACCCGGCCCTTGCGGAAGTACTCCCTGTACTCCTAGGTCACTTCGATCCGAACAATCAAAGCGTCCCGGCCCCCTGGTCATGCGCCAGTCGTCATCGGACTGCGCAGCTCTCAGAAGAGCAGCCCTCAAGAGGGCCGCTCTTCTGTCTATAAATCAGTACCAGTTCGGATCCTTGCGCAGCTGCTCCTGCAACAACGCCTGCATACCTTCGTCCGGCTTACCCAGGAAGCGGTAAGTGGCATGACGCGTCGGCGATTTGTCGGCGGGTAAACCCGCAGGCACATCAACCAGCATCGCGTAGGCATCCGTCTTGTCGAGGCTGTAGGCCACGATCAAGCGCTTGCTGCGGCATGAGTCAGCTGTTTCGCAGAGCGGCCCGACTATATAAGGCTTGCCGTCTTCCGTAACGGCATTCATCTGTTGCTCAGAAACACCAGAAAGATTGATCACCCAGTCGGGCAAGCGCTCTTCCTTCTTCACGACGCCCATCCATGTCTGCCGATACTCGGGGGCGGAACTCAACAGTTCGTTGACCCGAGTCTGTCCATCATTGGCCGCCATTGCCATGGCGCTACCGCCCATGAGCAGGGCGGCGGCCAGAGAGTGGAGAGAAGCACGCATGTGTCAGCCTCGGCCGCGACGGCCAAAGAAGAAGGACACAACGAACATGACCAGGAACACGACGAACAGGATCTTGGCGATACCTGTAGCGGTGCCCGCGATACCGCCGAAGCCCAGAACTGCAGCGACGATGGCGATGATTAGAAACGTGATTGCCCAACTCAACATGGTGATTCTCCTTAACTACTGTTTTAAATAATGTGGTGTGCTGCATTCACTGCAAGGCGGGTTTAGAAAACCCAGGTTTGCCTCTGCGGCATTTCACTGACTTCCACGTTGCCATCTACCGGCATCAAGCTCAGGGCAGTGTCCTTGACCATCGGCACGCTGACCGTGGAATAGGACTGGCTGTAAGTGAACTGCTGTTTGATCTGGGTCGCTTCGTGAGCGCTGCTCCAGTGTTGATACTGTTGAATCGAAAGCAATGTGACCAAGAGTGCCAAGGTGGCGAACAAGCCTTGCTGGATGTGCAGAGGCGAAATACGCAATTGTGCAAGACGCTGGCTGTTCATCCGAGTGCTCCTTCCACCGTGGTGGACCTTCAATCTTGATCTGTGAGCCGGTAAATTCACGGCTTGGGTTGAGAGGTATATTGCAGACTGCATGCCAGCTTTTGATTCTTTGTAAAGCATATATAAATCAAGGGTTTACAAAGGATATTCGCGGCGACTGAGTAGCATCCTGCACGATTGACCCTTTGCCATCGTGCGTTCTGCACGAACGCACGATGTCCGCATGCGGCCAGGACGCCGCGCAGGTCATCCCGCCGTGCGCGCCATGACCTTCAATGCATCGGCATTCACGCCTTTGACGCCGCGAATATTGCGCGCTGTTTCCACGGCCAATTCTTTCTCGGCGAAGTTGGCGACGATGCCGTTCAGGGTCACCAAACCTTCCTTGGTCTCCACTTTGATATTCAGGCCGTCGAGGTTGCGGCTGTAGATCAGACTGGATTTCACCTTGCTGGTAATCCAGGCATCGCTGAGCTGTTCCACAGGATTGCTGGACGGCGGCTGGACTTTGGCAGCAATCGAGTCCTGGGCGCTCAGGCTGATCAGATTGTTGACGCTGGTCACGCCATTGGTGTTGCTCGCCAGGCTGCCGGCCAGCTCCTTGGCTTCCGGACTGGTGGCACGACCTTTCAGTGTGACGACGCCATCTTTGCTGTTCACATCAATGTTCAGCGCTTCCGTGACGCTGTTCCAAAGCAGCTTGGATTTCACGGTGGCAGTCAGCGTGGCGTCTTCGAAGCTTTGCGCCAGATTGGCCTTGGTGCCGGGTTCTGCGGCGACGTTGGCGTCGATTTCCAGCTGGTTATCAACCTTGTCGATACCACTGACGTCCAGAGCGATCCGCTCGGCCAGCTCCCGATCCACCTCATTCTCGACTTTGCCTTTGAGAATGGCAGTGCCCTGCTCGACGTTGACGTCGATCTTGAACGGGCTCAAGTGACGATTGAGCGCGAAGGCGGTCCAGATGGAACCTTCCTGTCGCGCTTCGGCCAATTGGCTGGGTAAATCTTGCTGGGCGGCGCTGGCGAGCAGCGGATTGAGCCCCAGCACAGTGACTGTTGCGGTGGCCAGAGCGAGCTTTTTCAGCGGGTGCATGGCGCATCTCCATCAATTGCGGTACGTAAATTTCATTTCATCGCTTGAGGCGAAAAGCTAAAGAAACCCGCAAGGCGCATGCCAGAGAATTTTCCTACTGAATTTTCAACAAATTCAGCGTCTTACTGTTTAAGGTGGCAGACAGTTACCATGCAGCACGCCGAATCAATCAGAATTAACCATGCAACTTGCCCGATTATTCTGAGACTAACCCAAGACAATTCACTTAGGAGCGTAGGAAAAATGGAAGCAGCCACTGAGAATCAGGGCCGTATTCTGCTTGTGGATGACGAATCCGCGATCCTTCGCACGTTCCGCTATTGCCTGGAAGATGAGGGCTACAGCGTCGCGACCGCCAACAGCGCAGCGCAGGCGGAGACGTTGCTGCAACGTCAGGTGTTCGACCTGTGCTTTCTGGATTTGCGACTCGGCGAAGACAACGGTCTGGATGTTCTGGCGCAAATGCGTATCCAGGCGCCGTGGATGCGGGTTGTGATCGTCACGGCGCACTCGGCCGTCGATACCGCGGTTGATGCCATTCAGGCGGGGGCCGCCGATTATCTGGTCAAGCCATGCAGTCCCGACCAATTGCGCCTGGCCACCGCCAAGCAGCTGGAAGTCCGCCAATTGTCGGCGCGGCTCGAAGCGCTGGAAGGTGAAGTGCGCAAACCCAAGGACGGTCTGGACTCCCATAGCCCGGCGATGATGGCAATTCTGGAAACCGCGCGGCAAGTGGCCAATACCGACGCCAACATCCTGATTCTCGGCGAGTCCGGCACAGGTAAAGGCGAGCTGGCCCGGGCCATTCACGGCTGGAGCAAACGCGCCAGGAAGTCCTGCGTGACCATCAACTGCCCGTCGCTGACGGCGGAACTCATGGAAAGCGAGCTGTTCGGTCACAGTCGTGGCGCGTTTACCGGGGCTAGCGAGAGCACGTTGGGTCGCGTCAATCAGGCCGACGGCGGCACGCTGTTTCTCGACGAGATCGGCGATTTTCCGCTCACTTTGCAACCCAAGTTGCTGCGTTTCATTCAGGACAAGGAATATGAGCGGGTGGGTGACCCGGTCACGCGTCGCGCCGATGTGCGCATCCTCGCCGCGACCAACCTGAATCTGGAAGACATGGTGCGCAGCGGGCGTTTCCGTGAGGACTTGCTGTACCGCCTGAACGTGATCACTTTGCATTTGCCGCCACTGCGCGAACGCAGCGAAGACATCCTGACCCTGGCCGATCGCTTCCTGGCGCGTTTCGTCAAGGAATACGCGCGGCCGGCTCGCGGTTTCAGCGAAGACGCGCGGGCCGCGCTGCTCAACTACCGCTGGCCGGGCAACATTCGCGAGTTGCGTAACGTCATCGAGCGCGCCAGCATCATTTGCCCGCAAGAGCGTGTTGAAATCAGTCACTTGGGCATGGCCGAACAGCCCACCAGCAATGCTCCGCGCGTTGGCGCAGCGCTGAGTCTGGACGAGCTGGAAAAGGCCCACATCGGCGCAGTGCTGGCGACCAGCGAAACTCTGGACGCAGCGGCCAAGACGCTGGGCATCGATGCCTCGACGCTTTACCGAAAACGCAAGCAGTACAACTTATGAATCGCCGACCATGAAATTGGCGATGAAGTTGCGTACTCGACTGTTCCTCAGCATTTCTGCCTTGATAACGGTCGCGTTATTGGGGCTGATGCTGGGACTGGTCAGCGTCATGCAGATGGCCAAGTCGCAGGAATCGTTGATTCAGCAGAACTTCGTGACCCTGGATATCGGGCTGAAACTGCGGCAGAACCTCGGCGATCAGTTGGTCATGATGCTCAACGAGAGCCCCGAGCCCACAGCCCTCAAGGCCACTCAGGATCAGTTTCGCGAGTTGCTGGTGCAGGGCATCCAGCACGATGAGCAGTACGAAACGAACAATGGTTTCAAGGACGCCAGCGCTGATTTTCAGAAATTCCTCGACGCCTACGCTCAGACCCGCAACAACCCCCGGGCGCTACGCGACAACACCGAGCTGAGTCAGCGCTTCAACACACTGCGCAACAACCTGCTGGCTGCCCATCGCCACTCGTTGAGCAATATCAGCGATGCCGAGACCCAATCCCGGGAGCGGGCATTATGGGTGGCCGGGCTGCTGGGGCTGGTGGGCATCGCGGTGCTGATCATAGGTTTTGTCACTGCCCACGGCATCGCGCGACGCTTTGGCGCGCCAATCGAAGCATTGGCCAAGGCCGCCGATAAAATCGGCCAAGGCAATTTCGAGGTCACGCTGCCGATTTCGTCAGCCGCGGAAATGAACCTGCTGACCCGCCGTTTTGGCGTCATGGCTGAAGCGTTGCGCCAGCATCAGGCGACCAATGTCGACGAATTGCTCGCCGGTCAGCAACGCTTGCAGGCGGTGCTGGACAGCATCGATGACGGCTTGTTGATGATCGACCGCCAGGGCCGCCTGGAACACCTCAACCCGGTTGCCCAGCGCCAGCTCGGCTGGGACGAGGAAAGGCTGGGCCAAGGTCTTGGCGAAGCATTGCAGCGCCCCGAGCTGGATGAACAGCTGTATCTGACCCTGCGCGGCGGCACCCTGGAGCGCGCGCCGGAAGATTTGTCCATTGATATCGACGGCGAAACCCGCTTGCTGACGTACAGCCTGACACCGGTAAGCCATACCAAGGGCCACATTCTGGGCGCGGTGATGGTGCTGCACGACGTCACCGAACAGCGCGCTTTCGAGCGCGTGCGCAGCGAGTTTGTCCTGCGCGCTTCCCACGAACTGCGCACACCGGTGACCGGTATGCACATGGCGTTCGGCCTGCTTCAGGAGCGGGTGCATTTTGCCGAGGATTCCCGCGAAGCGGACCTGTTCAACACCGTCAATGAAGAAATGCAGCGCCTGATGCAACTGATCAACGACCTGCTGAATTTTTCCCGTTATCAGAATGGCCTGCAAAAGCTGACGCTGGAGCCATGTTCGGTCGAGGAAATGCTCGAACAGGCGCGCTTGCGCTTTGAAGAGCGGGCCGGGGAGCAAGACATCGTGCTGACCGTGGAAGTCGAAGATCAACTGCCAGAGTTGCATGCTGATCGCGCGCAGTTGGAGCGGGTGCTGGATAACCTGCTCGACAACGCCATCCGCCACACCCCGGAGAAAGGCCTGATCCGTCTCCAGGCAAGGCGGCACGGCGAGCGCGTGATCATCAGCGTCGAGGACAATGGCGAAGGTATTGCCTACGGCCAGCAGGGGCGCATTTTCGAACCCTTCGTCCAGGTCGGCCGCAAGAAAGGCGGCGCCGGACTTGGCTTGGCGCTGTGCAAGGAAATCGTGCAACTGCACGGCGGCCGCATGGGCGTTTACTCACGACCGGGGCAGGGTACGCAGTTTTATATGGCGTTGCCGCTTTAGTCGGACGCCCGGATAAATCCGGTCCCCGGGATGACCGCATTTCACCTGTGGGAGCGAGCTTGCTCGCGAAGAGGCTCGCACTACCGGCACTTGTTCGGAACCTGCAACACCGTCTTCGCGAGCAAGCTCGCTCCCACGCAATCCCACATGCTTTCTACGCCACATCCTCCGCCCTACGCCCTGCGCTGCGCCGTCCTCCTGTGACCAGTTCAGTAAACTTGCTGGCGGTCAGCGGTCGGGCGAAGAGCCAGCCCTGGCCATAAATCACGCCTTCGCTCTGCAGCAGTTGCGCCTGGGATTCAAATTCGATGCCTTCGGCAATTACCCGCAATTGCAGTGCATGAGCCATGCGAATGATGTGCGGAGCAACGCCGCTGCTGGCCGCGTCATGGCCGAGGGCGTCGATGAAGGCCTTGTCGATTTTCAGGCAATCCACCGGAAGGGTTTGCAGATAGGCAAGGCTGCAATAGCCAGTGCCGAAATCGTCGATCAACACCTGATGGCCTTTGTCGCGCAGCCCTTGCAGGTGATTGCGCGCCACCACCACATCGATCAGCCCGCGTTCTGTGACTTCAAAGGCAATCTGCCGCGCGGCGACCCGGTGCTGGGCCAGCAGCCGAGCGGTCACTCGCCCGATTCGTGGCGCCATGACATCGCACGCCGCCAGGTTCACGGAAATATACAGCTGCGGGTTCGCGCGTAGCAGCGGGCCGAGTTGTTCGAGCAGTTGTTGCAGGACAAAGTCGGTGATCTGCCGGATCTGACCGGTGTTTTCCGCCAGCGGTATGAACAAGTCCGGACTGGTCAACGTGCCGTCGGGCCTGCGCCAGCGCACCAGGGCTTCGGCACCGACACAGAGGCGGGTATTGAGATCGAAGATCGGCTGAAATAATACCTTCAGTTCGCTGCGCCGCAGCGCGCCTTGCAATTCGCCGCCCAACGACTGGCGCTGGCGAGCCAGTTGCAATACCAGCAGGCCGATGCAGAGGGAAACCAACAGGCTGGCTGGGGCCAGCAGCCACCAGGCTCCGGCGATTTTTTCCTGCAGCCCGCTGCGTGGCGTGGTCAGCACCAGCTGGTATTCGGGGCTCTGCGTCGGCATTCGGTAAATCAGGCGCGAAGGCGTGGTGAGCAGCGTTTCATCCGTGGCGGAAGACCAGTTTTTCGCGGGCGGCCAGGATTGCTCCGGGCCGAGGACGGTGACTGCTTTGCTGCCGTGGTTGAGCACGACCAGCAAACTGCCGCCCGCTGGCAGATCGACCACGTCAGTGAGATGCCCGCGAGATGTGGTAACCCTGAAATCGCCGCGGCCCATCATCAGGGCCGCAAGGTTATCGTCCGGCTGGGCCGAGGTATTGAGCCAGTAATCGTAAGTGGGGCCGCGAATGTCCGGTTCACGCGGCGTGCCAAGCTTGCTGTTGAGCGGCCAGCTGGAGCACAGACTTTTGTCCCCGACGAACCCCGCTTCATAGATGAAGCGGTAGCTGGAGATAACCTGGCGCAGACGATCAACCATTTGCGGTGTGCAGTGGCGCAAAGGCTGTGCTTCAAGTTGGTCAAGACCGGTACGCAACTGGCCGAACAGCTGTTCAAGGCGGACCAGAAACCGCTCACCCTGAGCTTTCATTTGTTCGCTTTCATTCTGCCGGGCCTGATGAATCGCCAGGGCAAAACTTCCGCATAGCAGCAAGACCGCACTCAAAAGGGCTGCAAGCAATGCCATCAGCCAAGGGCGGTAAAGGTTCAAACGAAAGGGTATTGCCGCATCAAGCATCGGTGGGTATCCGGATGAATACCCTTCAGGTTAGCAACAAGCCAGAAAATCGCCCGATTAAATCGGCAGCCAAACGAAAATTATCATTTGGACCGGTTGAGTACCTTGAGCAGCGCGGCGGTGCGGGCGTCCGGATCACCCGTGAAGCGTTCGGGGCGATAGTGCATCTGAAAGGCCGCGAGGACGTGACGCGTGGCGACGTCCAGCTCGCCGGTCTGCGGGGTTTCATATCCCAGGCGCGCCAGTTGTTGCTGAAACCAGGAAATGCTCGGCAAAGTGTCCATCAGCGATGCCTGTTCCTGGGCAACCAGCCTTTCGTCTGGCCAGATACCCAGGCCTTCTGCAGCCAGTCGCTTCCAAGGGAACAACGGGCCTGGATCGAGCTTGCGCAGCGGCGCGATATCGCTGTGGCCGATGATGTGCCGGGGATCGATGTGATTGCGTTTGACGATATCCTTGAGGAGCACGATCAGCGCCTGAACCTGGCCTTCGGTGTAGGGGTACCAGGCGCGTCCGGTGGGTGTGTCGCTGAAACCGGGATTGACGATTTCAATGCCGATCGAGCTTGAATTGAGCCAGGTTCGGCCTTCCCACTCGCTTTCTCCAGCATGCCAGGCTCGGGCAGATTCATCGACCAGCTTGTAAATAGTCGGCGGCGTATCACCGATCAGGTAATGACTGCTGACTTCGCCATGGGTCAACAGGGACAGCGAACGCTCAAGGTTGGCGGAGGTGTAATGCACCACCACGAATTGCACGCGATTGTCGAAATTCACCGAGGCATGACTGGTGTCGAGGCGCGGCCCGCTGGTGCAGGCCGTCAGCGCGAGGAGTAACAGGGCGGGGAAAAACAGCTTCATGAACATCGGCACACGCTGGCAGTAAAAGGGTGAGCATAACGTACTGCGGCGATAACGCTTGTCGCAGTCACAATCGGTCACCCTTGTTCGATCCGGTTGCGGCCGTTTTCCTTGGCTCGATACAGCGCCTGATCGGCACGCTTGAGCGCTACATCGCTACGCTCGCCCGCGCGAAATGCGGTGACACCCATTGAAACAGTGACGGTCACCGGCTCGCCCTTGAAGTGAAACGGGCAAAGCTCGACCGCGGCGCGCAGCTCGTCGAGCAGGGTTAGCCCGGCACCGACCGCCGTTGCGGGTAGTAGCAAGACAAATTCCTCGCCGCCGAAGCGCGCAATGAAGTCGCTGCTGCGCAGGCGTTTTTTCAACACCGTCGCAATGATCTTCAGCACCCGGTCGCCCGCCAGATGGCCAAAGCCATCATTGATGCGCTTGAAGTGATCGAGGTCGAGCATGCACACCAGCAGACTGTTTTTGTTCTGCTGCCATGTGGCCATTTCCTGCTCAAGACGTTCGCCCCAGGCGGCACGGTTGGGCAGGCTGGTAAGCGGGTCGACCAGTGCTTTCTGGCGTTGTTCTTCAAGATGGCCACGGAAACCCAGGGCTTCCTGTTCCATGGTGGCAACACGGGTTGCCAGGCTTTGCAGGCGCTCGGCGACTTCCTGCTCGCGCGCATCGCGTTGCACCTGATGTTGATCCATCGTGCTCAACAGGCCTTCGAGCCGGTTCTCAAGCACGCGCTTGAGGCTGGTCAGGTCCGGGGCGTCCTGCACGCTGCTTTGCAGGCCATCGACTTGCTCGCGAAGCTGGCTGTTGAGGTCGCGGGAAGCCGACTGGTTATCGGCATAGCCCGCGCTTGCCGCCTGAAGGTTGCTTTGAAACGACTCCAGGCGCTCGTTGAGCTGCTTGAGATAGATTTCGAACTCATGCTGACCGGTATCAGTAATGGCCAGCATCAAGACGGCAAGATCATCGAGGATCGGCAGCAGTTCGTACCAGTTCAGGCCATGTTCAAGACGTTTGCGCATCGCCTCGGCCTGGGGCCGATGGTGTTCCGGAAGCGTCAGATCATTGAGCAGCCCCAGCAGCGTCTGTTCGATGTGAACGGCCACCGAGCTGTAACTGGGTTCGGGCGAGGCGGGGAGCGCAAAGCCAGCATCTTCCCCGTCAAGCACTTGCTCATCGCTGTCGCTGTCTTCTTCCTCCGGCGGCGCTTCACCCACAGCTTCAACCACAACTTCAGGCAACTGCTCGAAAGGCACAGAGGGCGTGGGCGTAAGCAGATCCTCGATCACCAGCGCCTCGACCGCTACCGCAGCGACGAGGATTGGCGGCTCACTGAGTGGCTGCGGCGCATCGAGCTGTACTGGCTGCACTGGTGATTCAGGAGCCGGTTCAAAGACTTCGGCCGCTACGGGCGATGGCGTTTCGTCAATCGGCGCTTGCGGCGTGTCAGCGGTTTCGTCTCGCTGAGCCTGAGCCGGCACAACGACAGGCGCCAATTCAGGGGCGTGATCGGGTGCGGCAACCGGTTCTACCTGATGGTTTTGCTCAGGCTGATAATGCTCTGCGGCGGGACGTTGTATGTGTTCAGCGTCAGGGATGGCGGCGTCAGTCGGGGTTTCATGGCTGCCAAACAAGCGCTGCAACAATCCGGGGCGCGACGCCTCTTCGGGCTTGTCCATCATGGTCAGCGCCTGACCTTGCAGCCCGCTCAATTCCCCCAGCAGCAGCGGCAGCTCCCGCGATTGGGAGGCGCGCTCTTCGAGATCCTTGGCGAATTTCTTCAGCGGTTTACGCACATCCTTGGGCAGCGGCAATGATTGCAATTGCGTAACCAAGGCAGTCAAAGCGCTGCTGATCTGGCTGGCGCGGACTTCCCGGCGTTGCTCGGAGTCCAGCACGGCTTTTTCAAGGCGCGGGATAAGCGCGGCCAGGCCGGCGTCCATGTCGTCCTTGCGGACGATTTCGCGCATTTCCTTCATGCACTGGTCGACCGCGCGATCCGAGCCTTCCGCCGCCAGACTGCTGCGCACCAGACCGCGTCGCAGGAGGTCGAGGCGAGCTTCCCAACGTCTTTCGAGCTTGTCTTGTTGCTCGATGCCCGTCAGGTACTTTTCTTTCCAGCGCTCCGCTTCATCGCTCATGCAATGGGCTCGCTACTGGCCGTGCTGGGTACCGGTAATGAATCCTGGGTCATGGATGCGGGCAGACGAATTTCCACGGCAACGGGAAGGTGGTCCGAGATCGGTTGAGCCAGGACCTGAACCCGTTCCAGCGTCAGGGTCGGGCTGAGCAGAATGTGATCAAGGCAACGCTGCGGTCGCCAGCTGGGGAACGTCGCTTCGATCTGCGGTGCGAGCAGGCCTAGGTCGCGCAGCGGCGAGTTTTCCAGCAAGTCCAACGCGTGAGTGTTCATGTCACCCATCAGGACTTGATGGCGATAGTCGCCGATCAACTCGCGGATATAAGCCAACTGACGGGTTCGGGTGCGTGCGCCGAGGGCCAGATGCATCATGACCACGATCAACGCATCCGCACCTTCGCCGAAACGCACCAGAATCGCGCCACGCCCGGCCGGACCCGGCAGCGGGTGATCTTCGATGGCTGTCGGTCGCAAACGGCTGAGCACGCCATTGCTGTGCTGGCCGAAGCGTCCGAGGTTGCGATTGAGCTGCTGATACCAGTAAGGGAAGGCACCGAGCTGGGCCAGGTGCTCCACTTGATTGACGTAGCCGGAGCGCAGACTGCCGCCATCGGCTTCCTGCAAGGCGACCAGATCGAAGTCGCCCAGCAGATCGCCGATTTTCTGCAGATTGCCGGCGCGGCCACCATGAGGCAGCAAATGCTGCCAGCCTCGCGTCAGGTAATGACCATAACGCTCAGTGCTGATGCCGACCTGAATGTTGAAGCTGAGCAAGCGCAGCCGACCATCGGCCGGCAAGCCGCTTTCCAGCACATGGTGTTCGTTGACCCTGGGGTCGTGTCGGCCAACGATCCGTTCCGTTCTCCAGCGCCGCATGGCAGGCGCCGCTTACCTGGCCGCTCGCTCTTTGGCGATGAGCTGATCGGCGACCTGCAGGGTTTGCTCTGCACCACCTGCGGAACCCAGGTCAAAACGGTATTTGCCGTTGACGATCATGGTCGGTACGCCAGTAACTTCGTACTTCTTGGCCAGTTCTTTGTACTGGGCGATCTTGCCCTTCACTGCGAATGAGTCGAAAGAGCTCAGGAACTTGTCCTTGTCTACGCCTTGAGTGGCCAGGAAGTCAGCCATGTCGTTTTTGTCGGTCAGACGCTTGCCGCCCTTCTGGATCGCTTCGAATACTGCGGCGTGAACCTTTTGCTCTACACCCATGGTTTCCAGGGTAATGAACAGTTGACCGTGTGCGTCCCAAGGGCCGCCGAACATCGCAGGAATGCGCACGAAGTGCACGTCAGCAGGCAGTTTTTCAACCCACGGGTTGATCGTCGGTTCAAATGCGTAGCAATGCGGGCAGCCATACCAGAACAGTTCCACGACTTCGATCTTGCCTGGCTCGGAAACCGGGACGGCGCTGCTCAGCTCGACGTACTGCTTACCTGCTTCGATAGGCTCGGCTGCTTGCGCCGTGATACCAAACAAACTGGCGGCAACCAGAGCGGCGCTGAGGATCAAATTACGCATGCTTTACTCCTGAGACAGATTTGAGTCGCCTTCAAACGACCGGCTTTGGACCGGACGGGTTGGCGCGAGTTCGCTAGTGTAACGCTGGCGACTATAAAAAAGGGCAGCCGAAGCTGCCCTTTTTCAGTTGAAAACCCGTTGGAGCGATGCTCGCCCGCAAAGAACGGTAACGCGGTGTGTCAGGCTTGCCGCATTGGTCGACTGCATTTCCCTGTGGGAGAGGACTTGTCCTCGATGGCTGCAACTTCAGCGCTGCATGTGGGTCAGGCGGATCAGGGGCGTCGGGGCTGGCTATCGAGGACAAGTCCTCTCCCACAAAGGCCCCTCACACATAGCCAGACATCCGGACCATAGAATCTCCTAAAGGATCTGCGTGCTTAATGCAGGCCCTGGATATATTGCGACAGCGCATCGATATCCTTGTTGCTCAGCTTGGCGGCGATGGAGCGCATGACCATGGTGTCGCCGTCGTTGGTACGGTCGCCTTCGCGGAAAGCGATCAGCTGTTTCTTGATGTAGTCCGCATGCTGGCCACCCAGATGAGGGAAGCCGGCCTGCGCGTTGCCGACACCGTTAGGCGAGTGGCAACCGGTGCAGGCGGGCATGCCTTGATCGAGCTTGCCGCCACGAAACAGTGCTTCACCCTGGGCAACCAGTTTTGGATCGGCAGCGCCGACACTGCCTTTCTGACTGGCGAAATAAGCCGCGATGTCGGCCAGATCCTGATCGTTGAGGGCGGTCAGCAGACCGGTCATTTCCAGGACGACGCGCTTGCCGTCCTTGATTTCGTGCAGCTGCTTGAGCAGATAACGATCACCCTGGCCTGCCAGCTTGGGGA
Source organism: Pseudomonas sp. DSP3-2-3 (assembly GCF_049898225.1). Lineage (NCBI taxonomy): Bacteria > Pseudomonadati > Pseudomonadota > Gammaproteobacteria > Pseudomonadales > Pseudomonadaceae > Pseudomonas > Pseudomonas sp. DSP3-2-3. Next base: position 14,829 of record NZ_JAFCXH010000034.1, on the reverse strand, counting down.
AATTCGGGGCCATGCTGTTGCCGTCCGGGCCATGACAGGCGCCACACATGGCGGCTTTGGTCTGGCCAGCGGCAGGATTTCCAACCTCACCAGCAGCCTGCGCCGCACCGCAGATGCCCAAGGTCAACAGCAGACTCACGAGTATTTTGTTCATCAGGTAATCCAAATCGGCTAAAGGTGAAAAGTTATGTAGGAGATGACTCGCTCATCCGAAGATGAAGGTTCGCAAATCCTCGCTACTGCTGTCCTTGCACAATCCACGCGGCGGCATCGCTTTGAACTACCGGACACAGGCAACTCCAAAGCCTTCATACTTCACGAAACCTTTTCAGGTTCAAAGCGGACTGCGTTCTAATGCGCATCTTTATGTCTCGCTCAGGTTGTGATCTTGGCCCTGTTCTCAGGACAAAGCACACACAAAATCTGCGGCATTATATACTGGCGCTACTGAAACGGAAACGACACCTCTTGCCGCACCCCTTGCAGGCACCGCCCTCACCGGAAATCACATGCAACTCAAGAACCCCATCCTCGGCCTGTGCCAACAGTCCACCTTCATGCTCAGTGCTGCCAAAGTCGATCAGTGCCCTGACGACGAGGGCTTTGAAGTCGCCTTCGCCGGGCGGTCCAACGCGGGCAAATCGAGCGCGCTCAATACCCTGACTCATGCCAGTCTAGCTCGTACTTCAAAAACCCCCGGCCGAACTCAGCTGCTGAACTTCTTCAAGCTGGACGATGAGCGTCGTCTGGTCGACTTGCCGGGTTACGGCTACGCCAAGGTGCCGATCCCGCTCAAGCTGCACTGGCAGCGCCACCTGGAAGCCTATCTGGGTAGCCGCGAAAGTCTCAAGGGTCTGATTCTGATGATGGACATCCGTCATCCAATGACCGACTTCGACCTGCTGATGCTGGACTGGTCGATTGCCAGCCACATGCCGATGCACATCCTGCTGACCAAGGCCGACAAACTGACCTACGGCGCCGCGAAGAACGTGCTGCTCAAGGTTCAGGCCGACATCCGCAAGGGTTGGGGCGATGCGGTCAGTATCCAGTTGTTCTCGGCCCCCAAGCGCATGGGCCTGGAAGACGCCTATACCGTGCTGGCCGGCTGGATGGAACTGGAAGACAAGGCGCCGGCCGAGTCTGCCCAGTAAAAAACGCAGGCAAAAAAAACCCCGGACTTCGTATGGGGAGGGGAAGTCTGGGGTCTAAGTTTTCAGACCTTTAGGGTGGGGTCTGAATATCTGCCAACACTTAACACAACTAGGAGCATTGATCGGCTTCGCTGCCAATCGAGAACTCTGACTCGATTTTCACGGCTTAAGTTCCTGGCCCGCTGAAATTCTCCAGAATCGACAAGCCCCGAGCGTGCGACGCCATGTCGCACGCTTGCGGTTGCTGTTTCGATATCAGTGCGCCTCGTCCCAGTTGTTGCCGACACCTACTTCAACCAGCAGCGGCACATCCAGTTGCGCCGCACCGCTCATGTGCGGACGAATCTGCTCGCTGATCTGATCCACCAGATCCTCGCGAACCTCCAGAACCAGTTCGTCGTGCACTTGCAGGATGACCCGCGCATCCAGGCCCGACTCTTCCAGCCAGCCGTTCACCGCGACCATGGCTTTCTTGATGATGTCGGCGGCGGTGCCCTGCATCGGCGCGTTGATCGCCATGCGTTCGGCGCCTTTGCGCAGGGCCTGGTTCTTGGCGTTGATGTCCGGCAGATACAGTCGGCGGCCGAAGATGGTTTCGACGAAACCTTGCTCGGCGGCCTGGGTACGCGTGCGTTCCATGTAAGCCAGCACGCCGGGATAACGGGCGAAATAGCGGTCCACATAGGCTTGCGACTGCTTGCGGTCGACGCCGATCTGCTTGGCCAGGCCAAACGCGCTCATGCCGTAGATCAGACCGAAGTTGATCGCCTTGGCGCTGCGGCGCATGTCCGTCGTGACGCCTTCAAGCTCGACGCCGAAGACCTCGGCAGCCGTCGCCCGGTGCACATCGAGGTTGTTGCGGAACGCATGCAGCAGCCCTTCATCCTTGGCCAGGTGCGCCATGATGCGCAGTTCAATTTGCGAATAGTCCGCCGCCAGCAGCTTGTAACCTTTGGGCGCGACGAAGGCCTGACGAATCCGGCGGCCTTCGGCGGTGCGGATCGGGATGTTCTGCAGGTTTGGATCGCTGGAAGACAAGCGCCCGGTCACCGCCACCGCTTGATGGTAAGACGTGTGAATACGCCCGGTGCGCGGGTTGATCTGCTCCGGCAGGCGATCGGTGTAAGTGCTTTTCAGCTTGCTCATGGAGCGGTACTGCATCAGCACGGTCGGCAGCGGAAAACCCTGCTCGGCCAGTTCCGCCAGCACGGCTTCGGCCGTGGACGCCTGACCTTTGGCGGTTTTGCTGAGGATCGGCATGCCGAGTTTTTCGTAAAGAATCACCCCCAACTGCTTGGGCGAACCGAGGTTGAATTCTTCCCCGGCGATCTCGAATGCTTCACGCTCAAGGGCAACCATCTTGTCGCCCAGCTCCACGCTCTGGATGCCGAGTAATTTCGCATCGACCAGCGCGCCTTGGCGTTCGATACCCGCCAGAACCGGCACCAACGGCATTTCGATTTCATTAAGCACCGGCAGCAGGCTTGGAATTGCGTTGAGCTTTTCCTGCAATGCCTGATGCAGGCGCAAGGTTACGTCGGCTTCTTCTGCGGCGTATTGCGCCGCCAGTTCCAGGGAAATCTGGTCGAAGGTCAGCTGCTTCACACCCTTGCCGGCGATGGCCTGCATATTGGTGGTGGTATGGCCGAGGTATTTCAGCGCCAGGCTTTCCCGGTCATGCCGCGTCGCGGTTGAGTCCAGCACATAGGATTCGAGCATGGTGTCGTACACCAGGCCGCGCACGGTAATGCCCTGGCTCTGCTCGCCGTCGATGGCGCAGTTGGCCAGAATGTTGATGTCGAACTTGGCGTGCTGACCGACCTTGATTTTGCTCGGGTCTTCCAGCAGCGGCTTGAGCTGCTTGAGCACATGGTCGCGATCCAGCTGCTGCGGCACGCCCATGTAAGAGTGCGTCAGCGGAATATAAGCGGCTTCGTTGGACTGCACCGCGAACGACAGGCCGACCAACTGCGCACGCTGTGCATCCAGGCCGTTGCTCTGGGTGACGAAGGCGACCAGCTGGGCGGCATTGAGTTTTTTCAGCCAGCTGTCGAGCTGATCCTGTTCGAGGATGGTTTCGTATTGGGTTTCGCTCGTCGGCGGCGCTTCGGCGATGGCGACTTCCAGGCCGGCACGCTGCGCATCGCGATGCAGGTCTTCGATCCAGCTTTTGAATTCCAGCTCGGCGTACAGCTCCAGCAAGGCTTCGCGGTCCGGCTCGCCGCAGTGCAGCGCGTCGAGTTCGATGTCCAGCGGCACATCGATCTTGATGGTCGCCAGTTCGTAGGACAGGAAGGCCATAGCGCGATGCTCTTCGAGCTTGGCCGCCAGGTTTTTCGCCCCGCGAATCGGCAACGTTGCTACCACGTCAAGGTTTTCGTACAGCTCTTTCAGGCCGCCGCCGATACCCACCAGCAAGCCCACGGCAGTTTTTTCGCCAACGCCAGGAACGCCGGGAATGTTGTCGACTTTGTCACCCATCAGTGCCAGATAATCGATGATGTGCTCGGGACCGACACCGAACTTCTCCTTCACGCCAGCCACGTCCTGCACGCTACCGGTCATGGTATTGACCAAGGTAATGTGCCCGTCGACCAGCTGCGCCATGTCCTTGTCGCCGGTGGAGATAATCACCGGGCGATCTGCCGCCGCGCTGCTGCGCGCCAGCGTGCCGATCACATCGTCCGCTTCGACGCCATCGACACACAGTAATGGGTAGCCCAGGCCTTTGACGCAGGCGTGCAGCAGATCGATTTGCACCCGCAAATCATCCGGCATGCTTGGGCGATTGGCTTTGTATTCGGCGTAGAGATCGTCGCGAAATGTGCCGCCTTTGGCGTCGAAAACTACCGCGAAAGGGCTTTCCGGATATTGCCGGCGCAGGCTTTTGAGCATGTTCAGCACGCCTTTGACCGCGCCGGTGGGCAGGCCTTTGGACGTAGCAAGCGGTGGCAGCGCGTGAAAGGCGCGATACAAGTATGAAGAACCGTCCACCAGGACGAGGGGAGCTTGGCTCATGAGCAGAATCAACCTTTTCGGCGGGGTCGGCGCTAGAATGCGCGGACCATTGACGACAAAGGGACAAGGTTATCATGCGCACGACAAATCGCTTGTTGCTGGCTGGCCTGTTTGCATTCTGCCCGCTGATTGCTGTTGCTGCGGACGATGCACCGTCGGCAGATCCAGATGTAACAATCCGCACCGAAGGCGACAAGACCATCCAGGAGTACCGCCAGAACGGATTTCTGTATGCAATCAAGATTACGCCCAAGGGCGGCAAGCCTTATTTTCTGGTGCGTGCCGACGGCACTGACGCCAATTTCATTCGTTCAGACCAGCCGGATATGCTGATTCCTTCGTGGAAAATATTCGAGTGGTAACGTCCCACATTCACTTTTATTGCTGGCAGTCCTGATATGTCCGTGTTCACCCCTCTGGCTCGGCCCGAGCTGGAAACTTTTCTCGCCCCTTACGGGCTTGGCCGTCTGCGCGATTTTCAAGGCATCGCCGCCGGCAGCGAGAACACCAACTACTTCATCAGCCTGGAGCAGGGCGAATTCGTCCTGACTCTGGTCGAGCGCGGGCCGGTTCAGGATTTGCCGTTCTTCATTGAATTGCTGGATGTGCTGCACGAAGCGGACCTGCCGGTGCCTTACGCGCTGCGCACCACGGACGGCAGCGCGCTGCGCGAACTGGCGGGCAAACCGGCGCTGTTGCAGCCGCGCCTGCCGGGCAAGCACATCAGCGAGCCGAACACGCAGCATTGCGTGCAGATTGGTGAGCTGTTGGGCCATCTGCACCTGGCGACCCGCGAACACGTGCTGGAGCGCAAGACTGATCGCGGGCTGGACTGGATGCTGACTGAAGGGGCCGAACTGGTTTCCCACCTTGACCCGGCGTCGGGTCAGTTGCTGAAAGCCGCGCTGGACGAAATCGAGCGGCTCAAGCCGGGAATCATGGCGCTGCCGCGTTCAAATCTGCATGCGGATCTGTTTCGCGACAACGCGCTGTTCGAAGGCACGCACCTGACCGGGCTGATCGATTTCTATAACGCGTGTTCCGGGCCGATGCTGTATGACCTGGCTATCGCGCTGAACGACTGGTGCTCGCGGGAAGACGGTCAGATCGACCCACAACGCGCCCGCGCCATGCTCGGTGCCTACGCTACGCTGCGCCCCTTTAACTCAAGCGAAGCCGAGCTGTGGCCGACCATGTTGCGCGTCGGTTGCGTCAGGTTCTGGTTGTCGCGCCTGATTGCCGCCGAATCCAATGCCGGACAAGACGTGCTGATCCATGACCCGATGGAATTCCAGAAACGCCTGGAACAACGCCAGGAAACGCATATTCCGCTGCCGTTTGCGTTGTAGGTGACAGTGGAGGAGCGAGGCTTGCCCGCGAAATCAGACGCCTCGGTGAGCCAGATACACCGGGTTATCGTTCTTCGCGAGCAAGCTCGGCTCCAACAGGTTCAGTGATTCGCTCCAACTATGCCTGGATCAAAGCGACTCCAGGCACCCAACCAGATCATCCCCAAGTGTGCTCAGCAACAGCTCATAGCCCTGGGCGTTGATCGGGGTGTCGCTGCCCAGTGCGTCGAGTTCCGCCAGTTTAGCTGGCAGGCCTGCGGTCAGGGTTTCGGCCAGGCGTGGGCGCAAGGGCGGTTCGCTGAAGACGCAGGTCTTGCCCATTTCGGTCAGCCGCTTGCGCATGGCCGCGACGTGCTGGGCGCCCGGCTGGACTTCGGCGGCGACGCTGAACACGCCGGCATGCTTGAGGCCGTAGGCATCTTCGAAATAATCGAACGCTTCGTGAAACACGAAATACGGCTTGCCGGAAATTCCCGCGACGCGAGCCTTGATCCGCGTATCCAGCGCGTCCAGTCGCGTGCTGAAGGCCTTGGCATTGCTGCTGTAACGCGCAGCATTGGCCGGGTCCGCAGCGCTCAGGTCGCCGGCCATCTTCGCGGCGATCACCCGGGCATTGAGCGATGACAGCCACAAATGCGCGTCCAGGCTGCCGGGACGGTGATCGTGGTCGTGCTCGTCCGGGTCTTCTTCCTCATGGGAAGCACTGTCGGCGGCAAAGTGGCGTAGGCGCATGCCGGGCAGCGACTGGACATCGACAGTAGGCAACGTGCGATTTTTCAGCACGCGCGGCAGGAAGCTTTCCATGTCCGGGCCTATCCAATAGAGCAGATCCGAGTCGCGAACGCGCCGCACGTCGGATGGCCGCAAGGCGTAGTTATGCGGCGACGCTCCCGGCGGCAGCAGCACCTGCGGCGAACCAACGCCGTCCTGCACAGCGGCGGCAATCAGCTGCAATGGCTTGATGCTGGTGAGGACGCGAACCTCGGCCTGGGCCGGGGCATTTGCCAGGAAACTGGCCGATAAAGCGATAAAAAGGGCAAAAAGACGGTGCACGTGGGCCACTCATTGACGGCGGGAACAGGTAACATAATAACGTCTCTCACAAATATCGTCGCCGCTCATGCCTAAAACACCGCTGGCCAGTCGTCCCCATGATCACTCCCACTGCGTGCACACCGCGCTCGCCGAAGCCGATACGCTTTGCGCCGAGAAAGGCCTGCGTCTGACCGCATTGCGTCGTCGCGTCCTGGAATTGGTCTGGCACAGTCATAAACCCTTGGGTGCCTACGACATCCTTGCGGTCCTCAGCGAAGAAGACGGCCGCCGCGCCGCGCCGCCGACGGTTTACCGGGCGCTGGATTTCCTGCTGGAAAACGGTCTGGTGCATCGCATTGCGTCGCTTAACGCCTTCACCGGCTGCAACCACCCGACCCACGCGCATCAGGGTCAGTTCCTGATTTGCCGGGAATGCCACGCCGCCATCGAGCTGCAGCATCCGGCCATCAGTGATGCCGTCATTGCCGCCGCTGCCGAAGTCGGCTTCGCGGTGGAAGGCCAGACCGTGGAAATCGTCGGTATCTGTTCCGGCTGCAAGGCAGCCTGATGAGCAATGCACTGATCACCCTTGAGCAGGTGCGCGTCACGCTGTCCGGGCAGAATGTGCTGGAAAACATCCAGCTGAGCGTCAAACCGGGTGAAATCGTCACCCTGATCGGCCCCAATGGCGCGGGCAAGACCACCCTGGTGCGCGCAGTTCTTGGCTTGCTCACCCCGGATTCCGGCACGGTCTGGCGCAAACCGAAACTGCGCGTCGGCTACATGCCGCAAAAGTTGCACATCGACGCGACATTACCGCTGTCGGTGCTGCGCTTCTTGCGCCTGGTGCCGGGTGTGGATCGCGCGGCAGCCCTTGCCGCGTTGGCCGAAGTCGGTGCCGAAAAAGTCATCGACAGCCCATTGCAGAGTGTTTCCGGCGGGGAAATGCAGCGCGTGCTGCTCGCCCGGGCGTTGTTGCGCGAGCCGGAATTGCTGGTGCTGGACGAGCCGGTGCAAGGCGTCGACGTTGCCGGCCAGGCCGAGCTCTACAGCCTGATTACCCGATTGCGGGATCGTCACGGCTGCGGCGTGTTGATGGTTTCCCACGATCTGCATCTGGTGATGAGCACCACCGATCAAGTGGTGTGCCTGAATCGCCACGTGTGCTGCTCCGGCCATCCGGAGCAAGTCAGTCATGACCCGGCGTTCGTCGAGCTGTTCGGCAAAAACGCTCAGAGTCTGGCGATTTATCACCACCATCACGACCACGCCCATGATCTACATGGCGAAGTCGTGGCGGAAGCTGCCGATCCTGCGACTCATACCCATAACCATGTCCATGGAGATAGCTGCAAGCATGGCTGATTTTCTACTGTATGCCTTGCTTGCCGGTCTGGCGCTGGCGCTGGTGGCCGGGCCTTTGGGCTCGTTCGTAGTCTGGCGGCGCATGGCTTATTTTGGCGATACGTTGTCCCACGCGGCATTGCTGGGCGTTGCCTTGGGCTTTCTGCTGGATGTCAGCCCGACCATCGCAGTGACTGTCGGCTGTCTGCTGCTGGCAATCTTGCTGGTGACCCTGCAACAGCGTCAGCCGCTGGCGTCGGACACGCTGCTGGGCATTCTGGCGCCAAGTACGTTGTCGCTGGGCCTGGTGGTGCTGAGCTTCATGCACGACGTGCGCATCGATCTGATGGCTTATCTGTTCGGCGATCTGCTGGCGATCAGCCCGACGGATCTGGCCTGGATTCTTGGCGGCGCGGCGGCGGTGCTGGTGTTGATCATCGCGCTGTGGCGGCCGTTGCTGGCAATTACCGTGCATGAAGAGCTGGCCAAAGTCGAAGGTTTGCCCGTGGCGGCGCTGCGCATGACCTTGATGCTGCTGATTGCGGTGGTCATTGCCGTGGCAATGAAGATTGTCGGTGTGTTGCTCATCACTTCACTGCTGATCATTCCGGCCGCTGCGGCACAGCGTCACGCCCGCTCGCCGGAGCAGATGGCACTGGGCGCAAGCGTGCTGGGCGTGGCTGCGGTGTGTATTGGATTGTCCATGTCATGGTTCAAGGACACCCCCGCCGGACCCTCGATTGTGGTGTCGGCAGCAGCGCTGTTTCTGCTGAGTTTTGTTCTACCCAAGCGGGCGGTGTAGACTTGCTCGTTTTTTGCGCAATTAGAGAATCGCAGGAATGAAGCCGTTTGCATCCCGTTATCTGCTGCTTGCCGCATTTTCCATCCTGTTGGGTGCCTGTCAGAGTGCGCCCACGGTTGAGGTGCCCGCGCCCGCGACACCTCCCGACGCCTTTGCGCAGCTGGAGCAAAGCATCGCCGGCAATGAATTGGCGACCGCCGAAGATCAGCTGGCTGCGCTGCAGACTGCGGCGCCCACGGATATCCGTCTGGAGCAGTTTCAGCGGCGTCTGGCCGAGGCTTATCTGAGCCGCAGCCAGATCGTGCTGCAAAAGGGTGACGTCAATGCTGCCGCAACGGCGCTAAGCCGCGCACGTGCGCTGATGCCCAAGGCTCCGGCGCTGACCAGTGGCGTCAACGGCGCCATTGCTCACGCGCGTAAAGCCGAGCTCGATAAAGCCGAAGCCGATCTGAAAGCAGCCGAAGCCAAGCGCATTGCCAAGCTCGTTGACCCGACCGCCGAAAGCACGACCATCGCATTGAAAATTGACGATATGGTGCAACTGCGTCGCCAACTGGATGCCATCGCCGCTGATACAGTCGCTTTCAATTGTGATGTGGTGCTGCAAGTACCGCGCACCGAAGACTACCCATGGCTGGCCACGTTGCTGACCAAACGGGTAAACAAGATCAATCCGGATTTCGAGCTGGATCTGCGCCGCGTGATCGAGCGCAATGAGAAGGCTCAGATCGTGCTCAAGCCTGCTCAGTTGTAAAGAACGACAAATAAGTGGGAGCGAGCTTGCTCGCGAAGGTGTATCAGCCAGTAGATAGCCGGCGGATGTACAGATGCCTTCGCGATCAAGCTCGCTCCCACAATACTTACAGCCTTAAGCCGGAATTGCCTTGGCCTTAGGCTCGCGAGCCCAGACCCGATGCTGGGCAATCGCGTCAAAGAACGTCTTGAACGACGCGCTATCCGTGACTTCCAGCAAACCGGCATCCAGATCCAGATGCAGCAATGTCACCAATTCCTTGGCTTCGCCGCTGAACGAAATGGCCTTGAGGTGCTTGTAGGCTTCCAGTACGTAGTGCAGCGCCACGCCGTCGCCGCTCAGTGCCTTGACCGAAGCGGCACCGCCCGGAATGAACACCGCGTCAAACGCAACCGAAGGCAGACCTTCCATTGACGCGTCCACGGCCAGAGTCGCGCCGCCAGCGGTTTTCACCGGCGCCGAAGTCGGGCCCAGCACTTTGCAATGTGCACCTTGCGCTTCCAGCGCGGCCTTCATCGCAGCCACCGCTTTGTCGTCGACGCCATTGGCGACCAGAATTGCCACTTTGCGCGAAACAATGTCCCCGGAAAGCAGGTTGGCCTGGCTCAGCAGCGGCGATTCCTTGATGGAAGTCGATTTGGCGGGCACGGTTCCGGCTTTCGGTGCTGGCAGGCCCAGATTCGCGGCAACGCGGCTGGCCAGTTCCAGATCGATGTTGGCCAGGATTTCATTCACCTGACGCGCACGGATGTGTTCGCGCTCGACTTTGCCCAGCTCAAAGCTGTACGCGGCGATTATGTGCTCTTTCTCATGGTGGCTCATGCTGTTGAAAAACAGCGTTGCCTGAGAGAAGTGATCGCCGAACGATTCGCTGCGCTCACGTACTTTGTGCGCTTCAACACGCTCGTGATACGTCTCGAAGCCGCCATCTACCGGGCCAGCCGGGGTTTCTTTCGGCCAGCCGCCGTCAATCGAATTCGGCTCGTAAGCTGCGCGGCCTTTGTCGATCGTCGTGCGGTGCTGCGCATCACGTTGACCATTGTGATTGGGTGCAACCGGACGGTTGATCGGGATTTCGTGGAAGTTCGGCCCGCCGAGACGGCTGATCTGCGTGTCGGTGTAGGAAAACAGGCGACCTTGCAGCAGCGGATCGTTGGAGAAGTCGATGCCGGGCACGATGTGGCCTGGGCAGAACGCGACTTGCTCGGTTTCTGCAAAGAAGTTGTCGGGGTTGCGGTTGAGCACCATTTTGCCCAGCGGCGTGACCGGTACCAGCTCTTCAGGGATGATTTTGGTCGGATCCAGCAGGTCGACGTCGAACTTGTGCTCGTCTTCCTCGGCCACGATCTGCACGCCCAGCTCCCATTCAGGGTAATCACCGGTTTCGATGGATTCCCACAGGTCGCGGCGGTGGAAATCCGTGTCCTTGCCGGCGAGTTTCTGCGCTTCGTCCCAGACCAGCGAACAGGTGCCGAACTTCGGTTTCCAGTGGAACTTGACGAAGCTCGACTTGCCGTCGGCGTTGATCATGCGGAACGTGTGTACACCGAAGCCTTGCATGGTGCGCAGGCTTTTCGGGATGGCGCGGTCGGACATGGTCCAGAGCACCATGTGCGCGGATTCCGGCACCAGCGAAACAAAATCCCAGAACGTGTCGTGAGCAGAACCGCCGGTGGGGATTTCGTTATGCGGCTCGGGTTTCACGGCGTGAACAAAGTCCGGAAACTTGATCGCGTCCTGAATGAAAAACACCGGCATGTTGTTGCCGACCAGATCGTAGTTGCCTTCGCCGGTATAGAACTTGACTGAGAAACCACGCACGTCACGGACCGTATCGCCTGAACCGCGCGGGCCTTGTACGGTAGAGAAGCGTGCGAATACCGGGGTTTTCTTGCCCGGATCGCGCAGAAATTCGGCCTTGCTCAGCGCTGAGTGATTTTCATAGGTCTGGAAATAACCGTGAGCGCCGGTACCACGAGCATGGACGATACGCTCCGGGATGCGCTCGTGGTCGAAGTGGGTGATCTTCTCGCGCATGATGAAATCTTCAAGCAGCGATGGACCACGCGCGCCCACTTTCAGCGTGTTCTGGTTATCGGAAACTTTCACGCCCTGATTGGTGCGCAGTGCCTGATTGGTGGCGTCGGAGCGAAACTGTTCGAGGCTCTCGAGCTTTTCGTTGGTATTGCCCCGGTCGAGCGTGTCGGTGCCGGCCAGGTCACTTTTGGTGCTGGGTGCAATGGGTGTCTTGTTAGTAGCCATCAGGCAAAAACTCCTCGGTTCAGAATGGCCCGTATGCTCGATTCGGCAGGGCTCAAACAAGCGGCACTCCCCCGCACGGTTCAGGGGGAAGTCGCGGTGCTCATTTAGTGACCGGGGAGAAAATCAGCCGTTCCGTGAATTTTTCAATCTTCGGTTGGCCGGTATCGAGTGGGTCGCGCTCCAGCCGCGCCGTTTTTACGAAACCATTGATCGCCTTATTCCAATTTGGCAGGGTGCTTATGAAATAAATGCTAAATACCTCCCGGCGGACAGGCTAAAATGCGCGCCCGGCTTATCCAGCCGCTGCGAAGCAGCCCGTGCGCGTCCTGCCACTGCGCTGATTTTTTACCGCGCCCCCACAAGGTTCGCTACGTGATCGAGTTTCATAACGTCCACAAAACCTATCGGGTGGCAGGCAAGGAAATTCCGGCCCTGCACCCCACCAGCCTGCGCGTCGAAGACGGCCAGGTGTTCGGCCTCATCGGCCATTCCGGCGCGGGCAAAAGCACCTTGCTGCGCCTGATCAATCGCCTGGAAACCCCGAGCGGCGGGCAGATCATTGTCGATGACGAAGACGTCACGGCACTGGATGCCAACGGCTTGCGACGCTTTCGTCAGCAGGTCGGGATGATCTTCCAGCACTTCAACCTGCTGGCGTCCAAGACCGTGGCCGACAACGTTGCCATGCCGCTGACGCTGGCGGGCGACATGTCCCGCAGCCAGATCAACCAGCGCGTGGCCGAATTGCTGGAGCGCGTCGGCTTGTCCGATCACGCGAAGAAATATCCGTCGCAGCTGTCCGGCGGCCAGAAACAACGCGTCGGCATCGCCCGCGCCCTGGCCACCAAGCCGAAAATCCTGCTCTGTGACGAAGCCACCAGTGCGCTGGACCCGCAAACCACGGCGTCGGTCCTGCAACTGCTGGCGGAGATCAATCGCGAGTTGAAGCTGACCATCGTCCTGATCACCCACGAGATGGATGTGATTCGTCGCGTCTGCGATCACGTGGCGGTGATGGATGCCGGTGTGATCGTCGAGCAAGGCACCGTTGCTGATGTGTTCCTGCATCCACAGCACGCGACTACCAAGCGCTTTGTTCAGGAACATGAGCAGATCGACGAAAGCGAACAGCGCGATGACTTCGCCCACGTCGAAGGCCGCATCGTGCGCCTGACGTTCCAGGGCCAGGCGACTTATGCGCCGCTGCTGGGCACTGTCGCCCGGGAAACCGGCGTCGACTACAGCATCCTCGCCGGTCGTATCGACCGCATCAAAGACACCCCTTACGGGCAACTGACGCTGGCGATTACTGGCGGCGACATGGACGCCGCATTCGCGCGCTTCACCGCTGCGGATGTCGACATGGAGGTGCTGCGCTGATGCAAGCTTTCATCGAACTGTTTTCCAACGTTGACTGGCAGGAAATCTGGATTGCCACCGGCGATACCTTGAACATGCTGTTGGTTTCGCTGGGCTTCACGGTGCTGTTCGGCCTGCCGCTGGGCGTGCTGCTGTTCCTCACTTCGCCGCGTCAGTTGCTGGAAAACAAGCCGCTGTATTCGGTGCTGTCGGTGGTGGTCAATCTGCTGCGCGCCTTGCCGTTCATCATTCTGCTGATCGTCATGATGCCGCTGACGCAAATCATCACCGGCACTTCACTGGGAATCCTCGGCACCTTGCCGCCGCTGATCGCCGGAGCCACGCCGTTCTTTGCGCGACTGGTCGAGACTGCGCTGCGTGAAGTCGACAAAGGCATCATTGAAGCGACCCAGGCCATGGGCGCCACCACGCGGCAGATCATCGTCAAGGCGCTGCTGCCTGAAGCGCGCCCCGGCATTCTTGCGGCGATTACTGTGACCGCGATTGCGTTGGTATCGTTTACTGCAATGGCCGGTGCCGTGGGCGCTGGCGGCTTGGGTGATCTGGCGATTCGCTACGGTTACCAGCGTTTCCAGAACGATGTGATGTTCGTGACGGTCGTATTGCTGTTGGTGCTGGTGCAGATCCTGCAAACCATCGGCGACAAACTGGTCGCGCACTACACACACCGCTAATTGAATTGGCTGGTTTTTAACCAGCAAAGGCCCGCCACACGGCGGGCACTCAAGGGAGTTGATCCATGAAAAAGCTGTTGGCCGTATTTGCCGCTGTTGCCGCGTTGTCCGCGCACGCCGATGAAACCCTGACCGTCGCCGCCAGTGCCGTGCCCCACGCCGAGATTCTCGAGTTCGTGAAACCGACGCTGGCCAAAGAAGGCGTGGACCTGCAGATCAAGGTCTTCAACGATTATGTGCAGCCCAACCTGCAGGTTGCGGAAAAGCGCATGGACGCCAACTTCTTCCAGCACCAGCCGTATCTGGATGAGTTCAACAAAGGCAAAGGCACTGATCTGGTCAGCGTCGGCAAGGTTCACGTCGAACCGTTCGGTGCGTACTCGGACAAACTCAAATCCCTGGCCGAGCTGCCGGATGGCGCCAACGTCGCGATTCCCAACGATGCCACCAACGAAGGCCGTGCGTTCCTGCTGTTGGCCAAGGCTGGCCTGATCACGTTGAAGGACCCGACCAGCATTCTGGCGACGCCGAAAGACGTGCTGCAAAACCCGAAAAACCTCAAGTTTCGCGAACTGGAAGCGGCAACCCTGCCTCGGGTGCTGACTCAGGTTGACCTGGCGTTGATCAACACCAACTACGCGCTGTCGGCCAAGCTTGATCCAACCAAGGACGCGTTGATCATCGAAGGTGCCGAATCGCCTTACGCCAACATCCTGGTGACCCGCACCGAGAACAAGGACGCCGACGCAGTCAAGAAACTCGTCGCCGCCTTGCAGAGCCCGGAAGTGAAAGCGTTCATTCTTGAGAAGTACAAAGGCGCTGTGGTTCCAGCGTTCTGATTTGAATCCAGCAGACACGTGGGACCGGCTTTAGCCGGGAAGGCGTTATTGGGCTCTACCCAAGAACATCATCCTCGCGGCTAAAGCCGCTCCTAAAGCCGCTCCTATGTATGGACTCGCCCACACTTTCAACCTGCTTTTGAACACTGCTACCCGGTTGCATCTATGTATAAGGCCTATTCGAGGAAGCATCATCGGCTTCTGGCCAACATTGGGTG
>NZ_JAFCXH010000033.1:0-52441 GCF_049898225.1 Pseudomonas sp. DSP3-2-3 | reverse complement strand
ACTGAGTGGGTTGGAGAACGCGATCAAGCTGCGGGATGCGATGCGCGATAGTACGGCTTTTCGGGCGTTGGATTCGGTGCCGGTGCCGGTGGCGGGGGCGATTGTGGGGTTGGAGATTTGGAATTTGGTGAATGAGTTGGATCTTTCATCGCAGACTAATCGGGAGAAATCAGAGAATAGGGCTGACGCAGCGTTGTATAGTGCGGGGTTGGATTTATTGATTGCGATGGAGGCGCTTACAGTCAAGCTCGCCAGCAGCAATTCGTTTTTAGCTGCTGCGCGTAAAACAATATTTACTATTCCCGAAGCTTTCGCACAGCGGCTTCTAGGCCCCTTAAGCGAGTATCTAATTAAGGAGTACAGCACCCGCTTGTTCGGCCAGATTGGAGCCGGTTTGCTCTTTTCCGGGATCAGTATTTACGACGCCTGGCACTCCTATAGGTGGGGCGATGATGCCTATGTCGGCCAGCTAATCATGGCTTCCGGCGGTTTGATGGCGGCTTTGGGTGGTGTTGTTGCTGGGGGCAGTGCCTTCCTTGGTTTGAGCCCTATGGGTTGGGCTGCGCTGTTATTGATTGCCACTGGCGCAGGACTGGCCTATTGGCTAGGCAGCAAGCCCATTGACGACTGGTTGAAAAAAGGGCCATTTGGCGACGATCAGCATAACGCCGCGCCACATCTGCAAGATCCTCAAAATGCCTTCTACTATCTGGTCAGTCTGTTCGCCGATATCCGAATCAGTATCGACCGCAACCCTGAATACGTTGCTGACGGCCTGCTGGATTTTCGCGCCACGGTACCTTTTCCAGTGCGCAGCGCCAATACGCGAATTCGTATTGAAAGTAATTTGAGCGGGTTATTGAATGGGCCGGGCGAACTGGGGACTCAGGCTTTTCTCAATCTGAAAAGCTTTGAAGTCTTTTTCGATCAATACAGCGACCGCAGCAAGACCAGCAGCTCGCAGATAACTGTCACGCCAGTTGCCTATCGTCTATTGCCGGGCGCCTTGGAGCTGTTCGTCAAAACACCTTTTTCCTATAAGGCGGAACCTGCGCAAAACTTACCGGAGGTCTATCACGTATGGCGCGTGCGCGCTCAATTGTCGCTGAATGACGGTCAGCGCACCTGGGTATTTCCTGCGCCACCGTCCAGGGATCCGACCCCCTTCGGGCCGACCTACGCGAAACCTGATTTTGACGCTACGAAACGGCTGTTCTGGGCCGATGAAACCGAGAACAGGGCGAAGACTGCGAAATGACTGCCCAGAAAACGCCTTACTATGCAGATGCCGCTTATCGTTCAGACGGCATTCCTAAACAACAAGCTTCAACGGAGCGGTCATGGCTCAAACGTTTTGGCAAAAAACGCTTGCCGTGGGGGCAGACACTGAGCCTTGCCCCTGATGCATTTATACGGCGGCGCTCGCCGAATAATTTACGATTTCGTGAAGACATGCGTAAAGAGCGCCAAGAGAAAATTGCGGCCGGTACCTACGTTCCTGCGCCTTACGAACATGTAGATTTTCATGATAGGCATGACCATGAACATTTCCGGTATTCACTTTGGTCAGCGAGATCACAATTTTGGATCTATCTAACGAGTTTTGGGAAGGGATTCTTTCTGGTCGGCATAATCCCTGCGTTGATTACATGGATTGCTAGAATCAATAGATCCGATAGGTCATGGATTTACAACACGATTGATATTTTCCAAAGTTTTTTTTCTTGGATTTTAGGAATACCTCTTATCTGTTGGGCAATAGGATCGTTAGTCATCCACAAACTCCCCAAACTCTGGGTAAAACCCTCCCGAGGCCCAATCTGGGAACTAAATCGTCGCACCGGTCTGGTAACGCTGTTCGACTACGACAACAACGGCGAATACAAGAAAAACGGCACTATCGGCGAATTAACCGCGCCGTTTTATGAGTTCGATGCTTACCTTGAATCGGGGCCGGATCGGCAGGGTTCGATGAATCATGTGTTGTGCATTGCCCATCGTTATCGGGACATCGTGATCAATTTTTCTTCGCTGGTGAACGTTGATAACCGTTGGCAAATGCCCTGTGCGTTGTGGGATTTTCTGCAGAACTATATGGACACCAGCCGCCCGCTGCCGGATTTGCCGCGCTATGAAGAGTTTCGTCACCTGGACCCGACCACCGCCGCCCACGACTCGAAGACCGGCCGCAACCCGCGCTTCTGGATCGACATGGACGACGAAACCTACAAACAACAGTTGAGCCAGTTGCTGGAAAATATCGACAACATCGACACCTTCAAACGCTCAAACTTGATGGCAAGGCATGTGCGGTATGTGGATTAGAAATGACGACTCTGAGTGATTTACACAGAATTAAATTAACCCCCACCCCACAACCCGCCTAAAATACCCGGCTTCGCTGCTTTCCAGCTTCAGCCCGCCCCGAGGCGTTTTTCGATGTCAGTTACTGCAACTCCCACCCAGTCTGCCCAGGACCATCACGCCCAGTTTCTCGGCCTGCTGGAGAACAGCCTGTCGCAGAACTCATTCATCAAGCTGGTCCTGGCCAAATATGTCGGCGACGAAGCCGAGTTGCAGCGGGTGATCGTCAAGCAGCTGACCGTCAAGGATCAGCCGTGTCTGTCGTTCGTCTATCGCTACAAGACCCGGGATATCACCAAAAATCTGCCGCTGGCCGACGCTGTTCAGTTGATCGGCGGCTTGTTGCCTGACTCATTCAAGAACGCACATTTGCTGTCGCTGACCGACGAAGTGCAGTTCGAATACGGCAAGAAAGGTAAAAGCACGCTGTTCAAGAGCAAGGCTCAGCAAGAGCGTGAAGCGCCAACGGCCGGGCATGACCGGGAGAAAAAGCGCTATCTGGAGCTGACCCGGCCATTTCTGACTGATCTGGGCGTGACCAACAAACAGCATGAACTGATCCCTTCCATGTCCCGCAAGTGGAAACAGATCAACAAGTTCATCGAGGTGTTTTCCCACGCCCTGACGTCCTCGCCGCTCAAACTCGATCAGCCGATAAAAGTCGCCGACTTCGGATCAGGCAAGGGCTATCTGACGTTCGCCATTCATGACTATCTGCGCAATACCTTGCAGGCCGATGGACAGGTGACTGGCGTCGAATTGCGCGAGGACATGGTCACGCTGTGCAACAACGCCGCTGCTCGCCTGGATCATCCGGGCCTGGTGTTCGAGTGCGGCGATGTGCGCAGCGTGGCGCCGAGCGCCCTGGACGTGATGATTGCCCTGCACGCCTGCGACATCGCCACCGATTACGCCATCCATATGGGCATTCGTTCCGGGGCGTCGATCATCATGTGTTCGCCGTGCTGCCACAAACAGATCCGCCTGCAAATCCAGAGCCCGACGCTGCTCAAACCTATGCTGCAATACGGCCTGCACATGGGCCAGCAAGCGGAAATGGTCACCGACAGCCTGCGCGCGCTGCTGCTCGAAGCCTGCGGCTACGAGACCAAAGTGTTCGAGTTCATCTCCCTGGAACACACCAACAAAAACAAAATGATCCTCGCCGTAAAGCGCCCCGAGCCGCTCAAATCCACGGACATACTGGCCAGAATCCAGGAGCTGAAAACCTTCTACGGGATTCAGGAACAGTGCCTGGAAACCTTGCTGGTGGCGGACGGTTTCATCAGCTGACTGTCAGCAAAGTATCGAGTTGCTGAAGTACGGGTCTTACCACCGCGTAGGACCAAGCTGAAAATCACGCTCCCCCGACATCTGTCGGATTCTCGCCGAGCCCGTCGGCGGGCAAAGTCCTGCGCACCGAAGCTGGCGCAGAGGATGAATATTCAAGCGCTGGCGCCCTTTGCGCAGGTTCCAGCATGTTTATTCAGATCAGAAAATTCTATCGCCCCTTGTTGCTCGCAGTGATCGCCGCGTCGTTGCCCGCTTGCGCCATCAGCACTGCCTCGCAACACGACTATTCAGGTTTGCCCGATGACGGGTTCGCGGAAGTCGTGCGGCAGGTTCGGGGCGGCAGCCGCGAGCTTTTCAACAACATCGAGCGCGGGCAGATCATCTCGCAACAATTTGTTCGTGGTAAGAACGCTGAGCAAATCCGAACCCTGTTCACCACAGCACAAGGTGTCTGCATGAAGGGGGCGGATTCCGCGCAGCTCGTTTGCGTGGTCGATCGTTGGTGGAAATACGTGATGTCTCGCTCGGCTGCCGATTCGAGGAACCGCTGCATTCCGGGCATGCAACTGAGGTACCGCTTCAGTTTCGACAAACCGAGCCAGCTGGCAGCGACCTGGGCGAGGTACGACTTCGATGTCATTCACCTGGCGCACTGCAACCGTACACGCACAATCCCCGGCTAAGCGCCGGAGAGAAACATATCGGTTCCTTGAGCTGGATCAACCTCACGCTCGTTGCCAGCGCTCATGCTGCGAGCATTCCCCCCGCCGGGTTGTTGTGCAATCGCTCGGCTGATCGTTAGCAATGAGGATCCGTCATGAGCAGCACTTTTTTCATACCCTCCGTGAACATCATGGGCCTGGGTTGCCTCGATGAGGCCATGCAAGCCATCCGCAATTACGGCTTTCTCAAGGCGTTGATCGTTACCGACGCCGGCTTGGCCAAAGCTGGACTGGCCGCGCAGATCGCCGGTTTGCTGGTGGAACAGGGCATCGATTCGGTGGTCTACGACGGCGCCAAGCCCAACCCTACCGTCAGCAATGTTGAAAATGGCCTGGCCATGCTGCGCGAACGTGAATGCGATTTCGTGATTTCCCTGGGCGGCGGCTCGCCCCATGACTGCGCCAAAGGGATCGCGTTGTGCGCCACCAATGGCGGGCATATCAGCGATTACGAAGGTGTGGACCGTTCCAGCAAGCCGCAATTGCCGCTGATCGCCATCAACACCACCGCCGGCACCGCCAGCGAAATGACCCGTTTCTGCATCATTACCGACGAAGTGCGCCACGTGAAAATGGCCATCGTCGATCGCAACGTCACTCCGCTGCTGTCGGTCAACGACCCGGCAATGATGGCCAAAATGCCGAAGTCACTGACTGCCGCTACTGGCATGGACGCTCTGACTCACGCCATCGAAGCCTATGTCTCGACTGCCGCCACGCCGATCACCGACGCCTGCGCACTCAAGGCCATGGCGCTGATCGCCGACAACCTGCACAAGGCCGTAGTGGATGGCTCGGACTTGACCGCGCGGGAAAACATGGCTTACGCACAGTTCCTCGCGGGCATGGCCTTCAACAACGCTTCCCTGGGTTTCGTGCATGCCATGGCGCACCAGTTGGGCGGCTTCTATGACTTGCCGCACGGCGTCTGCAATGCGGTTTTGCTGCCTCATGTGCAAAGCTTCAACGCCAGTGTTTGCCCGGCCCGCTTGAGCGACGTCGCCCACGCCATGGGTGCGGACACCCGCGGCCTGTCCCCTGAAGAGGGCGCGCGGGCGGCCATTGCGGCAATCCGCAGTCTGTCGAGCTCCATCGACATTCCGCCGGGCCTCACCGCGCTGGGCGTCAAGGAAGAAGACTTCCCGATTCTGGCCGCCAATGCCCTGAAGGACGCCTGCGGCCTGACCAACCCGCGACCTGCCGATCAACTGCAGATCGAAGACATCTTCCGTCGCGCACTCTGATTGCCATTGCCCGCGATTCGGCGAATCGCGGGCTCGAACTTCTCCAGAGGTCATCGATGAAAATCACCTCCAGCGCTATCTGTGAAGCAGCCGACCAACTCGCCGGGTTCGTTGGCTACCACCACAAGGCTGATCGCCATATCGTGCGCTTCAGCGAAGACTCTTTCGGCATGGACGTCGCCGACGACAGCATCACGCTAACCTGCGAATTCGTCTGGTCGCCGGCAGACAACGAACTCATGACCCTGAGCCGCGAACGCCTGCAACTGCTGCTCGACCAAAACATCGACGACCGCCTGCGCATCACCGAACCGTTGCGCGTCTACATGCGCCGACTCGACCTGCCGGAAATCGTGGTGGAGCGGCGGGTGAAGGTTTAATCCAGCCAGCAGACCTTGCCCACGCGCGTTTGGCGGTGTCTGCGAAATCGCATTTCACTGTAGGAGCGAACTTGTTCGCGAGGCGATATTCCAGATTTGAACACGACTCCGTTGGAGCGAGGCTCAGCGAATGGGTTGCCTGCTCCGCCAAACCTATAGAAAGCAGTCGGAACTCCCACACCTCGCGGCGGCGCGTCCTACATTTGTCAGCTTGTATCAGTGAGGCGAGGGATCTAACCTCGTCGGCGGCTGAAAACTCAGCACTGGATTTGGCGATCTGGCTAGCAATGATGTATAGCGTGCACCATCTGGAAACGAGCACTCTTTGCTCGTGGTCTGTTATGGCGGTTGTACGTGGGAGACCTTCGGGTCTGCCGGTTCTTTGCTCCGGTTCGCCAACCTGCGTACTACCGCCACCCTTATTCGTTTGGCGACGATAGGTTGTGTCCTGACTAGCAAAGAGAAATGGATTTATGCACGTAATTGAAACGACGCCTCACATCCCAACCCCCTTCACCCGCCACGCTATCCAACTGCACGCGCTTCTTCTCGAAAATCAGGTCTGGTTCTGCGCTCGGGATCTGGGTCATCTAATGGGCGTGTTCCTCGACGAGCGCAAGACGCGCAAGCTCGATCATGATCAACGCCGCACCTTGGTCTTGCATCGTCATGGCCTGACTCAGGATGCGCTGATGATCAGCGAGTCGGGTGTCTACGCCTTGCTGGTCTACCACCACGCCCCGCAAAACCGCGAACTGCGCGAATGGCTGACGCTGCAGGTCGTCCCGGCGCTGCGTGACGCCAATCACCTCGGCCACCCAGAACGCCCGACCATTGGCCTGCTGGACTGGGCCGGTGTTTCCTTGAACCTCCTGCATTGGCAAGACGAACCCTGGATCCGCCTGCGCGACATGCCTAACGTGCTGCTGCACGAAGTCCGCACCCAACGTCCCTGGTGTAAAAA
Source organism: Pseudomonas sp. DSP3-2-3 (assembly GCF_049898225.1). Taxonomy (NCBI): domain Bacteria; kingdom Pseudomonadati; phylum Pseudomonadota; class Gammaproteobacteria; order Pseudomonadales; family Pseudomonadaceae; genus Pseudomonas; species Pseudomonas sp. DSP3-2-3. The sequence continues at coordinate 45,474 of NZ_JAFCXH010000033.1, read as the reverse complement.
GGCGACTCGTTTTCTGTCGATGTGAATAGCGCAGCGGTGTGGTGATGCGGGTGATTTGCGTCAGCCACAAAGGCCCGTAACTGCTGGGCTTCAGGTCACTTGAAACGATAAGGGGTGGTGCGGGGGAGAGCGATATGGAGCGGGTGAAGGGAATCGAACCCTCGTTATCAGCTTGGGAAGCTGGAGTAATGCCATTATACGACACCCGCTCTGAGCGGCTGACTTTGTACCAGAATGGGCGGCTGAATTGAAGCGCTAATTTCCTTCAGGCGGTTAAACCCGACTTATATCCACGGAGCCCATTCGCCGATTACGGCGTTGTCGCGCTGGCGAATGGTTCCCCGGCTCGGTCGAGCGTTGGGTTCAGAGGGCGAAGGCATGTTCTGTCTGGGCCTGTCTGTAGTGGAAGGTCTGACGGCTGCGTGTTGGCGTTGGCGGCGTGAGGTAGTCCAGCAACGCGAAACGCGAGTCGCGGCAGGCGGCTTTGTGTTCCATGTCCAGGAAATGCCCAGTGGCGCGTATCGTCGTGAACGTACTGTCTTTCACTACTCGTTCAAAGAGTCTGGCGTCGGCAGGGGCGGTGTATTCGTCCCATTCACCATTCATGAACAGTACCGGCACATTGATGTTCTTCGCCGCGTTCAGGTACTCGTTCTGATCCAGGTTCAGCACGTGGCTGATATGAAAGTGCATCTGGTCATATTCATGGGTTTCCAGACTGCTGACATGCCGGTAGTTGAAGCGCTTGAACAACGGCGGCAAGTGTTTGCCAATGGTGTCATTGACCAGGTTGCCCACTTCATAACGCGCATGAGCACCCAGGTGCAGCACGCCGCGCTCCAGATAATCACGCATGTGCTCGTTGACGACCGGCGAGAACGAACTGATCACGGCCTTCTCGATCCGTTGTGGACGGTGCGAGAGCGCAACCAGTGCCGCCGCGCCACCCCACGAGAAGGACATGATGTGTTCGGCGTTGAAATGGTCGATCAGTTCCAGCAGGATCTGGCCTTCCGCTTCTTTGGTCAGCGGCGTTGCGTTGACGTTGTGGGGCTTGGATTTGCCCGCGTAGGGCTGATCGTAAAGCACCACGTTGAATTGGGGATGAAGGTTACGCACGGTCTGCGCAAATGACGCAGTGGTGGCCAGTGAGCCGTTGACCAGAATGATGGTCTTCTCTGCGGCATCTGCCCGATAGAACTCCGTGTAAACCCGAAACTGTCCCTGTATATCAAGCACAGCGATTTCTGGCCTCATATCGTATGTCTCCTGGCGTAAACAGTTTTGCGCGCAATCGAAATTGCACGAGTTTCGTGACAGGTTGGCATTCGCCTTAAGGGGCCCAGGTCGATCCGAAACGATCTGTTCGACAGGTATTGTTATTGGCGGGCGATTTGTCGGGAGCCGGGGCTCTGGTCGACAAAAGGATTTCTTAGAATGCGTTCATGACTCATCAGTCACATGTGGACCGACGATTGGATTCAAGCAGGGGACAGGCAAACCCGCAAGTGCCGTTCGTACATTGAGCGGCGCGGTCTGCCAGGCGGTAGCGGGTTAGCCGATGGCCGCGATTTCTGCAGGTTGTAACGCGCGGTACTGCCCGGGCTCTAGACCGGGGTCCAGGCTCAGGCTGGCCATGCTTTCGCGGTGCAGGCGCAGCACTTTGTTGTCGAAGTGGCCAAACATGCGCTTGACCTGATGGTAGCGTCCCTCGACGATTTCCAGTCTGGCCGAACGCGGGCCGAGCAGGGTCAATCGGGCTGGCTGCGTGGTGATGTCCTCGAATGCGAAGTAAAACCCGGCGGCGAATTTTTCGACGTAGCGGTCGTCGATTAGCTGTTCGGTTTCAACATAGTAGATTTTCGGCAGCTTGGTCTGCGGCAGCGTCAACCGACGTGACCATTGCCCGTCGTTGGTGATCAGCATCAGACCGGTGGTGTTGAAATCCAGTCGACCGGCAATGTGCAAGTCGTGTTTGTCCGGTTCGTCCAGCAGGTCGATGACGGTCGGGTGCTGCGGGTCGACGGTAGCGCTGACGCAGCCTTGAGGCTTATGAAGCATGAAGTAGCGTGCCGGTTTGCCAGCTTGCAGGACTTCGCCATCAAACTCGACGCAGCTGAACTCACGCACATCGTGGTGTGCATCGCCGATCACTTGGCCATCAACCTTTACCCGTCGGCCTGCCAGGGCGAGGCGGACGTCCTTGCGATTGAAGCGCGGCAGGTTGCTGAGGAAACGATCGAGACGCATGGGTTTGGCAATATGAGTGAGGAAGGGCGACAGAATACGCGATCTAGGAAGCTGATTTGTCGGCGGCCGCGTTTTCGACGCCAGCGCAGCGGGGGCACAGGCATGCTTTGGCGCGCACCTCTGGCGGCAGTGCCTCGATGACTGCCGGATCGATCTCCACCGAAAAACACCAACAGGCCTGATCGACGGTGCGCGGGTCGGCCAGGGAGCAGCGGTTGCTGGAACCGCATGCCGGGCAGCGGTCCGTATCAACGGATGAAGTGCTCATGCGCTCGCCGTTTCCTCGGTGAATACCTGATTGCGCCCATTTTGCTTGGCGGCGTACAGCGCGCGGTCGGCCCGGGCGATCAGGGTTGGCAAGGTATCGTCGTCTTGCAGTTCGGCCAGGCCGACACTGACAGTGATCTGCAAGGGTGTGCCGGAGAAGACGTAGGTGTGTTGCTCGGCCAGTAGACGAATTTTCTCGGCAATACGTTGGGCGCCTCTGGTTTCGCTGCCCTTGAGCAGGATGATGAACTCTTCACCGCCCCAACGACAAATGATGTCCGACTGGCGCAGGCAGCTCTTAAGATCCTCGGCGAATCCGGCCAGCACCTGGTCGCCGGCCAGGTGACCATGGCTGTCGTTGAGTTGCTTGAAGTGATCCAGGTCCAGCAGCATCGCCGTGAGCGGTTTGGCCTCGCGCTGGGTGTCCTTGAGGGTTTTCGACGCCAGCAGGTCGAAACCGCGCCGATTGGGCAGGCCAGTCAGGCTGTCGAGGGTGGCCTGGGTTTCAATCTTGTATTTGAAGCGGTTGATCAGACGATGCAGCAGCAGCACGACGACCAGCGTGACAATCAGGCAGATCAACAGGTTCAGGTACAGCGATTGGCGAATATCGGTGAGCGCGGTGTCTTCGCGCTTGTCGACGAACAGGTACCAGTTCAGTTCGGGAATGAAGCGCACGTTGAGAAAGTGCTCGTGACCTTCGGACCGGTATTCATAAGTGCCACTTTTCGGCTTGGGCAGTTGTTTATGCAGTTCGCTCATGCTGGGTAACTTGTTGAGCGCCTGACCGATGGCCGCGCCATTCGGGCCGCCCTCGGCACCGGTCAGGACGATACGCCCGAAGGTGTCGACGAAGTACACGCTGCGCTGATAACGCTGTTGATAGCGGTCGATCAACTTGATGACGGCATCGACCGTCAGCCCGACGCCGGTGGCGCCGATGAAACGGTTGTCGTAGTCAAACACTTTGTAGTTGATGAAGAACGTCAGGCTGTCTTTGTTGGCCATGTCCGGATCGACATTGATCTCGTAAGGCGCGGCCATGTCCCGGACCCGGTAATACCAGACGTCCCGGGGTTCGCGAGCGTCGATTTTCTTCAGTACGCCTTTGGCCTGGTAGTACGTCAGGCTGCTGTTGGAAACAAAGAAAGAGGTGTAGGCGCCGTAATGATCCATGACCTCTTTCAGATAGCGGGTCATTTGTTCGGGATTGCGTTCGCCTTCCACGATCCAGTCGCGCATGAACGTGTCGCGGGCCATCATCGACGAGATCAACACCGGACGCACCAGGTCCTTCTGGATCTCGGAATAGACGGTGTCAGACGTCAGTGGCAGTTCGGTGTTGATAATGTTGTCGCGAATAGAGGCCCGCGACGCGTAATAACTGAGCAACGAAGTCGCGAGAAAGCCGCTCCCTAAAAGAATCACCAACGTCAGTAGCAACGACCGTTGTGAAGTAATAGCGGAGCGAAAAGGCATGGGGTGTCCGAGGAAAAATAAATGGCAGGGCCACATGCTAGCTTGCCGCCACTACTCACGCTATCGTGAATTTGTTCCGCCCGGCAGCGGTCTGGTTTTACCTGGCTGTCATCTTGGGTCATGGCACCCGGTAAACATGTGCGGTGCCAATCATTGACTCGAATGCCGAGCATCGGCAGTGCAACAGCAGGATCTTGTCGTAGTGAATACCGTGATCAAACAAACCCTTGAATAAATCTTCCAGCGTTGGATCCGCCATGCCGAAGCGCTTTCTCACAGTCAGCACATCCATTGGCGTACGCAGTAGTTGCCCGCTGAACGGCGACAGGTTGGAGTCGCGGACCACATGGCTGATGTACCGGTAGCTCTCGTTATCGGGGGACTGGAATTTGGAGAGCTTGTAATTCTTGATCTTCCCCGGCTGTGATGTGCCAGCCAGCAACTTGTCGGTGAGAGCATAAGGGAGCGGGGTGTTCGGTGCAGCGACTAGTGTGTTGGCTTGATTGTCCAGAATGCCGAAGGGTTTGACCCGTTGTTGAATCACGCGATGCAGCGAGGGGTCGATCAATGTATACCCGTGAGGTGCATAGACGCGAAGTTCGGTGCCGTTGGGGATCAGCGTGTTCTTACTCCACGGCAAATAGTAACCGTGCGTGCTGACCACCAGCGTTCGAGCCTTGCCTCGGTCTGATGTCCACAGCAGAAACTTGTGTGTCAGTTTCCATGTCTTGACCGGCACCGTTGCGAAACGGGGATGGCCGGGGATATTCCAGGTTTTAAGCAGACTATCGGTCTCGAAGAACTTTTCCAGACGGGTATGGCGAGTGTGCATCGACCGATTGAGCTGCGAGCTGAAGCCGCGGGTCTTGCCGATCGCTGTGGCTGAAGTCTTCAAGACTTTGCTGGAACTCACAAGTTTGCCCAATGAACGCAGTAGCGTCGGCGTGTAAGGTGCCAGTTGGAGAAAACCCAACGACAAGACAGCAAGCTGGGCCTGGCGTTTTTCTTCGTAGCGTGCGCCCGGCAAGTTCGCCGCTGCGATGTTCAGTGATACCACTCCGATTTCCGTCGCCAGCGCTGCGATCAATGCCGGGGTCAGCAAAAAGGACATGGGGGCCAGCAGCAACTGAAGATGATTGAGTTGGCGAGTCCAGTATTTCAGCAACACCTCATTGGGCGTCACGATAACGTCCTGCGCGTCCATCAAGCCGTTCTGTTTGAGAGTTTCAGCCATGTAGCGAAACGGCGAAACAGTCAGCTGTTGCGTGCACAGTTTATGGGCCGCAGCCATATGAGCATCAAGATTGAATACGGTGTCAGTCCAGGGGCGCAGTGTGGATGCCGGTTCCTCCGGCTCTCGCTCGCCCGACCAAATTTGCAGGATATACGTCAGCCTTCGGTGGTGACGAAGCGGAACATAGTTCAGGGCAGACTTGCGCCATTGCTGGTTTTTCACGGCGCTTCTCAAGTACCGATCGATGTCTTCCTCATTGTCGAATTCGATAAGGGCCTTGTGAACGCCCGCCTGGTAAAGAACTTTTTGAGGTCGGCCAGGCTCCGACAGGATCAGCAGACCTGGACAGTAGATTTCCTGCACGCCTTCAAATACGGAATGTTGCAGGTAAAAGCCCAGCACCGTCCGTTCGATTGCGCCGCTGCCAGGTCTGACATCAAGCTGTTCGAGGGTTTTTATAACAATGTCGAATCCGCTTTTGGACAGCAGCCGTGATTTGAGACACAGCACGGCTTGAGTCATGAAGTTTGTTTTGAAACATTCCTCGACGCTGTCCTGCTGTCGGCCCCAGAACCGCTCGACGCGGCGAGTCATGAGTGGCAGGAAGTCTATTTTCCGGATGTGGTTTTCGATGGCTTGGGGGGTGATCGCGAGTTCCTGGACATTGGCTGCGTGGCCTTTTTCGGTGGGGTCGATGTAAACAATTGTGCGTGCATCGTGATCCAGATAACCCTCGGCATGCTCGACCCGATAATTGTATATAAGTGCCTGGCTCAGGCTGATCGGCAATCCGTCGGGCACAGTGACTTGAGTAGTCGGGACACGAGCGCTGCCCAATGGTGTAAAAGATTTACCCCGGATATAACGAATAAATACATGGTCCGGGTTTATATCCAGGCCGTGTTCATCCTTCATCACTTTGCGCATGAGCCGCGCAGCGGTTTTAAGGGGCGATGGTATGCGCTGGAGGATCGTCGGACGGGTATGCCAAAGGTCGATCGCGCTGATCAATTGCAGGGCAGGCCGGATTGGCTTGAGCCAATCAATGCTGACTGAATCGCCCTGCAGATAGCCAAGGGATAACTGCTGTTGCACGCGCGTGATCGCGGTAAAAACATCGCCCTCGAGAATGCTCAAATCAACCTTCAAAGCGCTCCCGTCGTCGGCCGAGTCGGGTACATGCAGCCCCCCGCTTTCGTTCAGCGTATTGAGCAGCATATGGGTCATCCGATGCGGGTCATCGCTGATGTATTCAGTGGGCTCGGCGGTGCTTCCCGGTTGGTGGATAAAACAGTGTGAGGTGTTGTGCGACTTGAGCTGAAAGGCGCCCGCAACCCGGCGCCCGTTGAGTGACAGCATGCTGGCACTGGATCGCGTGCCGGTCGCGAGGTGTTCGAGGCATTCGCAATGCTCGGGAAATGCCTTGAGTCCCAAAATATCCAGCCCCAGGCGATAACCGTCCAGGCTGATTCTTCTGTGGGCATAGTGAGTGTGCAGGTCGTGCAGGAAAGCCAGCTTGGCCAGGGCGCAGTAGGTCTGTGCGTGCCTGACCCAGAAAGCGTTGGTCAGAGCCGCGTAGTCGGTTGCCAACGGCGCGTTAAGAATCAAGTCCATGACGCTGTTGGCGGTAAGGTCAGGCACCGATTCATCCAGAACCGTGTCGTCCTGGGTCGAATCCATCAGTGCCAGCATGGCCGGTACGTCGAACGAAATAATCGCCAGGTCCGTCAGGGAAATCTTTTTTGCATAACGTTCCCGTCCATCAGGTTCAACGGCGGGTTGGTCAGCCTGGGTGAAGCGGATAAACAGCTTGTCAGGCTCCAGTGGCTTGGCGGTACGCCGGCGCAACAGCCGGATCAACTGTTCGCGAACATACTCATCCAGCTTCGGCGGGCAATCCAAGTCCAGTTGATAAGCCTTGAGCAGCAGCGGCGAGTTGGCGATAAGTTGCATCGCAGGACTTCTTCGCAATGCCTTGAGTTTTTTCAGGTTGATTGCCGGGTTGCTGTCAGTTGCGTTCGAGGCGGGCGTTTCAGTAACTTTCATATTGGCGGGTCACGATTAATGGTCCGCCAATATGTCATTCGCAACTTGCTTGTTTCAGGTAACTATCTATTGGCTCAGGCGTCCATATGAGCGCGCCAGCCGCCCAGATGACTGATGTTGGTTGCTCCTTCAAGACCGTAGGGTTCGCAGATGAATCCGCATTCCCAGCTCCCGTCAGCCAGCTGCACTTTGCCCAGGCCCAACGGTGCTGGAATGCCGATCAGGAAAGAACCCAATTCGCGACTTGGCAGCTCCCAGACCTCCACTGCGATAGCCACGCCGTCCTGCTCGACCCGGAGCATCCCCGGCCGAAACGGCGGACCGCCGGCCAACGCGTAGAGCTGGTAATTCGATGAGCTTTGGGTCGCCTCAACCAGGCGAGCGCCCCGTTGCTTGAGCTGCCAGTTCAACGGCAATCCCTCCAGATGCGCGCCGCATACCACAAGCCTGGCCATGTCGTTGCGCGCAATACCGGCGGGTTTGGACAGCTGTCCGGCAAGCCCGCCGATCAATGGCAATTCGGTGTGGCGTTGCAGTGCGTCGGCGATGCTCAGCAAATACTGATCGGTGAACACGCGGCCGAACACTGTTACGCCCCACGGCATGCCGTTGTCCATGAACGCGCTGGGCACGGCGACGGCGGCGTAGTCCAGCAGGTTGACGAAGTTGGTGTAGTAACCCAGTTCGGAGTTGCGCAGCACGGGTTCGGCTTCCAGCTCTGCCGAGGTGACCGGGCGGCCGATGCTGGGCGTGACCACGAAATCCACACCTTCCATGACACGGTCGCAGATAGCCTTGAGTGCTTGCAGGCGGTATTGCGCCTTGAAGGTTTCTACACCAGTGACCAGCGGCGCTTTGCCCAGGACTGCGCGGATTACCGGGAGCACGGCTTCAGGATTGCTCTGCATCAGCTCGCCAGCGACGCTGTAGCGCTCGGCTACCCAAGGGCCGTCATACAACAGGCCAGCGGCTTCGAGAAAGGGTGACAGGTCGATGGTCACGGCTTCGCCACCCATGGCGGTCAGGCGGTCTATGGCGTCGCCGAACAACAGCGGCCCTTGTGGGCAACCGAAGTATTCAAGGTCCTGGGCACGCGGTACGCCGAAGCGGAACGGTCGCGGCGCACCGAAGGCCGAGGCATCGTTCCATGATGCATTCGCGCGGCTGTACGCGTCGCGCGGATCAAGCTTTGCGACCAGGCCCAGCAACTGGCTGGCTTCCCGGGCGGTGGCGGTGAACGTCGTGACGCAATCCAGCGTCCGGCAGGCCGGAACCACGCCTGCCGTGGAGATCAAACCCTTACTGGCCTTCATGCCCACCAGATTGTTCAACGCGGCGGGCACGCGTCCCGATCCCGCCGTGTCGGTGCCCAACGCAAAACTGCTGACGCCAAGGGCGACCGCCAGCGACGAGCCAGAGCTTGATCCGCCAGACGGATATTCCTTGAGTACGCTGTTGGGGCAGGCACCGAAAGGCGAGCGACTGCCATTCAAACCGGTGGCGAACTGATCCAGGTTGGTCTTGCCCAATGGAATCGCGCCCAGAGCAATCAGTTGCGCAACGACGGTCGCCGAGCGCTCTGGCTTATAGGTGTAAGCAACGCAGGCCGCAGTGGTCGGGATGCCGGCCAGGTCGATGTTGTCTTTGATCGAAAACGGCACGCCATACAGCGGCAGATCGTTGATGTCCCGGCCTTCCAGCGCGGCGAAGTAAGGCTCCAGCTCAGTCGGATCAAGCAGGTAAATGAACAAGTGATATTCAGGGTTCAGCGCAGCGGCTTTTTCCCGCAGCGCAAGAATCAGTTCGCGCGGCGTGAGGTTGCCGGACTGGTAGGCCGCGCGGACCGACTCCAGGCGCAGGTCGCTCAAGGGGACTTCAAGGCTCATGGCGAAATTCCATAAAATTGATAAGAACAGACCACATCAAACGGCTTCTATGACTACGACTCGCTGTCCCGCACGCACCGCCGAACCCGGCTGTACGCGCACGTCCCGCACCACGCCGGCGTGTGTCGCCAGCAGCGGGATTTCCATTTTCATCGACTCCAGAATCACCAATACATCGCCAGCGGCGACCTGTTGGCCTACCTCCACCTGCACTTGCCAGAGATTCCCGGCAATGTGACTGTCGATACTGTGTTCACCGGCATTGAGCGGTGCTTCATCGGTCAGCGGCGCCACCGCTTCATCGCTTTCAAAATCGGCCTGGCCGCTGGCAATCCAGCGCTCGCGCTCGGCCTGAAAGGCACTTTGCTGCTGGCTGCGAAAGGCCGCGATGCCTTGGGCTTCACTGCTTAAGAACGCCTGGTAGTCCGCCAGGTTCAAGGTGCTGTGTTCTATTTGCAGCGGGTAGCGACCCAGGGGGAAATCCCGGCGAATGCGTAATAGCTCTTCGGCGCTGACCGGATAGAAGCGAATCTGATCGAAAAAGCGTAGCAGCCAAGGCTTGCCATCGAAGGCCGCCACTTCCCGATAGCGATTCCACATCTGCAACGTACGCCCGACAAACTGATAACCCCCCGGACCCTCCATGCCGTACACGCACATGTACGCGCCGCCAATGCCCACCGAATTCTCCGCCGTCCAGGTGCGCGCCGGGTTGTATTTGGTGGTCACCAGCCGATGGCGCGGGTCCAGCGGCGTGGCGACCGGAGCGCCGAGGTAGACATCGCCCAGGCCCATCACCAGATAGCTGGCCTCGAACACCGTGCGCTGCACTTCGTCGAGGTTGGGCAGATCGTTGATGCGGCGAATGAACTCCAGATTACTCGGGCACCACGGCGCGTCCTTACGCACGGTGGTCATGTATTTTTCGATAGCCAGCTGACAGGCCGGATCGTCCCAGGACAGCGGCAGATGCACGATGCGCGACGGCACTTGCAGATCCTTGGCCGCGCATACGGCATCCCATTCTCCGGCGACGATCTCCAGCAATTGCTGGAGCGGCAGTTGTTCAGGCTGGTAATGCACTTGCAGCGAACGAATGCCCGGCGTCAGGTCAATCACGCCGTGCAGGTTTTTCGCCTCCAGCGCCTGCATCAGCGCATGGCCACGAAAGCGCAGCACCAGATCCAGCTCCGGCGCACCGATTTCCAGCAGCAGATGAGTATCGCCGGAGAGTCGGGCCACCAGGCGCGTGTCGTCGTGGCCGATGTCGAGCATGATCGGGGAAGTCAGAACCCCGGCTGGAGCGAGGCTTGCCCGCGAAGGCGTCAAATCCGGCACCGCGTCGCCTGCTTCGCGAGCAAGCTCGCTCCCACAAGACAGACCGCCATTTTCCCTGAGAATCAACTGCCGGGCAGCCTGGATACTCACCGCTTCAAACATCACCTTATCGCCGGCCTTGAGCTGCCCAAGTTGCCACAGGTCAGCTTCGATGATGGTTACCGGGCAGACGAAACCGCCGAGGCTCGGGCCGTCGGGGCCGAGGATGACGGGCATGTCGCCGGTGAAATCCACGGCGCCGATGGCGTACGGATTGTCGTGAATGTTCGACGGATGCAAGCCCGCCTCACCGCCATCGGCCCGCACCCATTCCGGTTTCGGGCCGATCAGGCGCACGCCGGTGCGGCTGGAATTGAAATGCACTTCCCACGCGGTGGCGAAGAACGTCTGCATGTAATGCTCAGTGAAATACTCCGGCGCGCCGTGGGGGCCGTAGATGACACGAATTTGCCGAACGTCCGCCAACGCTTGCAACTGATCCTTTGCGACTTGCTGACCGACGCTGCGATCCACCAATGGCGAAATATGCAGCACGTCTCCGGCCCGCAAAGCCCGTCCGCCATGACCACCAAACTGGCCCAGCGTGAATGTGCTTTTGCTGCCCAGGTAATCCGGCACATCCAGCCCGCCACGCACGCATAGATAGCTGCGCGCACCTGTTCCGGCGATGGTGCCGAGCGCGAGGCTGGAACCGGCAGCGATAAACAACGCCGTGTTCATTGGCTGCATTTCGCCGTCCAGCATGATGGGGATCGCCGCACCGGTCACGGCAAGCACCGCGTCGGTGTTAAAGCGCAGCAGCGGGCCGCTCATGGTGATTTCCAGCGCGGCGCAGCCCTCGGCGTTGCCCAACAGGCGATTGCCCTGACGCAAGGCGCGGCTGTCCATCGGCCCGGACGGCGGCACGCCAACGGCCCAATAACCGAGACGTCCCGGATAATCCTGAACGCTGGTTTGCGTGCCGCCGCTGAGCACTTCGAAAGTGTCGGCGTGATAGATCAGACCTTCCAGGCAGCGCGTCCACGGCTGGCCGCTGGCAAATGGCGCGTCGGCGATGATCTGGCGCAGGTAATCACGGTTGCTCTCGACGCCGTACAGTCGCGTGTCGCTCAAGGCTTTGGCCAGGCCAGCCCGGGCCAACTCACGGTTCGGCGCCCAACTGATGACCTTGGCGATCATCGGATCGAAGAACGGTGGAATCTCGCAACCGGCTTCGACCCAGGTATCGATGCGCAGGCTTTTGCCGTCCACGGCGGGGAAGTTCACCGCCGTCAGCAAACCGGGGCTGGGCTGGAAATCCCGACCTGGATCTTCTGCGTATAGACGCGCTTGAATGGCGTGGCCGCTCGGCCTCAGCGCTGCTTGCAGTTCGCTCAATGGCGGCAGGTCGCCGGCGGCCAGTTGCACCATCCAGCTGACCAGATCGACGCCCCAGACTTGCTCGGTCACACCGTGCTCGACCTGCAAGCGGGTGTTCACTTCGAGAAAATAAAAGCGCTGATCCTCGCTGTCGAAGACAAACTCCACGGTGCCGGCGCTGCGATAATTCACCGCCTTGGCCAGCTTGATCGCTGCCATGCACAGCGCTTCGCCCATGCCTTCGGGCAGGTTCGGCGCGGGCGTTTCTTCGAGGACTTTCTGGTTGCGCCGCTGCACCGAACAATCGCGCACGCCCAGCGCGAGCACTTCGCCCCGGCCGTCGCCAAACACCTGAACTTCAAGGTGCCGGGCGCGCTGGATGTACTTCTCGATATACACGCCAGCGTCGCTGAAGTTGTTCTGGCCGAGGCGTTTCACCGTTTCGAACGACTCGCTTAGTTCAGCGGCGCTACGGCACACGCGCATGCCGATCCCGCCGCCGCCCGCAGTGCTTTTGAGCATCACCGGGTAACCGATGAGTTCTGCGGCGTGCAGTGCGGTGTCGAGGCTGTCGAGCAACTCGGTGCCTTCGAGCATCGGCACGCCATGCTGTTTGGCCAGCGCGCGGGCGGTGTGCTTGAGGCCAAAGACGCGCAGTTGCTCCGGTGTTGGGCCAACAAAGGCAATGCCTGCGTCTTCGCAGGTTTGCGCGAACGCGGCGTTTTCAGACAGGAAGCCGTAGCCAGGGTGAATGGCTTGGGCACCGCTGGCTTTAGCGATGGCGAGGATTTTATCCACCGCCAGATAAGTCCCGGCCGCGCCGCCTTCACCCAGGCTGTGCGCCTCGTCGGCTTCCAGCAAATGCAGGCTGGCGGCATCGGCTTCGGAATACACAGCAACGCCTTTGACGTGCAGGGCACGCAAGGTGCGCAGGATGCGGCAGGCAATGGCGCCGCGGTTGGCGATCAGCAGTGTGTCGAACATGGCTTGAACCCCGGAAGTCGATGGTCTCGACCTCAAACTGGGAAGCGGGCCGTCCCGCTATTGATGTGTCTGCACGAAGGTCGTCCGTCGTGGCTGGTTCTTTTGCTGCAATCAGTTCCAGACGTGCAATTCAGCCGGCGTCGGGTTGTAGCCATTGCATGGGTTATTCAACTGCGGACAGTTGGAAATCAGCACGATCACGTCCATTTCGGCGCGCAGCTCGACATATTTGCCGGGGGCGGAGATGCCGTCCTCGAAGGTCAATCCGCCGTCAGCGGTGACCGGCACGTTCATGAAGAAGTTGATGTTCGGTCCGATATCGCCTTTGCCCAGCCGTCCGTCATGCACACAGGCGCGCAGGTAATTGTCGCGGCAGCTGTGCATATGGCGTTTTTCCAGGGCGTAACGCACGGTGTTGCTCTCTTGCGCGCAAGCGCCGCCGAGGGTGTCGTGACGTCCGCAGGTGTCATCGACGATGGTCAGCATCGGTTTGCCGAGGTTGGAATACAGCACGCTGCCGGTGGTCAGGTAAACGCTGCCTTGACGGCGCAATGTGCGCTGCACGTCGTAACGCTCGCGGGGGTTGGCGAGGCTGAAGAACAGTGTGTCGACCGCCTGGTTGCCTTGCAGATCGAGGATGCGCAGGGTTTGCCCGGCCTTGAGTTCAGTCAGCGACGGTTCGCCTGCCGGAATGAAGGTGGTCGATACAGCAGTAGCGGAAGTCGAATTCATGGACGTGCTCCTCAGGCGAACAGGCGATCGGTGTTGATGAAGCCGCGCTGGTTTTCCGGGCGGGCCGTGCGGCAGTGTTCGGCGACACTGGCGTCGGCTTTCATCCAGGTCAGCTGCAGCGGCTGCGGGGCGTATTCAGGGTTTGGGTCCATGGGATGTTGCAGCGCGGTCAGCACGACGAGGGTATCCATCGGTGCGTACAGCTCGATGTAATCCCCGGCTTGCGAGTTGCCCGGCACGAAATGGAGCTTGCCAGCTTCGTCAACGTTGACGCGGCTGAACAGGTTCAAGGTCATCAGCAGGTCCGACAGGCCCAGGCCCCATTTGCCCAGTTCCACCAACAGGTTGTCGGTGCCGTTGCGGAAGAAACCGTTGCGCAGTTCCTGATAGCGGCCCTGGCCGTATTTCTCCGCGACTTCCTCAGCGCAGAGCACGCCGCCGAGGCTGTCGCTCCAGCCGCAGGTGTCAGTGGTAATTGCCGCCAGCACGCGGCCCATGTCCGAATACAGGCAATGGCCGCTGGTGAGTTTGGCGGTGTGTTGGCATTTGAGGCTGTCTGGCAGGTTCAAGCGCTCGGTTTTTTCATGAGCATTGAGCAGCGTCAGGCTGACGTTGGCGTTGCCGTTGATATCGGTCAGGCGCAGCAGTTCGCCGCGCTTGAGCACGAACGAACGGTGGCCGCCGCCGGGCAGCAGCTCTTCAGCGAAGACGGGGAATAGCGTGTTGGATGGTGTCATGAGCAGAATCCTCTAAGCCTGTTGCAGCGAATCAATCACGGCGCGTGCTGCGCGGCGGTCGCTGTTCAGGGGAATGTCATAAGTGATGCGCGCGCCATAAGCGCCGGGGGCGTGGGGGTCGATGCGCACTTTGTCGAAGACCAGCAAGCGGGTGCCAAGGTTGAAGCCTTCGGACAAGTCATGGGTGACCATGAACACCGTCAGCTGCGTCTCGCGCCACAATTCCAGAAGCAAGGCGTGCATGTCTTTGCGGATGCCCGGATCGAGCGCGCCGAAGGGCTCGTCGAGCAGCAAGACCCGAGGTTTCATGATCAGCGCTTGGGCAATTGCCAGCCGTTGTTGCATGCCGCCGGACAGCTGCGTCGGGTATTTATCCAGCGAATGACCCAGACCGACTTTCTTCAGCAACACCGCCGCCTGTTCGCGAGCGTCGCGTTTGGCGTTGCCGAACAGGCGTCCAAGCAGCGCCGAGCGCGGCAGTTCCAGGCCCAGCGCAACGTTGTCCAGCACCGAAAGATGCGGGAACACCGAATAGCGCTGAAAGACCACGCCACGGCTGGCATCCGGCTCGCTGGCCAAGGCCTTGCCGTCGAGCAGAATCTTGCCCTTGCTCGGCACTTCCTGACCCAGAAGCAGGCGTAGAAAAGTCGATTTGCCGCAGCCGGACGCGCCCACCAACGTGCAGAACTCACCCTCGGCGACGCTCAGGTTCAGGCCCTCAAGCACGACTTGATCGTCGTATTGTTGCCAGACGTTTTGCACGGAAATAAAACTCATCCTCGCGCCCCCTCATACCAGGGGAAGGCTTTGCGGGTCAGCGCCTTGAGGCCCCAATCCATCAGCCACGCCAGCAGCGTGATCCAGACCACGTAGGGCAGAATCACGTCCATTGCCAGATAGCGCCGCACCAGAAAGATCCGGTAACCGAGGCCATCCGTAGAGGCAATGGCCTCGGCAGCGATCAGGAACAACCACGCCGAACCCAACACCAGCCGCAAGGCAATCAACAGGCGCGGCAACAGTTGCGGCAGGATCACCCGCAGGATCAGCGTCCAGGTCGAAGCGCCCAGCGTCTGCGCCTTGATCAGCAGCTCCACCGGGATTTCCCGGGCGCGCTGCTCCAGATCGCGGGCCAGGATCGGCGTGATGCCGATCACGATGAGCATGACTTTCGACAGCTCGCCCAAGCCGAAGACGATGAACAGAATCGGCAGGATCGCCAGCGGCGGCACCATCGACAGTACCGTCAATAGCGGCGACAACGGCGCGCCGAACAATGGCAGGATTCCCGAGGCAATGCCCAGGCATAAACCCAGCAGCGCACTGATACTCAGGCCGATAGCGAGACGGCGCAGGCTCGAACCCGTGTCCTGCCACAGCAGATACTCGCCAGTGCGGGTATCTGCTGTGAACGCCATACGATTGACCGCATCAGCCATCTGCACCGCACTGGGCAGTAGTTTGTCGTTGGGGTTTTCCGTCAGCCGGGTCGCCGAGCCCGTGAAATAGGCGAACAACAGCAGGGCGAACGGCAGGATCACCAGAA
This sequence comes from Pseudomonas sp. DSP3-2-3, assembly GCF_049898225.1. Lineage (NCBI taxonomy): Bacteria > Pseudomonadati > Pseudomonadota > Gammaproteobacteria > Pseudomonadales > Pseudomonadaceae > Pseudomonas > Pseudomonas sp. DSP3-2-3. The sequence goes on along the minus strand of NZ_JAFCXH010000033.1, from coordinate 29,616 downwards.
TCAGGCGACTGGCCCGATCCGGGCGGCGATTTATCAAGCGCATGGCAATGACCTTTGTGCGAAACGCGGATTACAACGTGCCGTCAGCGGCCATTTGCACGTAGCTCGGGTCGAAATGCAGCTTGAGATTGGCCTTGTCGCCAGACATCACGCCGTTGGCAAAGGACATGCCCACGGCGCTGGAATCCTTGGCGCCTTCACCCAGCAGGCCGTGCTCGAAGGAGAAGTTGGCAACCTTGTGCATGGTGTCCGGCAGCTGTTTGCTGTTGGCGAATTCCAGGGCTTCCCTGGGCGTGGCGAACAGCTTGGTGGTGTCCAGTTGCGCCTGGAAACCCGCCAGATCCGTGCCGGAGGCCTTGGCCATGTGCTCAAGCGCGATCTTGCTTTCGGCGGATTTGGCGTTCATCAGCGCAACCACTTCAAACCATGCACCGGTCAACGCTTTGCCCAGCGCCGGGTTGTCTTTCAGGGTCTGGGTATTGACCACCATCATGTCCATGATTTCGCCGGGGATCTTGCTGGAGTCGAACACCTGGGTAACGCCGGGCTTAGCCTTGATATCCGCCAGCATCGGGTTCCAGGTGGTCACCGCCTGGACGTCGTTGGTGTTGAAGGCGGCGGAGATGTCGGCGTCGGAAGTGTTGACCACTTTCAGGTCTTTCTCGGACAGATCAGCCGTATCCAGCGCGCGGGCCAGCAGATAGTGGGAAACCGAGAGTTCCACCAGGTTGACGTTCATGCCCTTGAGGTCGGCGACTTTTTTGCCCGTGCCTTTGATGACGATGCCGTCGTTGCCATTGGAGAAGTCGCTGATGATCAGCGCCGTGCTGTCCACGCCGCCCGCAGCCGGGATGGTCAGCGCATCCATGTTGGTCATGGTGCAGCCATCGAACTGGCCTGCGGTGTATTGGTTGATGGATTCGACGTAATCGTTGAGCTGGGTGACATCGATCTTGATGCCGTACTTTTTCGCCCACTTGTCGACAATGCCTTGGGTGCCTGCGTATTCCCAAGGCATCCAGCCGGCATAAATGGTCCAGCACACGTTGAATTCTTTTTTGACGGCGGCTTGCGCCGAAGAGAGGCTCAATGCAGCGACGAGGCCTGCAGCGAGCAGGCCGAACAGACGGGATTTTTGCATGTAACAACCTCCAGTAGCGAAAAGGGGCGGCGAGGAGCAACGCGACACCACTGGTGTCCTGTCTCCCGGGCTTTTATCCCGCCGTGTAACCTCTACTGGAGGTCGCCAACTCTCGGACCAGCCACCCGCCATTCACTGGCGAGCCGGAACCCTAGTCGGCTATTGCAAATTGTGGTGCCGCGAACCTGTTTTGACTCCTGCACGGGTTTCCTAAAGCGAGAGTTGTGCCAACTTGTCACAACGCCCGATACAGAGGGGCTGCGACGCGCAGGCAGGTTTCGAGCACGCCCATATCGGCTGATCATGGTGCGCCGATGCACCGGCTTGGGGCGCCGCGGCACAAATATAGTTAGGCCCACGGGGCACTCGAACGGGCTTTTCATGTCTTATTTTCTGTCCGCCAGCTATTGGCGAACGCCGACCAGCGTCGCTGGTTTGTGCCCTATCGCGGTCCGGGAGGCCGCCATGTATCGACGACCCTTGCTGCTTGTTTTACTGGCTCTGACCCTTGCTGGTTGCTATGGAGGTCCCGGTTACTACGAATCCGATGTGTATACCCAGCCCGCAACCGTTGTTGGAGGTGGATATGCTTATGACAATGGCTATCGTTCGACTTATTACCAGGAGCGGCGAATCTATGTAGCGCCGCAGCCACGCTACTATGCCCCGGCGCCGCGCTATTACGCGCCGCCACCCGTTCCACGTTATTACCAGCCCGGCAGACCGCCAGGCTATGGCTGGGGTGACAACCGCTATCGCGGTGGCAATCCCGGTTATCGCAACGATCCACGTCGTGACTACCGCGGCGGCCCTTCGTGGGGTGGCGACCATGGCGGCAACCGAGGCCATGACGGACGAGGTCCGGGCCGAGGCGACGGACGCGGCGATGGCCGTGGCGGTCGCGGAGGAGATGGCCGAGGCGGGCATCGCTGATCGGTAGTTGGCAGTTGAAAGAAGAACGGCACTCCATGGAGTGCCGTTTTTATTGAGCGATGTCCGAGCGGTTTCATGCTTGCAGACGAATTTACATCAGCCGACGCATTCCAGCGGTCTTGGCCGCTTTACTGTCGAACGTGGCGGTATGGTCGCAGCCGGCTGCGTGGGCGGAACGTTCAATCAGGCAGTCGGCAAAGTCGGCGTTGGATTCAGTAAAGCGCCTGAGTGCCTGCCAAACCGTTTCGACGTTTTCCACCGTCAACTCTCTGGTGCGCAAAAGCGTTTCCAGGACCGCGATGATTTCTGATTTGCTGGATTGGTAGCTCGACTGCAGTACCCAGACGAACTCGACGACTGAAACCATGGCTATAAAACCGGGAGCGGTAACGGTCAAAGATTCGATCAATTGCGAAGCTATGGCCGATTGCTTAACGTCATCCTGAGCTACATAACGCACCAGAACATTGGTATCCAGACCGATCATTCAGTTTTCGATCCCTGTGTTTCGATAGCCAGGTTCATGTCTTCGATGCTGACTGGTTTGGCTGGTTTGCGAATCAGGCCTTTCAGATCTCGCACAGAGTGAGTCGCCGCGATGATGGCGAATTTACCGTTGCCTATATCAACGAATTCAATTCGATCCCCTGTATCCAGGCCAAGTGAAGCCCTGACCTGGGCAGGAATGGTAATCTGCCCCTTTGAAGTAACGGTAGCTGTAGCCATCATTAACGCCTCTCGAGTTGGAATTCCTTACTTTGGGGTAAGGAGTTCGCTCAATCAAGAGGTAGCCATCAGATTTACCGACTCAAAGCATTGTATTTCACTCAATACCCCGACAAATCCGCCAACGGATGCCGACCTTCCCACGCCTTGGCGAAGTGTGCGTCGATCACTGCCAGTGGGACGCTGGCCACGTCCTGCCAGTGCCAATGGGGTTTGTTGTCCTTGTCGATCAGCCGCGCGCGCACGCCTTCGCTGAACTCGGGATGGCGGCAGCAGTTGAGGCTCATGGTGTATTCCATCTGGAATACTTCGGCCAACGACATGTGCCGGGCGCGCTGGATTTGTTCCCAGACCAGGTGCGCGGTCAGCGGGCAGCCCTCGCTCAGGGTCTTGGCGGCGCGAGCCAGCAGGGTGTCGTCTTTGTGTTGCAAGTGGCTGATGGCAGTCCATGCGCAGGGCAGGTTGCCGACGTCGAGCAATTCATCGATCTGCTGGCGACGCGGCAGCCACTGCGCGGCCGGTAACTGGCCAATGGCTTCCTGTTGCAACGCCTTGAGCAGGCTGTTGAGCTGGATCGAGGTCTGTTCCTGCCAGTTGAGCTGCTGCAGGCCGTCGATCAACTCATCCTGCTGTTCATCGAGCAGGAAGCGGTCGGCGAGGTCCAGGTTCAGCGCGTCGTGCCCGTTGATGTGCGAGCCGGTCAGGCCGAGAAACAGGCCGAGCTTGCCCGGCAGGCGCGAAAGGAACCAGCTGGCGCCGACATCCGGATACAACCCGATGCTGATTTCCGGCATCGCCAGGCGGCTGCTTGGCGTTACGATACGAATGCTGGCCCCTTGCAGCAGACCCATGCCGCCGCCGAGCACATAACCGTGACCCCAGCAGATCAACGGTTTTGGATAGGTGTGCAGGCTATAGTCGAGGCGATATTCAGCGGAAAAGAAATGCGCCGCCAGTGGCGGCACTTCGCCGGGATGCTCACGGCAGGTCTCCACCAGGGTACGGACATCTCCGCCCGCGCAGAACGCTTTGGGCCCGTTGCCGCGCAGTAATACGCAAACGATGCTGTCGTCGCTTGCCCAGTTGTCCAGCTTGTCTTGCAGAGCCAGGATCATTGGCAGCGACAAGGCATTCAATGACTGTTCCGCGTCCAGGGTGGCGACGCCGATACGGGCGCCGTCCTGGGCGGGGAATTCTTCAAAGAGCAGATTCATCGTGACCTCTCGAGGGCAATACATTTATCCAACAGGGTTTTGATTGCCTCATGTCGGGTTAAGTTGCGATCAAGTGTAGGAAACGGCGGAGCGGGGTGCGCTGTATTTGACATTGGCGGCCAGCTTTCATAGGGTCTGCTCCCCCGTTTCAGCAACGCCGCGCGCATTGTTTGCAAGGTATGACCATGACATCCGACGACCGCATCAAACTCGAACCCGGCTGGAAACACGCGCTGCGTGATGAGTTCGAAAAACCCTACATGAGCCAGCTGCGTGATTTTTTGCGCCAGGAGCATGCTGCCGGCAAGGAAATCTATCCGCCGGGACCGTTGATCTTCAACGCGCTGAATTCCACGCCGCTGGATCAGGTCAAGGTGGTCATCCTCGGCCAGGACCCTTATCACGGCCCCGGCCAGGCCCACGGTTTGTGTTTCTCGGTGCAACCCGGCGTGCCGGCGCCGCCGTCGCTGGTCAACATTTACAAAGAGCTCAAGCGCGACCTGAACATCGACATTCCCGTCCATGGTCATTTGCAGTCCTGGGCTGATCAGGGGGTGTTGATGCTCAACACAACCTTGACCGTCGAACGCGCCAATGCCGCCTCCCACGCAGGCAAGGGCTGGCAGCATTTCACCGACAAAGTGATCGAGACCGTCAGCGCCCAGCAGCCGCATCTGGTGTTCATGCTGTGGGGCGCGCATGCGCAGAGCAAACAGAAACTGGTCGATGCCACCAAGCATCTGGTGCTGACCTCGGTGCATCCTTCGCCGTTGTCGGCTTATAAAGGCTTTCTGGGCTGCGGGCATTTCAGCCGCGCCAACAAGTATCTGGAACAGAACGGGATGGCACCGATCGAGTGGCGATTGCCTGCGGTGTGAAGTTGAATGCAAATTTGTGGGAGCAAGCTTGCTTGCGAAAGCGGCGGTTCAGCCCATGAAGATGTTGGCCGTTCTGGCCTCTTCGCGAGCAAGCTCGCTCCCACATGCTATTCAGGATTGCTCTCGCCTATCCCAATACCGAAACACCGGCTCCGCCAGAAACAACACGAACAGCAAGCGCATCACCTGCATCGCCGTCACCAACGGCACAGACAGTTGCAGCACTTCCGCCGTCAGGCTCATTTCGGCAATGCCGCCGGGCATCATGCCCAGGGTCAGTGAACGCAGATCCAGATGGGTTGCTGCGCTCAGCCCCAACGCGGCGAGGGCGGCGATGAGCATGGTCAGCGCGGTGCCGAGTAGCGTCTTGCCGATAAACGCAGGTGCGCGGCGGAAAAACTCACGGTTGAAATGACAGCCCAAACCGCTGCCGATCAGCCATTGACCAATCTGACTGCCGCCATCAGGCAAACCGATGTGCAGATCCCAGGCAATGCTGACCGTCGCGCTCACCAACAAAGGGCCGAACAGCCATGGATTGGGTTGCTTCAGGCGTTGCCAAAGCCAGGCCACGGCGGCGCCCATTGGAAACAGAACCGCAAGCCACCACCAGTCAACGGAACCTGGATGGAAGGCCGGTGTGCCATCGCCCAACAAGTATTTGAAAATGGCTGGAACGCAGAGCACCACCGCCAGTACGCGCAGGCTTTGCCCGGCGGCGACGCTGCTGAGAATGGCGCCGTTGCGCGCGCCAAGGTTGACCATTTCGCCGGAGCCGCCGGGCATGCTGGAGAAGAACGCGGTAGCACGATCTTCCCCGCTGCGCCGCATCAACCACACCCCGACAACGCTGGAAACACTGGTGACCAGTGCGCCGAAAAAGATCAGGCCGAAATGCGCCATGACCTGGGCAATCACCACCGGAGTGAAGTGCAGGCCAATGCCGATGCCGACCACCCATTGACCGCATTTGCGGCCGCCGGGGATTTCTGCCAGTTGCCAGGGAGTCAGGCAGCGCACCAGGATGATCGCCAGTAGCGAGCCAACCATCCAGGGCAGAGGCCAGCCGACCTGGCTGGCGAGAAATCCGCCAAGCAGGCCGACCAGCGGTGTTGCCCACCAGGTCCTGAAGGGTCGATCAGACACTGGTTGCCGCACTGCGCTGCAATGCACGTTTGCGCCAGATGCGGATCAGCGGGAACACCAGCATGAAGATGGTCAGTACCCAGACGCCGATGGTGATCGGGCTGGACCAGAGAATCTCCATCGCGCCATTGGAGATCGACAGCGCACGACGCAGGTTCTGTTCCATCAAGCCGCCGAGGATGAAACCCAGCAGGATTGGCGACAAGGGGAAGTCCAGCTTGCGCAGGATGTAACCGAAGATACCGATGCCAACCATCAGGAACAGGTCGAATGTCGTGGCATGCACTGCGTAGACGCCGATCCCGGTGATGATCGCGATGACCGGCACCAGCGCCCAATTCGGCACATTGAGGATGCGGGTGAAGATGCGGATCATCGGGATGTTGAGAATCACCAGCATGATGTTGGCGACGAACAACGAAGCGATCAGGCCCCAGACAATGTCCGGTTGCTGTTGAAACAGCATCGGGCCGGGCGTGATGTTGTACAACGACAGTGCGCCAATCATCACCGCCGTGGTGCCTGAACCCGGAACACCCAGGGTCAGCATGGGCACCAGAGCACCACACGCCGAAGCACCGATTGCGGTTTCTGGAGCGGCGAGGCCGCGCATATCGCCCTGACCGAATTTGCCGGTTGCACCCGCCAGACGCTTCTCGGTCATGTACGCCACGGCGCTGGCCAATGTTGCGCCCGCACCTGGCAATACGCCCATGATGAAGCCCAGCAGGCCGCAACGGATATTCACCACGAATACCGCACTGGCTTCCTTGAAGTTGAACATCATGCGGCCGGTGGCTTTCACCGCTTCCTGGCCACGATGGGTTTTTTCCAGCAGCAACAGAATCTCGCTGATGGAGAACAGCCCCAGTACCAGCACCACGAACTGAATGCCGTCGGTCAGGTGAATATTGTCGCCGGTGAAGCGATACACGCCGCTGTTGGCGTCGATGCCGACGGCCGACAGGAACAGGCCCATCAACGCGGCAATGAACGTCTTCAGTGGCCGATCACCCGCCATGCCGCCGAGACAGACAATGGCAAACACCATCAACACGAAATATTCCGCGGGACCGAAAGCAATCGCCCATTTCGCCAACAACGGGGCGAACAGCACCATGCCGCAGGTCGCAATCAGCGCACCGATGAACGAGCTCCATGCCGACAACGACAGCGCCACACCCGCCAGACCCTGGCGAGCCATTGGGTAACCGTCGAGGGTGGTCATGACTGTCGAGGCTTCGCCCGGAATGTTCAGCAGGATCGAACTGATCCGGCCGCCATACTCACAGCCCAGGTAAACCGCCGCCAGCAGGATCAGTGCCGACTCCGGCGGCAGGCCGAGCGCGAAGGCAATCGGGATCAACAGCGCAACGCCGTTGATCGGACCCAGCCCCGGCAGCAGGCCGACGACTGTGCCGATCAGGGTGCCGCACAGTGCGGTAATCAGGTTGTAAGGCGTCAGCGCAACGCCGAAGCCCTGGCCGAGGTAGCTGAAAGTATCCATTGATCAGTTCTCCAGAACGTCAAGCAAGCCCAGGGGCAACGGAACGTCCATGGCTTTATCGAATAGAAGGTAAAGGCCGATGCTCATCAAAATCACCACGATCACGCTTGGCACCCAGCGCCCGCCATACAGGCGCGCCATGGGAATGCCGATCAGGATGCTGCTGAGAATGAAGCCCAACGGTTCGAACAGGCCGGCGAAAATCAGCAGCAAGAAGACGCAGGCGGTGATCTTGATGATGGTTTCGCGGTCCAGCTTCGGGTCTTCTTCGGTATGAACGATGGGCGTCGGGCGGAACAGCATGTACACCAGCGCGAGCCCCATCAGGCCCAGCATCAGCAGGGGAAACGCCCGTGGGCCGACCGGTTCGTAGGAAAATGGCGCTTGATAGGGCCAGGCCATCAATGCCAGGCCGGCGCAGACCAGCAGCAGAAACGCGGCAAAAAATCGTTGGATCAACATGGTGCAAGCTCCCGGGTTGCGCCGCCTCGCTGGCAGGCGCAACCGCTAGTCAGTCAGGCGATCACTGAATCAGGCCGAATTCCTTAGCCAGGGTCTTGTAGTCGGCGACTTGTTTCTTCACGTAGGTGTCCAGTTCCTGGCCGGTCATGGCAAACGGGAACAGTTCACGCTGGTCGCGCAACTTGGCGAAGTCTTCCGAGGCCAGCAGCTTGTCGAAAGCGTCTTTCCACCAGTTGTATTCGGCGTCGGTCACCTTTGGCCCGAGGTAGAAACCACGAACCACCGGCCAGACGATGTCATAGCCTTGCTCTTTGGCCGTCGGGATGTTTTTCATTTCCGGCTCGTCCAGACGCTTGTCGGCGAACACGGCAAGCAGGCGCATGTCACCGCTGAGGATGTGCGGCATGGAGTCGGAAATGTCGGTGCTGCCCACCTGAATGTGCCCGCCGAGCAGAGCCGTGGCGATTTCACCGCCGCCTTCGAGGGCGACATAACGCAGGTCGCGCGGGTTGATACCGGCGGCCTTGGCGATCAGTGCGGTTTGCATCCAGTCCTGGCTGCCGACGGTGCCGCCCGAGCCGATCACGACTTTGCTCGGGTCGGCCTTGAGGGCCTTGACCAGATCGTCGAGGTTTTTGTAAGGCGAATCGGCTTTCACCGCGATGGCGCCATAGCTGGTGCCCACCGCAGCGAGCCAGCGCACGGCGTTTTCGTCGAAACGACCGAATTTGCCTTGCGCCAGGTTCAGCAGCGAGCCGCTGGACCACGCCACCAGCGTGCCGGCATCGGCAGGGCGCTGAGCGACCACCGCGTTGTAGGCCACAGCACCAACGCCGCCGGGCATGTAGGTCACACGCATCGGCTTGGTAAGAATTTTTTCGTTGATCAGCGCGCTCTGCACCAGTTTGCAGGTCAGGTCGAAACCACCGCCCGGCGAGGCGGGCGCGATGCATTCAGGGCGCTTGGGTTCATCGGCGAACAGCTGAGTGGCGAGCATCATGCAACCCGCGGCTACAGCGAAACGACGCAAAGACAAGTTCATGGTCAGTCTCCAGAAGAGTTGTTGTTTTTGGATGTTGCTTTTTAGATGTTGAAACAGTCACGCAGCGCAGCAACCGACGGTTCAGGCGAAACGTTTCATCGGTGGCGGTCAGCCGAATACGGAGTGGGGCGAGCGGGCGCAGATAATCGACGCGGCAGGTGAATGCCAGCAAAGGTCGAGGACGTACGAGAAGAGGGGGGTGAATTCGGAACAGCTGACAACCCAGGCTTGGTCGTGGGATTGTTCATGGATAACTCCGTTTTTCATTTTTTGTTTTTATTGTGAAAACGCGTCGTGGCGCTTTTCTTTCGGTCCCGACTTGCGGGCCTTTTCGCGATGCTAAACAGCGAAGCTTTCACAAACCTTTCAGCTACCTTTCAGCGGCCAACTAAAATGAGTTTGCAGGCGTTTCGTGCTTCACAGGCCGCGGCGCGCCTGTAAACTCCGCGCTCTTAATGTCACGCAATCAGGAGAAGTCGATGCGTGTTCTGCTCGTCGAAGATCATCCACAACTGGCTGAAAGTGTGGCACAGGCGCTCAAAAGCGCAGGGTTGACCGTGGATGTCCTGCACGACGGTGTTGCCGCCGATCTGGCCCTGAGCAGCGAGGAATATGCCGTTGCCATCCTCGATGTCGGCTTGCCGCGCCTCAATGGCTTTGAAGTGCTGGCGCGTCTGCGCGGGCGCGGCAAAAACCTGCCGGTGTTGATGCTGACCGCCCGCAGCGATGTGAAGGATCGTGTCCATGGTCTCAATCTGGGCGCCGATGACTATCTGGCCAAGCCGTTTGAGCTTTCCGAGCTGGAAGCGCGGGTCAAGGCGCTGCTGCGCCGCAGTGTGTTGGGCGGCGAGCGCCAGCAACGTTGCGGCGCACTGGTCTACGACCTCGATACCCGGCGCTTCACCCTTGGCGATGAACTGCTGACCCTGACTTCCCGGGAGCAAGCGGTGCTGGAAGCGCTGATTGCGCGGCCCGGTCGCGTGATGAGCAAGGAACAGCTGGCTTCCCAGGTGTTCGGCCTGGATGAAGAAGCCAGCGCCGATGCCATCGAAATCTACGTGCATCGCTTGCGCAAGAAGCTCGACGGCCAGCCAGTGGGTATCGTGACCTTCCGCGGCCTGGGTTATCTGCTGGAAAGTCGCGATGAGCCGGCATAACAGTCTTCGCTGGCGCTTACTGTGGAATCTCGGGCTGCTGTTGACCGTATTAATGCTGGCCAGCGGCCTGAGCGCTTACTGGAACGGCCGCGAAGCCGCTGATACCGCTTACGACCGGACGCTGCTGGCGTCGGCGCGAACCATTGCCGCCGGGGTTTCCCAGCGCGATGGCACGCTGAGCGCCGATGTGCCGTATATCGCCCTGGACACGTTCGCTTACGACAGCGTCGGGCGCATTTATTACCAGGTCAACGACATCAACAAACAGTTGATCTCGGGCTACGAAAGTCTGCCGCCACCGCCTCCCGGCACCTTGCGCACCGATGACTACCCGGCGCTGGCCAGCTTCTACAGCGCCCGCTATCAGGGTCAGGACGTGCGGGTTGTCAGCCTGCTCAAGCCGGTCAGCGAGCCGAACATGAACGGCATGGCGGAGATCCGTGTCGCGGAAACCGAGGAGGCACGGGTCAGAATGGCGCGCGGTCTGATGGCCGATACCTTGTTGCGCCTGGGAATGCTTGGCGCGGGTGCGTTGTTGCTGGTCTGGTTCACCGTCAGTGCGGCATTGCGCCCGCTGGAGCGACTGCGCACCGAGGTCGAAGAGCGTCAGCCCGACGATCTGCGCTCATTGCCGCTGGTCGAAGTCCAGCACGAGCTGCGCCCGCTGGTCAGCGCCCTCAACCACTTTACCGAGCGTCTGCGTCAGCAATTCGAGCGTCAGGCGCAGTTCATTGCCGATGCCGCCCACGAACTGCGCACGCCGCTGGCAGCGCTCAAGGCTCGGGTCGAGTTGGGGCTGCGCTCCCATGAACCCGCCGATTGGCGCACGACGCTGGAAAGCGCGGCGCAAGGCACGGATCGACTGACCCATCTGGCCAATCAATTGCTGTCTCTGGCACGCATTGAAAACGGTGCGCGCGCCATCGCCGAGGGTGGTGCGCAGCTGTTGGATCTGAGTCAGTTGGCCCGCGAACTCGGCATGGCCATGGCGCCGCTGGCACACGCGCATGGCGTTGCGCTGGCGCTTGAGGCTGATGATCCGGTCTGGCTGCGGGGCGAGCCGACCTTGCTCAACGAATTGCTGAGTAATCTCATCGACAATGCCCTGGCGCACACGCCATCGGGTGGCAATGTGATTCTGCGGGTCAGCGCTCCGGGCATTCTTGAGGTTGAAGATGATGGCCCCGGCATACCAGAAGCCGAGCGCGACCGTGTTTTCGAGCGCTTTTATCGCAGTCGTCAGCAGGGCAGCGGATCGGGATTGGGTTTGGCGATCGTTGGCGAGATTTGCCGGGCGCATCTGGCGCAGATCAGTTTGCATGACGGGGCCGAGCAAGGTTTGAAAGTGCGGGTCAGCTTTGTAGCGGCTCAATAAAGCCAGTTTCAACCACCGACACCGTTATCGTTCTTTGCGGGCAAGCCTCCAACAAAAGAAATTAAGTTCTCCGCAGATGCGACGCTCTGGTGATCTCGTTGGAGATTCTATGTCCGGGGGCAACCGCCAGGCGCCAGACGTATTGTCTGAACCGACGCCTTCCCGGCTAAAGCCGGTCCCACTGTGGGACCGGCTTTAGCCGGGAAGACGGCATTCCAGTAGACGCAAATGCATCGGCTGTACGTCCAGATCCGTTGGAGGCTTGCCCGCGAATCAGGCGCCTCGGAGGGTCAGATTTCATCGCAGCTCAATAAAGCATGAGCTTGGCTTCATCCATTTCTGCGCCCAGGTGACCGCCGCTCATGTCCAGCCCCAGTTGATGGAACGCAGGCAGGCTGCTCAATTCGATCTGGCTGTACGGATGCGCCGTCCCTTGATGCAGGTGCACCGTCGCAACCTGCACCAGGTCGATGTAGTCAGCGCGTTGCGAGACGCGGGTGAAGTTCTGGAATTTGGCGGGCACCGAAGCCAACGGCTCGGGGAAATCCCAAGAGCGCAGCAGTCGTTCGCCAATCACCGGATGAATCTGCTCGATCACATGGTTGAGGCTGACCTCATCGGACAGCAGCTCGTTGTGGTCCTCGGCATAGGTCAGGATCGGGAGCACGCCAATCAGATGGATCAGCCCGGCCAGCGTTGCCTGATCAGGTCGCAGGTGAGCACGTCGACTGCTCAGCGCGTAGCTGATACCCGCCACTTGCAGGCTTTGCTGCCAGATTTCCCGCATTTTGCGTTCGACCACTGGCGACTTGGCGTGGAACATTTGCTCGACCACCAGACCGATGGCCAGGTTGCAGCTGTAAATGACGCCCAGCCGGGTGATGGCGGTATTGACGTCACTGACTTCAAAGTTCGGGCGCAGCAAGGGGCTGTTGACCACCTTGATCAGTCGTGCGGAAAGCGCTGTATCGCTGCCGATGACTTTGCTCAGGGCGGCAATGCTTATCTCGGTGTCTTCTGCGGCGAGACGAATTTTTAGTGCTACTTCCGGCAGGGTAGGCAGAAACAAGGCATCTCTATCGATGGCCTTGATCAAATTCCTCTGCACTTCGTCAGCCATTTCACTCATGTCGCATCTCGTTGGCGAAGGGAAGTCTGGGACCTCCAGACCCGGAAGGGCGGAGGCGGGGCAGTAAGCAGACATTGACTGAACCCAGGCGTTCGATTGCTATCAGCGCTGGGTTTCGAGTTTGCTGTCGAGGGTATAAGGCAGCTCGGCCAATTGCAGTGCCGGACCTTCAACCGACCCCAGATGGATCTGGCCACTTTCAGCCGCATCGCCCTGTAAAACAGCCAGTAATTCGACGCCGTTCGATGTCTGGGCAGCGATCACGACGTTGCCCACGGCGCTGGCATGAACCGGGGAAAACAGCGCAGTGCCTGGCTCTGGAACGCTCTGTTGCGGGAGTGTCAGTCGATACAAACGGCGCTTGAGCTTGCCCAGATATTGCATGCGCGCAACGATTTCCTGACCGGTGTAGCAGCCCTTTTTGAAGCTCACGCCGCCGACCGCTTGCAGGTTCAACATTTGCGGAATGAACTCCTCCCGCGTGGTCCCTACCACTTGTCCGATACCTGCACGAATCTGCCCCAGCAGCCAATCGTTGAGCGTGCCTTCGGACAATTGTGCTGCCAGACGCGAGCGGATATCGGCGGCTTGTTCGGCGCGAACCCAGAGCTCGGCCCTGGCCGGGGAGACGCGGATGGCGATCAAGTCGTTGTCGCGCACAACCGAGTCGGTGTCCTGCGACAAATCCAGGCCGAGGCTGACCAGCGCGCCGTCGCCGTCCTGCAGGCCAAAGCGCAGCCAGGAAGCGCTCTCGTCGCTCAGTTTTGACTTGGAGAACACTGCGTATTTTTTCAGGTCGGCCAGTTGTGGCTCGATCAGCTCGCTGGCCATCGCCAGCAGGCAGCCGTCACCTTCAAGCAGGATGCGGAAGCTCGACTGCATGCGGCCTTTTTGCGTGCAGCGCGCGCCCAGGGTCGCTTTTGCATCGCTCAGGTAGTCGAGGTTGCAAGTCAGTTGTCCTTGCAGGAATTTGCTGGCGTCCACGCCGCGGACGGCAAGAACCCCTTCATGGGAAAGCGGGCAGAAGAAAGCTGAATCGGACATGGGTCTTCGCGGGCCTGAAAAGTCTGGGGCACATGATAGTGCCCAGTGTTCATTATGGGTACATGAAAACTACTGCGACCATTGTGCGGTTCGCGCAGCTGGCCTGCGGTTGTATACTCGCCGCCTATTTTGAGGAGCGCTCCATGGTCGAAGACGTCGAACTCAACCGCCTTTACTGGCACAGCCGCCGCGGCATGCTTGAACTGGATGTGCTGCTGGTACCGTTTGTCCGGGAAGTCTACCCGACGCTTAACGATGTGGACCGCGATCTGTATCGCCGCCTGCTGACGTGTGAGGACCAGGATATGTTCGGCTGGTTCATGCAACGCGCGGAGTCGGAAGACGCCGAGTTGCAGCGCATGGTTCGCATGATTCTGGATCGTGTCCAGCCTGCCTGATCGTTTTGAATGCCGTTGGCAGCCGTCCCGGTGGCTGCTTGCGGCGTATCTGAGTGCCCAGTTGCTGGCGCTGATTGCGCTTTACCTGCTGGATATCCCGCCTTGGGCTTTGCTCGGTGGCGTTTTGCTGTGCATCGCTCACGGATTTTGGGTCATCCCGAGCCGGGTTTTGCTGAGTCGTCCGTCGGCATTCACTGCGCTGCGGCGCGATGCAGACGGCTGGCAGCTGTGGAATCAGCAGAATGGCTGGCAAGCCGTGCAGCTGCGTCGCGACAGCATGGCGCTGCCGCTGCTCGTGGTGCTGCGCTTTCGGTTGGCGGGCAAGGGCGGCTCAGGTTCGCGATGGGTGCGCGGCCTGTGCATTCCCCGCGATGCAATGGCGCCGGACGAACACCGGCGCATGCGAGTGCGTTTGAAGTTCAGCCGGCGTAGGTGGGCGGCACCAGAATAGTGTCCAGCGCCTCGGGCAGCATGTCCGGGTAATCCAGGGTGTAATGCAGGCCACGGCTTTCCTTGCGTGCCATGGCTGAATTGATCATCAACTCGGCCACCTGAGCCAGATTACGCAGCTCGATCAGGTCGCGGCTGACCTTGTAATTGCTATAGAACTCGTCGATTTCATCCAGCAGCATGCGGACCCGGTGATGGGCGCGTTGCAGGCGCTTGTTGGTGCGCACGATCCCGACGTAGTCCCACATAAAGCGCCGCAGTTCATCCCAGTTGTGAGCGATGATCACGTCTTCATCCGAATCGGTCACCTGGCTGGCGTCCCAACTGGGCAGGCTCTGCGGGGCCGAGCTTTCGGGCAACTGCCGCAGGATATCGGCGGCTGCGGAACGGGCATAGACAAAGCATTCCAGCAACGAATTGCTGGCCATGCGGTTTGCGCCATGCAGGCCGGTGAAGCTGGTTTCGCCAATAGCGTACAAGCCCGGCACATCGGTGCGGCCATGCTCGTCGACCATTACGCCGCCGCAGGTGTAATGCGCGGCCGGGACCACGGGGATCGGCTGGCGAGTGATATCGATGGAAAATTCCAGGCAGCGTTCGTAAACCGTCGGAAAGTGGCTTTTGATGAATTCTTCCGGTTTGTGACTGATATCCAGATAGACGCAATCGATGCCCAGGCGTTTCATTTCATGGTCGATGGCTCGGGCAACTATGTCGCGCGGTGCCAGCTCTGCGCGAGGATCGAAGCGCTGCATGAAGCGTTCACCATTGGGCAGCTTCAGATAAGCCCCTTCGCCGCGCAACGCCTCTGTCACCAGAAAACTCTTGGCCAGAGGATGGTAGAGGCAAGTCGGGTGGAACTGGTTGAACTCCAGATTCGCTACCCGACAACCCGAACGCCAGGCCATGGCGATACCGTCGCCACAGGCGCCATCGGGGTTGCTGGTGTATAGATAAACCTTGGCAGCGCCACCTGTTGCCAGAATCGTGAAGCGCGCGCCATAAGTGTCGACTTCGCCGCTACTGCGGTTGAGGACATAGGCACCGAGGCAACGTTTGCCGTCCAGGCCCAGGCGTCGTTCGGTGATCAGATCGACCGCGACACGTTGCTCCAGCAACTCGATGTTCGGCTGTTCCTGGGCCCGGGCCAGCAACGTCTTGAATATTGCGGCACCGGTCGCATCGGCTGCGTGGATGATGCGTCGATGGCTGTGACCGCCTTCGCGGGTCAGGTGAAATTCGAACCCGCCGTCTTCAGTACTGGTCTGGTCATCACGGGTGAACGGCACGCCTTGATCAATCAGCCACTGAATCGATTCGCGACTATGCTCAACGGTGAATCGCACGGCGTCTTCGTTGCACAAGCCGCCGCCTGCGTCGAGGGTGTCTTCGACATGGGACTGCACGGTGTCGGTGTCGTCCAGCACGGCAGCAACACCGCCCTGAGCCCAGAATGTGGAGCCATTGGCCAGCTCACCTTTACTCAAAACCGCAACGCTCAGATGAGCGGGCAATGTCAGCGCAAGGCTCAAGCCTGCCGCGCCGCTGCCGATCACCAGTACATCGTGTTGGAAATGTTGGCTCATGTCTGAATTCCGCATCAAGCGGCCACTAGTATAAGTATGGGTGGATCGGCACAATGGCCGCACTTTTATGGCATTGTGAAACCACAGCGGCTTGGGATTGTGCGCCAGTCCAAAGCCTCGTGCATACCCATTTTCCTGCTGGTTGTGACGCGGAGTATTACGGCGTCAGTTAGTTTTTCCTACGGGGAAGGTAAAGTGGGTATTACACCTGATTGTTAAATCTGGGAACTTTTTGATATGGCCCGGGCTCAATAGCAGGTTGCCTTTAAAAGGACAGCGTCGGCTTAATGCGGGGCTATTTACAGCCATCGCCAGCGATTTCGACGACAAGATTATTCGCGCAGCCGACCTAGTTCGAGCTGCGTTTTTCGTGCAGGCCTATGAGTGTCAGCCGGAAACTTGCTTGGAGGGGGAGAACTTTTGCGAGAAGCCCGAGTCTATGTATGCAAGCCGTTACAATGGCCGCTGCAATGCTCCTTTAAGCTCAATGAGGAGTGTTCATGCTAACCCAGGAAGAGGATCAGCAGCTGGTCGAGCGCGTACAACGCGGCGACAAGCGAGCTTTTGATCTGTTGGTGCTGAAATATCAGCACAAGATTCTCGGGTTGATCGTGCGGTTTGTGCACGACACCCATGAAGCCCAGGACGTTGCGCAGGAAGCCTTTATCAAGGCTTATCGCGCGCTTGGAAACTTTCGCGGAGACAGCGCCTTTTATACATGGCTGTACCGCATCGCCATTAACACGGCGAAAAACTATTTGGTGTCCAGAGGTCGGCGGCCACCAGATAGCGATGTAAGGTCTGAAGATGCGGAGTTCTACGACGGCGATCATGGCCTCAAGGACATCGAGTCCCCAGAGCGTGCATTGCTGCGGGATGAAATCGAAGGAACTGTCCATCGAACCATCCAGTTGCTACCAGAAGATTTGCGTACAGCTCTAACTTTACGCGAATTCGATGGTCTGAGTTACGAGGACATTGCCAGCGTCATGCAATGTCCGGTGGGTACCGTGCGATCTCGGATTTTCCGCGCTCGGGAAGCCATCGATAAAGCCCTGCAGCCTTTGTTGCAGGAATCCTGAGACAGCGGCGATAGCCAAGAGAGGAACCGCCATGAGTCGTGAAGCCCTGCAGGAATCGCTGTCCGCGGTGATGGATAACGAAGCGGACGAATTGGAATTACGTCGGGTATTAAATGCCATTGACGATGCGGACACACGTGCCACATGGTCTCGTTATCAGATTGCCCGTGCAGCCATGCATAAAGAGCTGTTGATCCCTCATCTGGACATTACGGCTGCTGTTTCCGCCGCAATCGCCGATGAAGTCAGCCCACTCAAGGCCGGTCGTGGTCCTTGGCGTAGCCTGGGTCGCCTGGCCGTCGCTGCCTCCGTTACCGTTGCGGTATTGGCTGGCGTTCGCTTGTACAACCAGGACGAGATTGCCGGTGCGCAACTTGCACAGCAGACTCAACAGCCTGCAGCCCTGTCTGCCCCTCAAGTGAAGGGTCCGGCAGTCCTGGCTGGCTATACCGAAAGCTCTGAGCAGGCACCTGGCCCTATGGCTAACGGTGTATTGCAGAATCAGGCTGGCTGGCATGATCAGCGTTTGCCGGGTTACCTGCGTCAACATGCTCAGCAAGCTGCGTTGAAGGGGACTGAAAGCGCTCTGCCTTACGCTCGCGCCGCCAGCCTGGAAAACCGTTAAGGAGGAACATGCGCGCCGTCCCTCTACTGCCGTTGCTGTTAGGTGGGTGGCTTGTCCTCCCCGCTCATGCCGATGATGCGCAAGATATGCTCAAGCGTCTTGCGCAGGCGCAGCAACAACAAAGCTTTCAAGGTACTTTCGTTTACGAGCGCAATGGTAGTTTTTCTACCCATCGGATCTGGCACCGCGTCGTCGCTGGCAAGGTCAGGGAACATCTGCTTCAGCTGGATGGCTCCGCGCAGGAAGTGTTGCGCGTCGACGGTTTGACCCAATGCGTCAGCGGTACCCTTGAAGCGGGCGTCAGCAATCTGCCTGATTCCCCGGCGAGAACATTCGATCTAAAGAAGCTTTCGGCCTTGTACGACATGAAAACTGTCGGCAAGTCGAGAGTGGCTGGCCGTCCGGCGACCATTATCGCGATGACGCCCAAGGATCAGCATCGATTCGGTATCGAATTGCATCTGGATAACGAAACCGGATTGCCACTCAAATCGCTGCTGTTAAGCGAGAAGGGGCAGTTGCTGGAGCGTTTCCAGTTCACCGAACTCGACACAGCAGATATCCCGAACGATCAGGTCTTGCAGCCAAGCGCAGATTGCAAGCCCGTCGAGACGACCAAGGCCAAGCCTGAAGTACCCGGTAAACCCGGCCCGTGGCGCTCCGAATGGACTCCGCCCGGCTTCGAGCTCACCAGCAATACATCCCGTATGGACCCGACGTCAAAAGTGCTGGTTTCCAGCCTGATGTATGACGACGGTCTTTCGCGGTTCTCGGTATTTATCGAACCGGTAAGTGCAGCAACGGTAACTGACATTCGCACACAGCTCGGTCCTACCGTTGCAGTATCGCGACGCCTGACGACGGCGAAGGGTGATGCCATGGTGACGGTCGTCGGCGAGATACCGATTGGCACTGCCGAGCGTATTGCGCTTTCCATGCGCAGCGCCGACGTCCCGCCGAGCAAAAAGTAGTCTGCGTGACGATGATCCGGGCCCAAGATGTAAAAGCTTTCATCTTGGGCCCGATATGCCGTATAGACTGGCTTTTCAGGGCTTTTGGGTCAGTCGCTGAAACGTTTGGTGAGGTATGAAAGTTGCAAAAATCCTCGTTTTTTTCTATAGGTCACAGCTTCGCAGCTCTGGCCTTTGTTGTTTCCGAGCCAAAAAATGCTGACTGATGGTCGCGTGCTTTTTCCGAATGCTTCACGCGAGCCGTTATGTCGTTCGATCTGTATTGCTTAACCATGCTCGTCGTTAACGGGAGCCGTATGTTGATACCAAGCTTTAAGTCCTATCTTTCACTGATGGCCGCCGTGCTGATGTTGGGGCAGGTTGCTACTGCCCAGGCCGAGGCGTTGCCGGATTTCACCACACTCGTCGAGCAAGCGTCGCCTGCGGTGGTGAACATCAGTACTCGCCAGAAACTGCCGGATCGTGCGGTCGCCGGGCAGATGCCGGATCTCGAAGGTCTGCCACCGATGCTGCGCGAATTCCTGGAGCGCAGCATGCCAAACCAGGGCCCGCGCGCGCCCGGCTCCCCAAAAGGGGATCGCCAGCGTGAAGCGCAATCCCTCGGTTCAGGTTTCATCATTTCCGCTGACGGCTACGTCCTGACCAATAACCACGTAGTTGAAGGTGCCGACGAAATCCTCGTTCGTCTGTCTGATCGCAGTGAGCTGAAAGCCAAGCTGGTCGGCACTGATCCGCGGACCGACGTGGCCGTGCTGAAGATCGAAGGCAAGGATTTGCCAACGGTGAAACTGGGCGACTCCGAGAAGCTGAAAGTCGGCGAGTGGGTACTGGCTATCGGTTCGCCGTTTGGTTTTGATCACTCGGCGACCAAAGGGATCGTCAGTGCCAAAGGGCGCAGCCTGCCCAACGACACGTACGTGCCGTTCATCCAGACTGACGTGGCGATCAATCCGGGCAACTCCGGTGGTCCGCTGTTCAACATGTCGGGTGAGGTGGTGGGCATCAACTCGCAGATATTCACCCGCTCGGGCGGCTTCATGGGCCTTTCGTTCGCCATTCCGATCAACGTCGCGATGGACGTAGCCAATCAGCTCAAGGCCAGCGGCAAGGTGAATCGCGGCTGGCTGGGCGTGGTCATTCAGGAGGTCAACAAAGACCTGGCTGAGTCGTTCGGGCTGGACAAGCCGGCCGGTGCATTGGTCGCTCAAGTACTTGAAGACGGCCCGGCTGCCAAGGGTGGCCTGCAAGTAGGCGATGTGATTCTCAACGCCAATGGCCATCCGATTGTGATGTCGGCTGACTTGCCGCAAATCGTCGGCAACCTCAAGGATGGCAGCAAGGTCCAGCTGGACGTGATCCGCGAAGGCAAGCGCAAGATGCTGGACGTAACGGTCGGCGCGCTGCCGGATGAAGGTCAGGAAATGGGCGCGAAGGACGGTGCGGGCGCAGAGCGCAGCAGCAACCGTATGGGTGTCACGGTCGCTGACCTGACCGCTGAGCAGCAGAAAAGCCTCGACCTGAAGGGCGGCGTGATCATCAAGGAAGTCCAGGAAGGTCCTGCTGCCCTGATCGGCCTGCAGCCTGGCGATGTGATCACTCACCTGAACAATCAGGCGATCTCGTCGGCCAAGAACTTTACTGAGGTGGCAAAAGGCCTGCCGAAGAATCGTTCGGTTTCCCTGCGCGTATTGCGCCAGGGTCGCGCCAGTTTCATTACCTTCAAGCTCGCCGAGTAGGCACCTGCGTTAACCAGAGAGGGCGGTCATTACCGCCCTTTCTTATGCGCGCCGCCAAGGCTAATGCCGATCCGCTCGCCTGTGAACGTGACGCCCCGGCGTTACTTCAGGTACAATTCCCGGCTATTTTTCGGCGGGTAAACTGCCTGCAACCTTTTTGAGTGTTGATCCGTGAGTGATTTGAGTCATATCCGCAATTTCTCCATCATCGCCCACATTGACCATGGCAAGTCGACGCTGGCCGACCGTTTCATTCAGATGTGCGGCGGCTTGTCCGAGCGCGAGATGGAAGCCCAGGTACTTGACTCCATGGATCTTGAGCGCGAGCGCGGGATCACCATCAAGGCCCATAGCGTCACGCTGCACTACAAGGCCAACGACGGCAAAACCTATCAGCTGAACTTCATCGACACCCCGGGCCACGTGGACTTCACTTATGAAGTCAGCCGTTCCCTGGCGGCGTGTGAAGGTGCGTTGCTGGTCGTCGATGCGGGCCAGGGCGTTGAAGCCCAGTCCGTAGCCAACTGCTATACCGCCATCGAGCAGGGCCTTGAGGTCATGCCGGTGCTGAACAAGATGGACTTGCCGCAGGCCGATCCGGACCGCGTCAAGGAAGAAATCGAGAAGATCATCGGCATCGATGCCACTGACGCCGTGGCCTGTAGCGCCAAGAGCGGCATGGGCGTCGATCTGGTGCTGGAGCGACTGGTACATACCATTCCGGCGCCTACCGGCAATATCGAAGCGCCGCTGCAAGCGTTGATCATCGACTCCTGGTTCGACAACTACCTGGGCGTTGTTTCCCTGGTGCGCGTACGTCACGGTCGGGTCCGCAAGGGCGACAAGATTCTCGTCAAATCCACCGGCAAGATGCACCTGGTCGACAGCGTGGGCGTTTTCACCCCCAAGCACACGGCCACGGTTGACCTGAAAGCCGGCGAAGTAGGCTTCATCATCGCGGGTATCAAGGACATTCACGGCGCGCCGGTGGGTGACACCCTGACCTTGAGCACCACGCCTGATGTCGAAGTGCTGCCTGGTTTCAAACGCATTCAGCCGCAGGTTTACGCCGGTCTGTTCCCGGTCAGCTCCGACGACTTCGAGGACTTCCGTGAAGCTCTGCAGAAGTTGACCCTCAACGACTCGTCGCTGCAGTATTCGCCGGAAAGCTCCGACGCTCTGGGCTTCGGCTTCCGTTGCGGCTTCCTCGGCATGCTGCACATGGAGATCATCCAGGAGCGTCTGGAACGCGAATACGACCTGGACCTGATCACCACCGCGCCGACGGTAATTTTCGAGCTGCTGCTCAAGACCGGTGAAACAATTTACGTCGATAACCCGTCCAAGCTGCCGGATCTGTCGACCATCGAAGATACCCGCGAGCCGATCGTGCGGGCCAATATTCTTGTGCCCCAGGAGCACCTCGGGAACGTCATTACGCTGTGTATTGAAAAGCGCGGCGTGCAGCACGACATGCTGTTCCTTGGTACTCAGGTACAAGTGAGCTACGACCTGCCGATGAACGAAGTGGTCCTGGACTTCTTCGATCGTCTCAAGTCGGTCAGCCGTGGTTATGCGTCGCTGGACTATCATTTTGATCGTTACCAGTCCGCTAACCTGGTCAAGCTCGATGTGCTGATCAACGGTGAGAAAGTCGATGCCCTGGCATTGATCGTTCACCGCGACAACGCGAACTACAAAGGTCGCGCGTTGACCGAGAAAATGAAAGAGTTGATCCCTCGACAGATGTTCGATGTGGCAATCCAGGCCGCCATTGGCGGGCAGGTTGTTGCACGTACCACTGTCAAGGCGCTGAGAAAGAACGTACTGGCCAAATGTTATGGCGGCGACGTCAGCCGTAAGCGTAAATTGCTGGAGAAGCAAAAGGCCGGTAAGAAACGCATGAAGCAGGTCGGCAACGTGGAAATTCCACAGGAAGCTTTCCTTGCAGTGCTCAGGTTGGAATAGTCAGGTCCTATGTCACTAAATTTCCCGCTGTTGTTAGTCATCGCTGTTTTTGTCTGCGGTCTGCTGGCATTACTCGATCTGATCGTTCTGGCGCCTCGTCGCCGGACGGCCATCTCGACGTATCAAGGCAGTGTCACCCAGCCGGACATCGAGGTTGTCGAGCGCCTGAACAAAGAACCGTTGCTGGTTGAATACGGCAAATCGTTCTTTCCGGTGCTGTTCATCGTCCTCGTCCTGCGTTCGTTTCTGGTTGAGCCGTTCCAGATTCCGTCGGGCTCGATGATCCCGACGCTGCGAGTGGGTGATTTCATTCTGGTGAACAAGTTCTCCTACGGCATTCGCTTGCCGGTGCTGGACCAGAAGGTCATTCAGATTGGCGATCCACAGCGTGGCGATGTGATGGTGTTTCGCTTCCCGAGCGATCCGAGCGTCAACTACATCAAGCGCGTCGTTGGCTTGCCGGGCGACCAGATCCGTTATACGAGCGACAAGAAACTGTTCGTCAATGGAGAGCTGGTGGCCAAGCAGTTGATCGGCACTGAGCCGGGCACCTTGGGCAGCGCGGAGCTTTACAACGAGAAACTGGGAGAGGTCGAGCACCAGATCCGTCAGGAAATGACCCGTTACCGGGCGCCACCTGATCGGGAGTGGACGGTTCCGGCCGCGCATTACTTCATGATGGGCGACAACCGGGACAACTCCAACGACAGCCGTTACTGGGATGATCCAAGTATTCCCAAGGACGAGCTGGGCATGGTTCCGGACAAGAACATTGTCGGCAAGGCGTTCGCCGTATGGATGAGCTGGCCTGAGCCTAAATTGAGTCACCTGCCCAACTTCTCGCGGGTAGGGCTGATCAAGTAATCAATGCGGCGCTGTGTGATACAGCGCCGTATGTCATTTAGGCAGGCTCGAATCGGTGTCGCAGTGGAGCAATCCTGTCGACCGCTTTCGACGGGCTATCCTTGAGGTTTCATATGAAAGTCGCCGGTTCGCAGAAAGGGTTGTCGTTTGTGGGATTGCTATTGGCCCTGGCGCTGTTAGCGTTTGTCGCCAACGTGGCATTCAAGCTGGTCCCGCATTATCTCGACCACAGGGCACTGAAGAGCGCCATTGAGGCGGTCGATACCAACCCTTCCCTGAATATCACTACGGTCAGCGATTTCTACGGTTATGTCGGTAAAAGCATGCAGGTCAACAGTATTCGGGATTTGGATTTGAACAAGGTGTTAAGTGTGACGGTGGAAAACAACAAGTTTCTCGCCCATTTGAAATATGAGAAGCGTGAAGCACTGATCCAGAATATCGATCTGGTGGTCAAGTTCGACGACACATTCAGCGTGGGTAAACCGTGAGCGTTTCGTTGAGTCGCCTGGAGCGCCAGCTCGGCTATACCTTCAAGGATCAGGAACTGATGGTCCTGGCCCTCACTCACCGCAGTTTTGCCGGTCGCAACAATGAGCGCCTGGAATTCCTCGGTGATGCCATTCTCAACTTCGTGGCCGGCGAAGCGCTGTTCGACCGCTTCCCCCAGGCTCGCGAAGGCCAGTTGTCGCGCCTGCGGGCGCGGCTGGTCAAAGGTGAAACCCTGGCCGTGCTGGCCCGTGGTTTCGATCTGGGCGAATACCTGCGTCTGGGTTCCGGCGAACTGAAGAGCGGCGGTTTTCGTCGCGAGTCGATTCTTGCCGATGCCCTTGAGGCGCTGATCGGTGCGATCTACCTTGATGCGGGCATGGACGCGGCGCGCGAGCGGGTCCTGGACTGGCTCACCACCGAGTTCGACAGCCTGACGCTGGTGGACACCAACAAAGATCCAAAGACCCGACTGCAGGAGTTTCTCCAGTCGCGTGCCTGTGACCTGCCGCGTTACGAAGTGGTGGATATCCAGGGCGAACCGCATTGCCGAACCTTTTTCGTCGAATGCGAGATCACCTTATTGAATGAAAAAAGCCGGGGTCAGGGTGTCAGTCGTCGCATTGCCGAACAGGTAGCAGCGGCCGCAGCACTCATTGCCCTTGGCGTGGAGAACGGCCATGAATGATCCAATCGCAACACGCTGTGGCTATGTCGCCATTGTCGGCCGCCCGAACGTGGGCAAATCCACGCTGCTCAACCATATTCTGGGTCAGAAGCTGGCGATCACTTCGCGCAAGCCGCAGACCACCCGTCACAACATGCTGGGCATCAAGACCGAAGGCGCCATCCAGGCGGTTTACGTCGATACCCCAGGCATGCACAAGAACGGCGAAAAAGCCCTCAATCGCTACATGAACAAAACCGCATCGGCAGCGTTGAAAGACGTTGATGTGGTGATTTTCGTGGTCGACCGTACGCGCTGGACCGACGAAGACCAGATGGTGCTCGAACGCGTGCAGTACGTGCAGGGCCCGGTGATTCTGGCGATCAACAAGACCGACCGCCTGGAAGACAAGACCGAGCTGATGCCGCATCTGGAATGGTTGCAAGGCCAACTGCCAAACGCGTCGATCATGCCGATTTCCGCGCAGCACGGGCACAACCTCGAAGCGCTGGAAACCCTGATCGCCAAGCATCTGCCGGAGAACGAGCACTTCTTCCCGGAAGATCAGATCACCGACCGCAGCAGCCGCTTTCTGGCCGCCGAGCTGGTTCGCGAGAAGATCATGCGTCAGTTGGGTGCCGAGCTGCCGTACCAGATCACCGTTGAAATCGAAGAGTTCAAGCAGCAGGGCAAAACCCTGCATATTCACGCCTTGATCCTCGTCGAACGTGACGGCCAGAAGAAAATCATCATTGGCGACAAGGGCGAGCGCATCAAACGCATCGGCACCGACGCGCGCCGCGACATGGAGCTACTGTTCGACTCCAAGGTCATGCTCAACCTTTGGGTCAAGGTCAAAGGCGGTTGGTCCGATGACGAGCGCGCCCTGCGTTCGTTGGGCTACGGCGACCTGTAAGCTCAATGCTCAGTGGCCGAGCGTTTACCCGCTCTGCCACTGGCAGCCACATTCCCCCGTTGTCTTCGCTTCTTTCGAGCCTGCCTGAACAATGAGCGCGCCAATCGGCCAACTTGCTTACGTGTTGCACAGCCGGGCGTACCGTGAGAACAGCGCACTCGTCGATTTCCTCACGCCGCAAGGTCGCTTGCGTGCTGTGCTGCGCAGTGCGCGTGGCAAGGCCGGTACGCTGGCGCGCCCTTTTGTGCCGCTTGAAATCGAGTTTCGTGGCCGAGGCGAACTGAAGAATGTCGGGCGTATGGAAGCCTCGGGCGTTGCCAGCTGGCTGGTGGGCGAGGCGCTGTTCAGTGGCCTTTACCTCAATGAGCTGATCATCCGCCTGCTGCCTGCCGAAGATCCCCATCCCGCCGTCTTTGATCATTACGCTGCAACCTTGCTGGCTTTGGCCGAAGGACGTCCGCTGGAACCGCTGTTGCGTTCTTTCGAATGGCGCCTGCTCGACGATCTGGGCTACGGCTTCGCGCTGGATATGGACGTCAACGGCGAACCGCTGGCCAGCGACGGGATGTACCGTCTGCAAGTGGACGCCGGGCTGGAGCGGGTGTACCTGTTGCAGCCTGGTCTGTTCCAGGGCGTCGAGCTGCTGGCCATGGCCGAAGCCGACTGGAGCGCGCCGGGTGCGTTGTCGGCCGCCAAGCGGCTGATGCGTCAGGCACTGGCCGTTCACCTCGGCGGCCGTCCATTAGTCAGTCGCGAACTGTTTCGCAAGCCGTAAACAGGCTTTATGCTCACCGACCTGTTCCGCCCATCTTTCAGGAGACACCCGTGACCCACAGCACTCGCATCCTTCTTGGCGTAAACATCGATCACGTCGCCACATTGCGTCAGGCCCGGGGCACGCGTTACCCGGACCCGGTCAAGGCCGCGCTGGATGCCGAAGAGGCGGGTGCCGATGGCATCACCGTGCATTTGCGCGAAGACCGCCGCCACATCCAGGAGCGCGATGTGCTGCTGCTCAAGGACGTGCTGCAAACACGCATGAATTTCGAGATGGGCGTGACCGACGAAATGTTGGCTTTCGCCGAGCGCCTGCGTCCCGCGCATGTCTGTCTGGTTCCGGAAACACGTCAGGAATTGACCACCGAAGGCGGTCTTGACGTAGCAGGCCAGGAAGCGCGCATTCAGGCGGCCGTTAAGCGCTTGAGCAAGATCGGTTGCGAAGTGTCGCTGTTCATCGATGCCGACGAGCGGCAGATCGCCGCGTCCAAACGGGTTGGCGCGCCCGCCGTCGAGTTGCACACCGGCCGTTATGCCGACGCCCAGACCCCGACGGAAGTCGCCGACGAGCTGCAACGCATTATTGATGGTGTAGCGTTTGGCCTGGCTGAAGGTTTGATCGTCAACGCAGGACACGGCCTGCATTACCACAACGTCGAAGCGGTTGCGGCGATCAAGGGCGTGAACGAGCTGAACATCGGCCACGCGCTGGTGGCTCACGCGCTGTTCGTGGGCTTCAAGTCGGCGGTGGCGGAGATGAAGGCGTTGATTATGGCGGCGGCTTATAAGGGCTAGCACAGCCTGTGGGACCGGCTTTAGCCGGGAAAACGGCATCCTGATGGTAGCGATGCCGTGAACATACCGACCTCTTCCCGGCTAAAGCCGGTCCCACAGGTCGTATCAGGGGCCGTCAAGGCTTGCGCCCCACAATCACCGCCCGTATCGGCGCGGGCAGGCCTTCCACGGTCTTGCTGTGATCGTCCGGATCAAGAAAGTCGCTCAGGGACTGAAAGCGCATCCATTGCGTGCCGCGCTGTTCCTCAACCGTGGTGACGCTGACGTCAACGCAGCGCACATCGACGAAGCCTGCGCGGCGCAGCCACAGCTCCAGCGCCGGCACCGACGGCAGGAACCAGACGTTGCGCATCTGCGAGTAACGGTCCTCCGGGACCAGCACTTGATGCACGTCGCCTTCGATCACCATGGTTTCCAGCACCAGTTCACCGCCTTTGACCAGACAGTCTTTGAGCGCCAGCAAGTGATCGATAGGTGACTTGCGGTGATACAGCACACCCATGGAAAACACCGTGTCGAAGCCTTCGAGCCGCGCTGGCAAATCCTCAAGCGTGAATGGCAAATGCCACGCCGGAAGGTCGGGCAGGAAGCGCTGCATGGCCTGGAACTGGCAGAAGAACAGCCAGTTCGGATCGACGCCAATCACGCTGTCGGCCCCTGCGCCGAGCATGCGCCACTGGTAATAACCATTGCCGCAGCCGACGTCCAGAACGCGCTTGCCCTTGAGGTCCAGATGCGGGGATACCCGCGACCACTTCCAGTCCGAGCGCCATTCGGTATCCACATGCACGCCAAACACATCGAACGGCCCTTTGCGCCACGGCGACAGGCCCAACAGCGCCTTGCGCACCTGCGTGCGGGTTTCGCCGTCGCAGTCGGCGTCCAGGGTAAAGCTGTCCGTCAGATCGACGCGGGTCGGCATCAAGTCGGGCAGGGCATTGAGCGCACCTTGCCAGCGTTCCAGATCGCCGTGGCCTTTGGTCATCTTGGTATCGAGTTGCGCTTGCAGGCCATTGGCCCACTCAGCCAGGGGAGTGCCCGCCAGACGGCGGACCAGAGGAGCGAGATCAATCATGGCAGGGCAATCAACGAGGCAAAGTTAAGGCATTGGAACCAGGGCACCACCTTGGAAAATCCTGCATCAAGCAGGCGCTGGCGGTGTTCGTCGAGGCTGTCGGGCTTCATGACGTTTTCGATGGCGCTGCGTTTCTGGGCAATTTCCAGTTCGCTGTAGCCATTGGCGCGCTTGAAGGCTACGTGCAGATCGGTGAGCAGCGCGTGTTCCTGTTCGTCATTGAAACGCAGCTTCTCCGACAGAATCAGCGCGCCGCCCGGCACCAGCGCCTGACGAATGCGGCTTAACAGGGTCAGACGCAGCTCCGGGGCGATGAATTGCAGGGTGAAATTGAGTGCCACCACCGAGGCGGGCTGGAACTCAAGGGCCAGAATGTCGCCTTCGATGACCTGCACCGGCAGCAACTCCTGAAACATCGAGTCTTGCCCATTGAGGTATTCCCGGCAACGCTCAACCATGGCCGCCGAATTATCCACAGCGATGACCTTGCAGCCTTCGGTTCGCACATGGCGGCGCAAGGCCTGAGTCACGGCACCCAAGGAGCTGCCCAGGTCGTACAACACGCTATTGGGTTGGGCGAATTGCGCCGCGAGCACGCCGAGATTTTCGACAATCGTCGGATAACCCGGCACCGAGCGCTTGATCATGTCCGGGAACACCCGCACCACGTCCTCGTTGAAGGCGAAGTCCGGCACCTGGGCAAGGGGCTGGGCGAATAGACGGTCGGGTTCTTTGCTCACGGCAGTTCCGGCATAGGGCTGAAAAGTGCGGCATTTTAGCCAATTCCACGCCCCTGCCGAAACCTCATCTGCGCGAAGTTGGCTAAAACTCACTCATTGACGGTAATCACGCAGTCGAAAGTGCGCTCTGGTGCGACTTCCGGCGCCCAAGGCTGCTGATAAACCATCATCAGGTGACCGCTGCCAGCGTCCGCCGCCCGATAACGCCATACCGACTGACCGGCACTGCCGACCATGTTTTTGTCCTCGGGGTTGCTGTACACCTCGGGACCCATGCTGCGCAAGATGCCTTGCGCCGGGTTCTGGATCTGCCAGCGGTAGCCGGTGGTGGGTGTGCTGGGCAGGGTCAACAGCAGGATCTGCCCGGTTTTCAGGGCCAGCGGGCATTCGCTTTGTTTTTCGAGGGTGACGATATGTCGGGGTTGCTGCGCGCAGGCAGCGAGCAGGCAAAGGCTTAGCGGGGCGAGTAGACGGGCGGGGGGCATGGAGGCTCCAGTCTCGTTTGAAGAGACTGGAGGATAGCCGATTCTGTTGGAGCGAGGCTTGCCCGCGAACCAATCAACGCGGTGCGGCAGGTATACCGCGTTATCGGCATTCGCAGGCTAGCCTCGCTTGTATGTTTAGACTTGAAGGGGTGGGTGGGACTAAAAGCCTAGCTTCTGACTCATACCAGTACAGACCGTTGGAGACTTCGTCCCACCCCTTCACCAAATGCGCCGATAA